>JBMTEX010000118.1:0-2082 GCA_049433485.1 Ilumatobacteraceae bacterium | reverse complement strand
GGGAACATCGTGCCAAGAAATGTGGCCAACACCTACGCACTTTCTGTGAATTGTGTGGCAGTAGCCTGACACCTGTGACTGACACCAACCCTGAGTCGCCGGAGCCATCGGGCAATCGAGCCGACGAACGTCGGATGCCTCGCTGGGTACCTCGGGCCATCATCTTTTTCTGGTTGATGTATTTGGCGACGCTGTCGTTCCGTCACGTATTCGACAGGTTGGAGTCATTTCTTATCTTGTTGTTGATCTCGTTGTTCATCGCACTCGCGGTGGAACCTGGAGTCAATCGACTTGTCCGACGCGGATGGGGACGGCGCAAGGCAACAGCTGGGATTTTGTTCTCGGTTGTCATCTTCACACTGGTTTTTCTTGGAGCGGTAGGAACCTTGGTCGCTAGTCAGATTGCAGATTTGGCGCAAAACAGCGAGAAGTATGTGAATGACACCGTGGAGTTCATCAACGACACGTTCAATACCAACATTGATCCTGCGGAAGTCAATGACGAGATCAATGATCCAAATGGAGCAGTTCAACGATTTATTGATTCACAACAAGACCGCGTGTTTTCGCTGTCGCTCACCGCACTAAATGGTCTGCTGCAAGCGTTATCCGTGTTTTTGTTTTCGTATTATTTGGTTGCGGACGGACCGCGTATGCGTCGGGCAATCTGCAGTCGCTTAGCACCAGACAAACAGGTGCGAGTGCTCGACACATGGGATTTGGCAATCACCAAAACCGGTGGATATCTCTACTCACGTGCGCTTCTCGCCGGTTTGTCAGCGTTCTTCCACTGGATTGCATTCCAAGCAATCGGTGCCCCTGCCCCCATCGCGTCTGCTGTGTGGGTTGGTTTGGTATCCCAGTTCTTGCCGGTCATCGGAACGTACCTCGCTGGCATCTTGCCGGTGTTGCTGACCTTTATTGAGTCACCAGTAAAAGCGTTGATCGTCATTGGTTTTATCGTGGTGTACCAACAAATTGAGAACTATCTCTTTGCGCCACGAATTACAGCTCGCACATTGGAATTGCATCCTGCACTTGCATTTGGCACTGCTCTTGCGGGTGCAGCAGTGATGGGTCCGGTGGGCGCAATTCTTGCATTGCCTGCTGCTGCCATGGCACAAGCATTGGTGAGCAGTAGTGGCACAAGACATGCCGTGATTGAAAATCCACTCATAGAAGGAAGTGAACCGAAAGTTGTCAAACAACGTAAATCTCGGTTTGGTCGAAATGGTGGTGCTACAAATCGCGGAAATGATGTCACGTGAGTGCAATTCCATTTGTTCCTCGTATTGACGATGCCCCGTATGCAGTAGCTGAACAAGTGTCGCCCCTGATTCAACGAGTCATCGCAAATAATCCTTCGAAGTTCACCTATCGCGGTACTGGTACATACATCGTTGGCACAAAGGATGTTGTTGTCATTGATCCGGGACCTGAGATCGAGTCGCATCGAGACGCGCTTGAGCGCGCGTTGGGCGGCAGGCGGGTGGTGGGTATTGCGGTGACACATTGTCATGCAGACCATTCCCCGTTATCCAAATGGCTGAGTGAGCTGACGGGCGCACCGCGTTTTGCCATCGGGCCCCACGCAGAACATCCCGGATACGTGCATGAAGATGACTCATTTCTTGATCCACCGGCTGCAGAAAACAACCGTGACGAGCATGAAGATGACGATGAGGAACACAAAGAAACAATTGATACCGATTTTGTTCCTGACGTTGCCGTTATTGATGGCGAGACGTTTATCGCAACCCCCGAGTTTTCTTTAACAGCGGTAGCAACGCCTGGACACACGTCCAATCATATGTGTGTTGCGTTTGCAGAAGAGAACGCTTTGTTCACTGGCGATCACATCATGGGATGGAGCACAACAGTGGTGTCACCGCCAGACGGTGACATGACTGACTACATGGCTTCGTTGCAGAAAGTGATTCACCGTAATGACTCCATCTTGTGGCCAACCCATGGTGGTCCCGTGAGAGAACCACAACCATTTCTTCATGCTTATGCCACGCATCGTTACGAGCGCGAGCATCAAATCATTCAGCAATTGGAATTGGGACCTCGCACAATTCA
>JBMTEX010000117.1:0-2517 GCA_049433485.1 Ilumatobacteraceae bacterium | reverse complement strand
AACACAGCAGATTCTGGTTCTGTTATTCAGGGTTCGATTCCTTGCTCCCCAACCACGTTGGATTCACTCTCTTGGCAGGAATCCCCAGTTCGCTAGTGCCCTCACGACGACATCGGAAGGCGATTCCGGCGATGCGCGGACCGGAGAGTTCGTCGGTGGACTGTCCATGTGTCTTCGTAATTCGTCCGGATCTAGGCCCGTGAGAACCGCATTGCCGCCTGGTCCAAGTCCGTCGTCTCTCTCGCTGACAACTCGATGAAGAATACATGGCTTCCCCAGAGCGGCAGCTTCTTCCTGAAGGCCTCCCGAGTCGGTGACCACGAGTTGACAGTTGCGTAAGTAGTTGACGAATTCACTATGAGGGAGTTTTGGGGTGATTTGAAGTTTGCAATCCGTTCCGATTATTTCGTTCAGAATTCGGGTCATGTGCGTCTGAGCGAGCGCATCTACGACAAGGAGAACTGAATGACTGCGTGAGTGATCTGCGATTACTTGGACGGTCTCTTCGAGTATGAGATGATTTGAGAGCAACTCCACTCGGTGTAGCAACACGACCGTTGTGACGAAGTGGTTCGAGTCATCGTGTTGAGCGAACTCACCGCCGAGAGTGTCCACTACGGTGTTTCCATTGGTATGAATGATGGTCCCCCTGGTGTGCACAAGATTCTGGGCAGCAATCTCGGATGGAGCGAAGTGAAAATGTGCGAGTCTGCCGACCAGACGCCTGCAAATTTCCTCCGGAAACGGATTTCGCCAGTCGCCGCTGCGCAAACCTGCTTCGATATGGCCGACTCGTGTCCCAATCAACCGCGCCAAAATCGCACCCAGTGCCGTGGTGAGCGTATCTCCATGGACCAGCACCAATCGTGGTCGTGATCTACGCACAACGGACAGAACGATAAATCGAAAGGTTGCCACCAGAGCCCAGGGCAGAACGTGAAGCTTTCTCGTAATACTTCGACGCCTGAATCCTTTGGCTAGCCAGCGTGTGGTTGTCGATTTCGTGAGTGCAACGGCGTCGGACAGTTGAGTGAGTTCGGCATACTGTTGGGCCGAGCACCACAACTCAACCTCACCACCGCTGTTGATACACCTCGTGATGACGGGTTTGAGTTTGATGGCTTCGGCTGTGGTGCCGAACATAAATACGATCACTGCATGTCATGATAAGCCACCTTGTGGAGCGCTCGCGACGCGCGTTTCTGTGAGTAATCTTCTTCGTGATGTTGTCTGAATTGAGGCGCAGAGTTTTTCGCTCCGCACCGCTCGTCATTGCCGGTCAGGTCACATTTGCCGTCTCGGCAGTCGTTGCTGCGCGGACGTTTGAATCCGATGCATTCTCGTTGTACAGCACCCAGCTATATCTGTCTGCTCTCGTGGCGACGGGCGCGGCCGGCATTCAGTTGGATGCCGCACACGAATATGCAAACCAAGTCGATGTCCGCACCTCGGTTCGAACATCGAGGTACCTGAAGTCGTTGCTAATGGCTGGCACATTGATGGGGCTGGGTGCGACAGCAACCCTGCCATTATTGGGCGCATTCTGGAACGCTCCGTGGCTCGATCTTGTCGGCCTGCCAGTTATTCCTATGTCCGCTCTTTTGTTTGCCCTTGCATTCGGCGCATTGCAGGGTGTTCGATCCTTCAGGGCTATGTTCGCGCTGTCGTTGTTTGTTGGTGGCTGGCGAATATTCGCACTCCTTATTGCCAAAGTGTTCCAAATCAATGTCGGCTCGATTATCTTGATAACCGTTAGCGGACCGATTGTCGCAGTTGTCATATTTGCGCCATTGGTTAATCAGTACAGGATGCAAGTGCAATCGATCTTGACTACACGACTGCTTGTGCTGACTACGTCTTCGATCTCGCTGTGGGTGCTTATCTACGTGGATTTGCTGACATTGCGCAGATTGTCTGGGGAATTTGATGCTGGTGCGGTATCTGCTTTGTTGGTGATCTCGAAGGGGCTCATGACACTTCCTTTGCTGATTGGCCAACTGATGTTTCCAGACATGGCTGATAGGCAAGTTGCCGCACCTGAAAAAGCACGTGCATTGAGGCGCATCGTCTGGCTCGTCTCAGGTCTCGGTATCGCACTGGCATTCGTGATCGTCGTGAGTGCGCCTTTTGTGCTCTCGAAGGTATTCGGCTTTGGCGAAAGCCAAATTCCGCGATATAGAACTATTGCACTGGCAGCTGTGGCGGTGATTCCCGGTGCCGTGGCTATTGTGGTTGGCAATGTGGCAATGGCGACTATCTCAAAAAGTTTCGCGCTGATTTCATCAATAGTTGCTACCGCCACACTTGTGATCGGTGTTTCGGCGGCGAATACCATTGATCAGTTATTGGCAGTATCAATTGGGGCCCCATTGTTGCTGATCACATGTGTCTTTGCCTTGCGCCAACGGGTCCTGGCATTTTCTCGGGTGAGCAACACGTTGACCGGCGGCTAGTCTCCATAGCCTGGCTCCCATCGTCTAGCGGCCTAGGACACCACCCTCTCAAGGTGGCGGCACG
>JBMTEX010000116.1:0-2510 GCA_049433485.1 Ilumatobacteraceae bacterium | reverse complement strand
GTTGTTTGCACTTGTGTTGCCGCCGACATTGCGGCGACGACGCAAGAATGCCTAAGCGATAGCTGCGCCAAACAGGTTGCCGACCAACATGGTGATTCCCATGGCAAACAGGCCACCAACGACGACGCGAGCTGTTGGTTTCTTGGTGTCGGCTTGGCCGAATCGAGCCCCTGCCCAGCCGAGACCGGCGAGCGCAATTGTGACCACAATGAGTGTTGTGATGATGCGCGAATCAGAGGTTGCAACGGCGGCAGTCGCTAATGGGACGGCGGCTCCAATGGTGAAGGCAAGTGCAGAACCGACGGCAGCCTGGCCCGGACGTGCAGATGTGGTTTCGGTAATTCCTAACTCTTCTGCAAGGTGGGTCCCAAGTGCATCGTGTTTTGTTAGTTCTTCTGCAACCTCGCGTGCAAGCGCTTGAGGTAAACCCTTTGCGGCGTATATAGCGGTGAGCTCGTCAAGCTCGTGATCTGGCATGGTTTCCAGTTCCCATTTTTCCTTTTCGATGTCGGCCCGCTCTGCATCGCTTTGTGAACTCACGGATACGTACTCGCCAAGACCCATGGATACGGCACCTGCAACCAGTCCAGCCATTCCAGCAGTCAAGATTGAATTACGCGAAGCATCCGCAGCGGCCACGCCCAAAATGAGGCATGCAGTAGAGATGATGCCGTCATTTGCTCCGAGAACCATGGCCCGCAGGAGGCCTATTCGATGCGCGGCGTGGCGTTCAAGATGCATATACCTAGTCTGCCACCTGCACGCACTGGCGTGGCGTGGTTGAATGGGGGTGTGAGAACAATTCATCCCACCAAACAATTGCTACTTGATACTGCTATTTCACTGATTGACGAATTTGGGCCGCAGGGATTCACGGTGGACAATTTGTTGGACGCATCAAAGATCTCTAAAGGCTCTCTGTACCACCACTTTGAAGACTTTCACGACGTCATCGAGCAAGCACAAGTAGCGCGGTTCGCTCGTTTTGTTGATGAAGACATTGTGGTGCTCACTGTGCTGTTGTCAACGTCTACTTCGCGCGAAGATCTTGGTCAAAGATTCGCAGAAGTAGTGCAATCATCTGCGGCGCCAGGCCGAGCAGAAGCTAGAGCCGACCGAGCATCCATTGTTGGGCTATCACGACATTCAAAGAAGTTTGCTGATGCGCTAGCAGTTGAGCAACAACGCCTCACTGACTCTCTCGCCGATCTTGCTCGCGAGATGCAAGAACGCGGCTGGATTGCAAAAGATCTCGATGTTGTTGTACTCGCAACATTCGTGCAGGCCTACTCGCTCGGGGTGGTCCTGAACGACGTGACTGAAAAACCAATTTCGGTTGATCGTTGGGCAACCTTTATTGGTCGAGTGTTGTCTCAGACTCTGTAGAGAGTTACAGAATGCGGTAGACGTCGTAGTTCACAACTCCGTCGCCTGGCTCGCCAACTGCAATTGCTTGAATGGAATTCAGCCATGCATAGTTGGCGTCACCTGTTTCAAATAGCGGGGCAGTGGTAATGCGCCGTGTGTCGCCATGTGGTGCCATGATGCCTTTGTATGAGGTGTGAATGACAGCGCCATCGTGGGTACGAATGAGCGCACGAACATCTAACTGTGCGGTGCCGTCTGCGCGCATAGTGAGCCAATCTGCACCAAGGGCGTCAATCGTTCCATTGATCATTGGGCCAGTCACAGTTCCACCGGTGATAGGCACAATCACGCGCGTGCCGTTAGGGCCGTTGGGTACTAACGATGGCGGCGCCAGTGTGGCGGCCATGTGAAACAAGAACTGAACTGGAAGTGATGATGCATCAGACATGGCTGAACCTTAGACCGAAAAATTGAGAGGCGCGTGCGACAGACGTGGTAGTACCGTCGCTGCAAAACGTACAGCCTCTTCTCGGTGTGGATAGCCAGAAAAGATAAACGCCTCAATACCCATGTTTTGATATTTGCGAATCTTGTCAACAACTTGCGCAGGGGTTCCCACAATTGCTGCGCCGCAGCCTGATCGTGCTTTGCCAATTCCAGTCCAGAGATTTTCTTCGATGAATCCATCGTTACTAGCGGCATCACGAAGTTCTGCTTGACGGCGCACCCCAACGCTTGTGCTGTCTAATGACCGGGATCGAATTGCGTCACCTGTCTCTGTGTTAACGGCCGAGATGAGATGAGATGCGGCATCTAACGCTTCTTCCTCCGTGTCGCGCACGACGACATGAACTCGGTAGCCAAATTTCAATGTGCGTCCGTATCTAGCGGCACGTTTCGTCATGTCTGAGATGATGTCGGCAATGGCGACTTCAGTGTCTGGCCACATGAGATACACATCCGCATCTTGAGCGGCGGTTTCGCGCGCTTCATCGCTCAGTCCGCCAAAATAGAAAGGTGGGCATGGCGCCGTTTCTCTACAGATACGTGGTGCATCTACATGAAGTTGTAGAAATTCGCCGTCCATATCTAGGTGTTTGCCACTCATAAGTGTGCGCAACGCCTTCATGGTCTCGGTCGTT
>JBMTEX010000115.1:0-2589 GCA_049433485.1 Ilumatobacteraceae bacterium | reverse complement strand
TAACGAGAGAAAGCGGTTCCACGGTGTTCTTCGCCGGAATTGAACCAACAACTAATCCAGATCCGTGGCGTTTCCAACTTCACCTTGAGGTGTGGATTCTCATCATTGGATTAATAGTTGCCTTCGTCTACACCGTTCGAGTGCTTGGTCCAAAGGTGGCACCTGCTGGTCAAATTATGCCCAAGCGTCAGAAGCGTTTGTTCGTCTTGATGATCATGTTGCTGTGGCTATCTAGCGACTGGCCAATGCATGACATTGCGGAAGAGTATTTGTACTCCGTGCACATGGTGCAGCACATGATTCTCACGTACATGGTGCCGCCACTCGCATTGATGGCCACTCCAGAATGGCTCTTCCGTCTGCTTATTGGAAAGGGCAAGGTGTACCGGACTGTCCGGTTTCTCACTCGCCCAGTCACGGGTGTCATTGTGTACAACCTCACGTTGCTTCTCACGCATACTCCGCAGTTGGTGAACCGCAGTGCAGCCGGTGGACCACTGCACTATTCGCTGCATGTACTTCTCGTTGTGACTTCACTCATGTTCTGGACACCTGTATGCGGACCAATTCGCGAATGGCATATAAGTGACGGGGCCAAGATGATCTATCTCTTCGGAACCTCGCTGATTCCTACTATTCCAGCTGGTTGGTTAACTTTCGCTGAAGGTTCCGTATACAACCATTACGACACCCCTGTTCGTGTCGGTGGAATTTCCGTGTTAAGTGATCAGCAAGCCGCGGGTGGAATTATGAAGCTGGGCGGCTCTGTATACATGTGGGCGCTCATCATCTACATCTATTTCAAGAGATTCATGGCTGGCTTCTTCGAGGATCAGTCGTATTCAAAAGGTAATACCCCGCCGGATTCCGAAATTATTGGGACTGATGCGCCATTGATGTATTCAGATGTAGAGAAGGCGTTTGAACGTACCAAGCCTGCACCAGAAAACCCATCAACACCCGCTTAATTCAATGACTCTCCAGATCATCGATATGCCCGATGATCCTGCAGTGCAGCAATTGGTTGCGTCTACATGTGTGAACTATTGGAAGCGAGACTTCCCGTTAGACACCGCTCAGTGGTACCTAGATCTGTACGCAGACTCTTTGTCAGGTGATGCGCTACCAGTTGTTCTCGTTGCACTACAGAATGGTGAATTTGCCGGCACTGCATCACTGATTGCAGATGATGAATTACCCGATGCTCCAGAACCTGGGCCATGGGTGGCGGCCGTCTTTGTTGCCGATGAATATCGCAAGCAGGGAATAGGTACTGCCCTGGTAAACGAACTACAACGACGTGCGAGTTCTTCTGGAATAACTAAAATCTTTTTGTACACCGAAAGTGGGGCTACGTGGTACGAGGCCATGGGGTGGCAACGACTTCGCACTGCAGAACTGAGCGGACATGACGTCACTGTCATGTCACTAGATGTCCAGGCGACTGTTTAGCTCCAGCGGAAACGACGCGCTGCGACTAGTGGTGCGATAACTGCCCATGCCAGCAAGATAAGAATTGGTTGCAACAATTGGCCAGACCCGTTCAAGGTGGCACGCAAACCATCGGCCAGTGCAGTGGACGGTAATGCAAGTGCTGCGTTGCTAAGGAATCCTGGAAGCGAATCGCGAGGAATAATCATTCCGCCAAGCAACAGCAACAACAAGTACAGGCCATTTTGCGCAGCCAAGTTAATTTCTGCGCGCAGTCGACCCGCCAATATAAGACCAACGCCACCAAACGCAGAAGTTCCCAACAGAACAATAAGAAGCGCTAGTGGCCACTCATTTCCTTGTGGTCTCCAACCAAGCGCAATGCCTAGCGACAACAACACAATGGCTTGAAGAATTTCCACAACAAAGATGCTGAGAACTTTTGCCGACACGAGTTCCATGCGAGTGAGCGGTGTTGCGCCAAGCCTTTTTAGAACTAAGTACGAGCGTTCAAAGCCGGTGGCGATTCCCATGCTCACCATGGCACTAGACATAATGGCTACTGCATACACACCCGGAACAAGGAATGTGAGCGGGTCTTCGTCACCACTAGGTAACACATCTACCGAACCGAAAAAACCCAATAAAATCAGGGGAATTATCAATGTGAGAAGAAGTTGTTCACCGTTGCGCAAAATAATTCGCAGTTCGGCGCCAAGTTGCAGAAGGGTTCTTCTCATGACAGGCCTCGCGTCAGTCGACGATATGCGTCTTCCAAAGATTCTTGCCCCATATCAATTCCGTGTAGCGGCAATTGTTGTTCGGCCAACCACTGTGTAATTTTTCCAATTAATCGCGGCGACGTTTCTGCTGCAATTTCATACACACCGTGTCCGAGATGGTGTGCTGGGCTACCTGCTGCACCACTCAGTTGAACAAGGTCAATTCCTTCAGCGGATGTGAAGCGCAAGCGCTTGCGGACCTCTAACAAAGATGACAACTCTCCGGTTGCCACCACAGATCCGGCGTGAAACAACACTGCATGCGTTGCAACCTTCTCCGCCTCGGCCATGTCGTGAGAGGCGAGCACAACAGTGGTTCCATTACGTGACAGGTCAGCAATGATGTCGCGAATGACATCGCGGCCATCGATGTCCA
>JBMTEX010000114.1:0-2633 GCA_049433485.1 Ilumatobacteraceae bacterium | reverse complement strand
AATGTGAGACCACCTTCTCCCATCACCAATTCCACCTGGTCACGAATGTCGTGCAACTCAGAGAACAACATCTGCGCCCACACCAAATACGTCAGTTCCATATCGGGTGGAGTGGCTTCAACGACATTGTGTCCCTCATCGGCAAGAACATCTGCTGCACGTCGTACTACATCTGCGATACCCGGATGCGTTGAACCACCGGGAGGATTCGTGAGAACCGCAATGGTGACCTTTTCACCCGGCGCTAATCCAGTGAGCGACACAGGGAGGCTCAACGGATCACGCGCATCGGGACCTGCCACAACTGAGAAACCGTGACGAACATCTGCAACGGTGCGAGCCATGACACCCTGATTCAACATTGTCTGAGACGACAGAGAGCGATCTGGTGCGGGGTACGTGTTGGTGTGAGGAATCACGCCGAACGATGGCTTGATGGCGGTAATGCCACATGCATGTGCGGGATTACGTAACGAGCCGCCAATGTCATTGCCTAGTCCAATGGGCGACATTCCGGTTGCCAATGCAGCGCCTTCACCACCGCTTGAACCACCTGCCGTCCGTTCAGACATCCATGGATTCTTTGTACGGCCATGCAAGGACGAATCTGTATGAATTCGCAAACCCATGTCAGGCAGGTTTGTGCGTGCCAATGGAATACCACCGGCAGCCTTCATCCGTTCAACAGTGGGTGCATCAGAAGGCGCAATGGCCTCGGCGAAAAGTGGCACTCCGTGAGTGGTGGGCAATCCAGCAACGTCGATGTTTTCCTTAATGGTGAAAGGAACACCATGTAGAGGCCCTAACTCAACACCACTTTTCACAGCGCGATCCGCCTCGTCCGCCATGCGCAGAGCATCATCTGCCATGACACGCACGATTGCATTCACGTGTGAATTAACTTCTGAAATTCGATCGAGATGGGCTTGCACCACTTCGCGACTGCTCACGGTGCCATCGGCGATGTCAGCTGCCAATTCAATAGCGCCCTTTTTCCATAATTCTGATGCCATCGTTAATCCATTTCGTATCGAATAGGTAGGTGTTTCAAGCCGCCTACAAAAGTGGTCTTCATTAATGCTGGGTCTCCAGCCAACTCAATTGATTTCAAGCGTGGGATGAGTTCAGCAAAGAGTGCCTTGATTTCCATTCGGGCCAACATTGCACCCAGGCAATAATGAACCCCGAAACCGAAAGCCAGATGCTTGTTCGGCGAGCGAGAAATATCGAACTGGTGTGGATTTTGAAATACATCTTCGTCGCGATTCGCAGAGGGGTATGCAAGGAGAACAGACTCACCCTTCTTTATGGTGACTCCACTGATGTTGTAGTCCTCTGTGGCTGTGCGCATGAAGTGCTTCACAGGCGTGACCCAGCGAATAATTTCATCAGCGGCGGTTGACACCAAAGATGGATCTCGGCGCAGTTTCTCCAATTGTTCGGGGTTTTCAATGAGAGCCTGCAATCCGCCAGCAATTGCAGATGCAGTGGTGTCGTGCCCAGCGGTGGCAGCAATGACGTAATAGGAAATTGTTTGCATCATGGTGAGTTCTTCACCATTGATTTTTCCATTGGCAACGGCGGACGCAAGATCGTCAGTGGGGTTCAACCGCCGTTCTTCCGTGATCTTCGTGAAATATGCGAAGAAGTCTTGGATAACCGCGATGAGGTCTTCGGGTGATGAACCACGACGTAATTCCTCATCCGAACTTCCAAACAGCTCCTGCGTCAATTTCAACATTCGTGGATAATCAGACTCTGGTAAGCCCAAGATGTCGAGGATGACGTTCAGCGGCATGTGCATGGCAATGTCTTGTGCAAAATCACACTCACCACCCATTGATGCCATCTTGTCCACGTAGCGTTTTGCCAATTCAGCAAGGCGTGCGTCCAATTTGGACAAATTCTTAGGCAAAAACCATTCACTCGTGACCCCGCGCAGATCGCGATGCTCCGGATCATCCACGTGTATCAACGTTCGCAACATGTGGCCATTCTCTTCATTCCTGCGATCGGATTCAGCAGGCCCCAGAACTGGTCGTGGCTCGTTGATGAAGATGTTGTTATGTAGTTCTATTTCCAACACGTCTTTGTGCTTTGTGATGGCGTAAAACGGATTGAAGTGCCCCGTTGTGTCAACGAACCGATGAATAGGCGACTCTCTTCGCAACACGTCGCACGCTTCGTGGAATCGCGCGTCATCGGCGTAAGCAGATGGGTCGGTAAATACCAACACTGCTTGATCTGGCGTGAGTGTCATATAGCCCCCTTGACAAAACTCCGCCCATATCTTTCCCCATCTCGATACACCGCCACAACACGGAGAACCGAAACCCTTGAGGCTTTAGGAAAAGCCCTCGAACCGGTCTCGTGGAATTTCTTTTCGCTGACCGCTGAGGCTCTTCACCCGCAAGATGCGCACCATAAACCAGCGCACGTATCGCATGATGTAGCCACGCAATTCAAGTGTGGCCTTACGAATCTTCATGTACTTGTAGCGCCGTGCAGCCATGAGCGATTGCTTGCGAACAAGTTCTCGATGAAACTTCGCCACCTGTCGATGCGGCTTCAGCGTGCCGAAGCCTATATTCGGGCCGTCTAGCTGTTGCGGGTGTAAAACAAAATAACGCAAG
>JBMTEX010000113.1:0-2677 GCA_049433485.1 Ilumatobacteraceae bacterium | reverse complement strand
ACTAACACCGATTCCCAATAGAAAACGCTCCGGGAATGCTTCCGACAATGTTTTCCAACCCGCCTGCATTGACTGTGCAGTTCGTGCATGCAAGTTGGCAATACCGGTGGCCAGCGTCATGTTCTTAGTCGCGGACAACAACAACGCGCACGACGAAAATGCTTCGCGTAGAACAGCCTCAGGTACCCACACTGTGGAGAAACCCATTTCTTCGACGCGCGCGATTCCTTCTTGCGCGACCGCCATGGGAACCAAATCGAAATCTGCGGCCCACAGGCCAACACGTCCAAGCTGAAGTGAAGTCATAGGCACACGCTACGAGATTCAGTGAACGAAATAACTAACGACCGACTAACCACTCATCAATCAGTTTGCGCGCAATAGAGATGGCAGGAGGAATCATTGGAACTTCATCCCGGCTATACCAATGCGCTTCGGCAATTTCACTGGTGTCACACAAAATGTCTCCAGATACCCATCGAGCACGGAAGCCCAACATGAGTGAATGCGGAAATGGCCATGGCTGGCTGGACACATACTCAATGGAGTTCACCACAATGCCGACTTCTTCCTCTACTTCTCGTGCAACTGCTTGCTCCAAGTTTTCACCGGGCTCAACGAATCCAGCCAGGCATGAAAACATTGGAACAGGAAAATTTGCACCCCGAGCCAATAACGCTTGTTGTTCATCACCGTCACCACGTGTCACCAGCGTGATGATGGCGGGAGCCAAGCGTGGGAATGCCAGTAACGAACAGGCTTGGCATTTAAATGCGCGTTCGTTTTCCGCCATTTGTGTTAGCTCGCCACATCGCCCGCAGAACTTGTGTGTTCTCGCCCACTCCACCAGCTGTACAGCACGACCAGCAATTGCCCATTCGGTGTCATTCACGCGACCGAATAATGCCCGCAAGTCCATCTCTGCGCCATACGCCGGATCTTCTCCGTGTGGCACGTTGATGCCCCAACATGCCACGCCACCGTGCATTCCCAAGAAATGCCGTTCCCAGGATTCGTCAGCAATCTGATTGTCAATGAAGACCTTGGCTCCCACTACATGGATATAGCGATGTTCCTCCACTACATCGGCGGGAAACAATGTGGGACGAAATGGACTGCTCTGGGTACTCACCCCACTGACGGTAGTTGCCAGAGCCCTGCGTAGGATGTGCCGATGGCACGTAATCAAAACCCAGTCGTCATCGTCGATGCAGTACGCACCCCCATTGGTCGTCGCAACGGCGGTCTCTCCACCATTCACCCAGGTGAACTTCTTGGCATCGCCCAGAAGGGAATCATCGAGCGCACAGGCATCGATCCAGCACTTGTCGAGCAAGTTGTTGGCGGTTGCGTCAGCCAAGTTGGCGAGCAGTCCTTCAACGTCACCCGCACTGCATGGTTGGCCGCAGGTCTTCCATTAACAACGGCGGCCACCACTGTTGACACCCAATGTGGTTCATCACAGCAGGCAACTGGCCTCGCATCATCACTCATCGGATCCGGCGTTGTCGATATCGCCATCGCATGCGGTGTTGAAGTGATGAGCCGAGTACCGATTGGAAGCAACAGCCGCAAAGATCTCGGACTTGGCGTGCCCATTCCAAAGAATTACTTCGAGCAATACGAAATGACATCACAGTTCGAAGGTGCAGAGCGCATCGCAGACAAGTGGAAGATTTCTCGAGACGACACAGACCGCTTTGGTCTTGCCTCACAAGAGCGTGCAATTCGCGCCTGGGCAGAAGATCGTTTTGCTGGTCAATACATCGAAGTTGATGCACCAGAGGTCAACGAAGCTGGTGACGTGGTGGGAACCCGCCGTGTTGCAAAAGACGAAGGGCTCCGCGAAACAACATTGGAGAAGCTCTCGTCCCTCAAGCCAGTGGCCCGCGAGAACGGCGTTCATACGGCAGGTAACTCATCACAAATTTCAGATGGTGCTGCAGCAGTACTCATGATGACCGAGGAAAAGGCTGCTCAACTGGGCATGCGCGCACGCGCACGCATCGTGGACACCTGCCTCGTTGGAGTTGATCCCGTACTCATGCTCACCGGACCAATCGATGCAACGCAGCGTCTTCTCGAGCGCAACAACTTGAAGATTGACGACATTGATGTTTTTGAAATCAATGAAGCTTTCGCATCCGTTGTCCTCGCATGGGCAAAGGAACTCGGAGCAGATCTTGAAAAGACCAATCCAAACGGCGGGGCAATTGCATTGGGACACCCACTTGGTGCAACTGGTGCATTCTTGGTCACCAAGGCACTCAACGAACTCGAGCGCACCGGCGGTCGCTACGGCATCATCTCCATGTGCTGTGGTGGCGGTCTCGGTACGGGCACACTCATCGAGCGCCTCTAATCAACGCGCGGGTATTATCGCCCGCACCATCACACTTATCGTCGCAACACTGTGTGCTGTGGCCTCGTGTTCCACCCGCATCGAATCTGATGCGGGTGGTCGCATTTCTGCGGTGGTGACACAAGTGATTGACGGCGACACGGTGCAAGTGTCAATCGGTGGACGCACGCAAGATATTCGACTCATCGGAGTAGATACTCCAGAGACGGTGCACCCCACAAAGCCCGTGCAATGCTTTGGGCCTGAAGCCTCACAACATACGAAGCAACTACTCCCTCGCGGTACACGCGTTTACTTAGCGAGAGACATTGAATC
>JBMTEX010000112.1:0-2829 GCA_049433485.1 Ilumatobacteraceae bacterium | reverse complement strand
CTTGGCCGAACATGGAGCACGTCTTGGTCTTTCTGCATTAGCGCTCACTGACCGACATGGTTTGTATGGGGTGGTGCGTTTTGCACGAGCTGCTCGTGATGTGTCGCTGCCCACAGTGTTTGGAACCGAACTGTGGTGTCAATCATTTTCTGGCGAGATCACAGCAGGAGATGTCGTGGTGCTGGCAGATGGGGCAAGCGGATATGCGCCTTTGTCGCGTGCGATTACACAGGCACAACTTGCTGGTCGTAAAAGTGAACCTGAGGTGCACTTGGCTGAACTTGCACAAACGGTGCGCGGTTCTAGTTGGGTTCTTACAGGTGGTGGTTCTGGTGCAGTTGTTCAGGCGCTCATCCAACATGGACCCGGCGCGGCAGAACATGTCATCCATCAACTCATTGATGCGTTTGGCAAAGACCGGGTACTCATTGAGCTGTGGAATCATGGTCATCCATTAGACATCGCACGCAACGATGCATTGGTGCATATTGCAGATCGATGTGGTGTGTCATGCGTGGCCACCAACAATGTGTTGTATGCGGTGCCTCAGCAACATCGCATCGCTAGCGCATTTGTTGCATTGCGGCAACGTAAGAGTCTCGACGATGTCGACATTGAGTTGGCTCCCGCTGCAACCGCGTACTTACGTTCTCACGCAGAACAGTTGAGACGTTTTCAAAGATATCCGGGTGTTGTCGAGTACGCAGGTGAGGTAGGCGCATCAGCAGCATTTGATTTGTTGTTGGTGGCACCGCAGTTGCCGCCGTTTCCCTGTCCTCAGGGGATGAGTGAAATGTCGTATTTGCGCGCGTTAGTGGAGCAAGGGGCAACACGACGGTATGGCAATAGGCCCTCGTCTCATGCAGAAGATCTGTCTTTGCGGTCTCGTGCATGGAAAACAATCGACCATGAATTGCACATCATTGAAACGCTTGGTTTTGCCGGGTATTTCCTCATTGTGTGGGACATTGTTCAGTTTTGTGAACGGTCATCCATCTTGTGCCAGGGACGAGGGAGTGCCGCAAATAGTGCGGTCTGTTTTTCGCTCGGCATCACAAAGGTAGATGCCGTAGCGCTTGGTCTTTTATTCGAACGTTTTCTGTCACCCGAACGAGATGGTCCACCCGACATCGACATCGACATTGAAAGTGGCAGGCGCGAGGAAGTTATTCAGTACGTGTATGAACGGTATGGGCGTCATCATGCAGCACAGGTAGCCAATGTCATCACATATCGCTATCGGTCTGCAGTCAGAGATGCATCGCGGGCTCTTGGAGTCAGTGTTGATGAACCAACAACAGAGACGGTTCTCGAACTTGCTGCTTCCATCGAAGACATGCCGCGCCATTTGGGCATTCATTCAGGCGGAATGGTTATCTGTGATCGCCCGGTGAGTGAAGTGTGTCCTGTTGAGTGGGCACGCATGGAAAATCGCAGCGTATTGCAATGGGACAAAGAAGACTGTGCTGCCATTGGTTTGGTGAAGTTTGATCTTCTCGGGTTGGGAATGTTGTCGGCTCTTCACAATGCCATTGATTTCATTTCTGAACATCGCGGATACGACCTAGATCTTGCTTGTCTTCCCCAAGAAGATGAGGTCTATGCAATGTTGTGTAGAGCCGACACGGTGGGGGTCTTTCAAGTCGAATCTCGTGCACAAATGTCAACCTTGCCTCGCCTTCGCCCACGGCGTTTTTATGACCTCGTAGTGGAGATCGCTCTCATTCGTCCAGGACCTATTCAAGGTGGATCGGTTCATCCGTATATCAAACGGCGTAACGGCAAAGAACCTGTCACGTATTTACACCCACTATTAGAAAACAGTTTGGGTAAAACACTTGGCGTGCCGTTGTTTCAAGAACAGCTCATGCAGATGGCCATTGATGTCGCGGGATTCACTCCTTCTGAGGCGGACCAACTTCGACAAGCGATGGGATCTAAACGTTCGCGCGCACGTATGGAGAGATTGAAGAATCGTTTGTATGAGGGCATGGCTGAACGAGGTGTTACTGGCAGTTTGGCGGATGAGATCTTTCACAAGATGGCATCGTTTTCAAGTTACGGATTTCCTGAAAGTCATTCAGTGAGCTTTGCGTATTTGGTGTATGCGTCTGCGTGGATTAAATATCACGAACCTGCAATTTTCTGTGCATCGTTGTTGAATGCACAACCAATGGGATTTTGGTCGCCACATTCATTGGTGCGCGATGCGCGGCGGCATGGGGTGGTGGTTACCACGCCCGACATCAATTCTTCTGGTGCCCTTGCCACTCTTTCCCCTAGCAATGACTCCAATTCACAACTATCTGTCAATCTTGGGTTATCTACGGTGCGTGGCATCAGTGTTGATATGGCACAACACATTGTGAGTAAACAGCCGTACACATCAATTGATCATCTTGGACGCAGCGTGCCTGGTTTGTCACGTGCACAGATTGAAGCATTAGCCACTGCTGGGGCATTTGAAAAGAGTTTTGCTGAGCAACGACGTAGTTCTTTGTGGAGGGCAGGCGCGCATGTTGCTGGGCGACGTCACATGCTCGATGACATCACCACGTTGCAATTGGTTCCAGAACTGCCGCACATGCAACCAATCGAAGAAGCAGTAGCGGATCTATGGGCGACAGGTATCTCGCCAGATGGGCATCCAACGGTGTTTGTGCGCGAACGTCTCACAGAATTAGGTGTGATCACTGCCGAACAATTGCTCTCTGTGGTGGCGGCTCAATCTGGCGATGCATCGCGTCGTGTTCTTGTTGCTGGAGTTGTGACGCACAGACAACGTCCGATGACAGCCAAAGGTGCAACGTTTATCAGTCTTGAAGACGA
>JBMTEX010000111.1:0-2868 GCA_049433485.1 Ilumatobacteraceae bacterium | reverse complement strand
CGTTGTTATGCAAAAGATCGCTCGAGTAGTTCTCACAGTTGTGTGCGCCGCCATTTTTGCAATGTGGGTGTACGCATTCGGATTCGCTTCTCGAGAGAGCTTTAACAAGATCGGCGACGATGAGTGGAAGGCACGAGCAGAAGCTCATTGCCAGAAGGCAGAAGACGAACGTTTCGCTCTCCAAGACCTCACTGCCATGGACCCCACAGATACCGACGCACTTCTCAAGAAGGCCGACATTGTTGAGGTTGCAACAGACTCGCTTGAACGCGCCATCGACATGATTGCGCAAGACAGCCCCGCAGACGCCAAAGGGAAAGAGCTAGTCCCACAATGGCTGGCTGATTACCGCATCTACATACAGAACAGAAGAGACTTCATCAAGGCCTTGCGGACAGCAGATCGCCGTCCCTTCTTTTCAGAGACTGAGGTAGAAGGCGTTCCCATCAGTGAACGAATCGGTAAGTTCGCGAGAGAGAACGACATGAAAACATGTCAACCCCCTCTCGACCTATCTGTTTAAACGTCTACCCAGCCGAGTCCATCTTTGTATAGACGGATGACTTTTGCAGGAGAACCCACTGCTACTGAATACGACGGGATGTCGTGAGTGACCACTGAGTTCGCACCAATGACCACATGCTCGCCGATGTTGACTCCAGGCAACACAATGCTGCCGTGACCCAACCAACTTCCATTACCGATAATGACTGGGCGTTCAGGCTGAGATTGTTGTGAGATGGGACGTGCAACATCGGTGTAACCGTGATTTTGGTCAGTGATATACACGTGGTGACCGGTCCAGACATCGTTACCAATGGTGATGGAGAAATGCCCCACGATGCCACTCCCCTTGCCAATCAGACAACGATCACCGATTGATACAACGGGGCTTGTTAAGCACTCTTGACCCGGAACCATTCCCGCCGACAGCGCCACACCCGGCCCAATCAATGTATTGCGACCAATTGTGATGTACCGCTCATTGAAGATGGTGGTGGGCTTCCACATAATGAGGCTTCCCTCGCCAAAAGAGAGAAAACGTCGACCAGCCGACGTACGTGGTGAGATGGATGCGTGCAGTGACACCCAATTGTTCCAACGCGTATAGAGCCCGCCGATGAGTCGTCCCAACATTCTCTACACGCTAGTGATGGGCTGTCGATGTCGCACTACGGTGTGGAAATGGCACTCATTGCTCACACGCTCAAGACAGACATCGCTGACATTCTTGGGGTGCTGCGCGACGATGGCGGGTGTGAATTTCGTGGAATCAAGTACGCCACTGCAGATCGATTCGCACCACCAGTCGATCTCTCCTTGTCTGGACATGTCGATGCGCGAGAATACGGACCCATCAGTTTCCAAACTCCAGGATTTCTTGAACAAACGCTCGGCATGGATTCTTCGTCAATGTCAGAAGACTGTTTGTCATTGAATGTTTTTGTGCCACCCAACACGGAAGCGGACGCCAAACTTCCCGTGTTGTTTTGGATTCATGGTGGTGCTTACACAAATGGAGCTGGCTCGTTGTCGTGGTATCACGGATCACATCTCGCTTCACGTGGATGCGTAGTGGTCACCATTAATTATCGACTCGGCATTTTTGGATTCTTGGGAACCGCGAATAATGGAGTGGAAGATATGGTGTCGGCACTTCGCTGGACACAAAGAAACATTCTTCACTTCGGCGGCAATCCTGACAATGTCACCATCTTTGGCGAATCCGCTGGAGGCTCTGCTGTGGTCACGCTTCTTGCCACACCAAGTGCTACAGATTTGTTTCACAAAGCCTGGGCTATGAGCCCATCAATTGGACAACTACGAAGCAAGGAGCGAGCAGAAGAAATATTGGCCCTTGTTTTGGTGCACGGTTCTTCAACATCGATGTCTGATCTGCAGAGCATGTCTCCTCAACAATTGTTGGAGATACAGAACACGCTCCTCACACAAGCCAGTAAGGAATACGACTGGTTTGCGCCAACAGAGAACACGGAGACAGTGTCGCCGCATCTCTTGACTGCCGCAGCTGCATCACCCAAACCCTTCGTCATTGGCACGAACAAAGACGAGAACAAATTATGGGCAGCGTTTGATCCGAATGCTGCCAATGTCACGACGACTGACTGGCATCAGCATGTTGAAAAATTCTTCCCGAAGGAGAAAGAGCATGCAGCTTCTATCTATGAAAATCACCGTCCGGGTGAGTCACCTCACTTCTTAATGTCTGCCGTGAATACTGATATTGCATTTCGTGCACGTGCGTGGAGTCTTGTCGACGACAGAGTCAAACGAAATACACCGTCATGGATGTACTGGTTCACATGGAGTACACCTGCATTTGGGGGAATTCTCGGCAGTTGCCATGCACTCGACATCCCCTTTGCCTTTGACAACCTTGACGCGCCAGGTGGCGACATGTTCACGGGCGATGCTCCTGAACGTCACGCTCTCGCGACACGCTTCGCTGATGAGATTGCCCACTTTGCCACCCATAGTCATCCCACGTGGTCGCAATACAACCTTGACCACCGTCCCACCTTGCAGATGGACACAGATGTGACATTGGTCAGTGATCCAGAGTCTGACATTCGCCGCCTGCTTACCAGTCGGTAGTGGCATCGGAGAGTGTGTCTCCGCACTCTGCCCGTAGCCTGAAAGCCACGATTGTCGGAGGCTTCATGTCGTCATCTTCATTGAGAAAGTTCACCGTGCCAATGTTGGCCGACCGCAAAGCGGCCGGGCTCCCCTTGTCGATGGTGACGGCTTATGACTCAACATTTGCGTGCATTGTTGATGAAGCAGGTGTCGACATGATTCTTGTCGGCGACTCCGTTGCCACGGTGATGCAAGGCCAAAAGACGACAC
>JBMTEX010000110.1:0-3022 GCA_049433485.1 Ilumatobacteraceae bacterium | reverse complement strand
TTGGGCCCCCCCAGTTTCCGTTATGACGAAGGAGAGTTCGTCGTTGAAGGACCCACATTGGTGGAGGAAGCCGTTAACAGCGGAATCAGAATTCTCGAGCAATATGTTCGCGATGATTACAACGGCTATCTCGCGCCAATTGAGGCATACGAGTTAGATGCAAAAACGTTCAATTCGGTGTGTGATACCGAATCACCACGCGGGGTGTTGGTGGTGTGCGCCATGCCCGACAGCGGAGCAATGACGTTCACGTCGCAAGACTGGCTGTTGGTTCTGCACGAAATTGCAGATCCAGGAAACATGGGAACGTTGATGCGAACCGCCGAGGCCGCCGGTGCTCGCGGAATAGTTCTTGTGGGGTCCACCGTTGACCCATGGTCACCCAAAGTGGTGCGTGCGTCGGCGGGGGCTGTGTTTCATGTGCCGGTCTGGCAGATTGATTCTCTTGCCGTGCTGTCGCAAGCTGGTGTGCGTCTCTTGGGGACAACATCACATGATTCATTGGGTGTCTCTCATCTCGAGTCTGTGTATGAAGCAGACCTTGGCGGGCTAATGGGAATTGTGTTGGGTAATGAAGCGCGCGGTCTTCCATCTGACGCAGATGTTGATTCCTGGATCACGGTGGAACATGTTGGACGCTCAGAGAGCCTGAACGTTGCAATGGCGGGAACAGTTATTGCGTTGCACGTGGCTAGAACACGCACAGGGAGTGCGCAATGAAAATCGTCCCCAGAATTCAGGGTGTCTCGGAGTAGCGTTTCAACGTCATGTCAGGTTCATCGTCCCCCGAAGTACAGCAGTTAGCTCAGGCATTGGCCGATGGCATCACCAGCATTGGTGCGGTGTCATCAACTGATGAACTACGAACGGTCATGTCAACTCTCACCGGGAAAAAGGGCGCAATCGCTTCGGTGAAAGCCTCGCTTGGCAAGGTGGCTGACATTGAAGATCGAAAGGCCCTCGGCGCTGCGGTCAATGACGCCCTGGCTGAATTGCAGTCAGTGGCCGACGCGCGTCTGCGCGAACTACAGACAGTTGAATTCGCAGAACAAGTGGCGGCTGAGCGTGTCGATATGACGGAACTTGCTATGTCGGCTCGCGCAACACAAAGGCGTGGTCGTCTGCACTTGGTCACCCAAGCAATAGAACGATTAGAGGACGTGTTCATTGGCTTGGGTTTCCAGATCGCCGAAGGACCAGAAGTTGAGACAGATTTCTACAACTTCGAAGCGTTGAACATGCCACCAAGTCATCCGGCGCGCAGCATGTGGGACACGCTGTTCGTGGAAAGCGACGCGGAGGGAAGTGTGGTGCTTCGTACACACACATCTCCCGTTCAAATTCGCGTCATGCAAGAGTGGCCCCCACCCATTTATGCAGTCATGCCTGGGCGTGTGTTCCGCAAAGAAACACCCGATGCAACGCATATGCCGGTCTTTCATCAGATTGAAGGGCTCGTCATTGACCGTGGCATCACGTTTGCAGACCTGGCGGGCACCATTGAAGCGTTTACAAAGGCATTCTTTGGTGAAGGATTCACCAGCAGACTTCGTCCGTCCTACTTCCCATTCACGGAACCAAGCGCAGAATTTGATATCCGCGGTAATGATGGTTCTTGGATTGAACTTGGTGGGTGCGGCATGGTGCATCCACATGTTTTACGTGCAGGCGGTTTAGATCCTGCCGAATGGAGTGGGTTTGCTTTTGGCTTCGGCGTTGACCGAATGGCCAAGGAACGCCACGGCATAAGCGACATTAGAGACATGTACTCCGACGACGTTCGTTTCACGGAGCAGTTCTCATGAAAGTTCTGTTGTCAATTCTCCGCGAGATGGCAGACATCCCATCAGATCCAGATGAAGTTGCGCTTGCATTGAATTCTCTCGGTTTGGCCGTAGAAGAAATGGACGTGGTGGGTGCTCCGGTTCCCGGAGTAGTCACTGCACGCATTCTTCGGATGGAAAAGCATCCAGACGCAGCAAAGGTCACTCGGTGTTTCGTTGATGCAGGTGATGAGGTAGAGCGCCACGTATGGTGCGGTGCCACCAACATGAAAGAGGGCGACATTGTTCCTCTTGCAACACTTGGAACCATCATGCCGAACGGTATGGAAATTGCGCGTCGAGGCATTCTGGGTATTGATTCAGAAGGCATGTTGTGCTCTGAAGTGGAACTGGGAATGAGCGATGAATCAAGTGGGCTTCTCATTCTTCCGTCAGACGCTCCTCTTGGGGTGAGTCCGTTTGAAGTTCTTGGCATTGAACATGATGTTGTTTTCGACCTAGACCTCACACGCAATCGCGCTGATTGTTGGGGGCATCTCGGCGTTGCCCGAGACCTGGCTGCACATTTCGGAGTGCCGTTACGTGGGCCGCAAATTAACACCGGATCACTCGGCGCAGAAAAGTCGCTCCCCGTTGTCATCGATGCTCCAGGCAATTGCGGCTCTTTCTCTTTGTCGTATCTCAGCAATGTCGTGGTAGGGCCATCGCCACGATGGGTGGCGGCTCGCCTTGCGCATTTAGGTATGCGTTCCATCAATAACGTCGTCGACGCATCAAACCTCGTGATGTTGGAGTTGAATCAACCAAACCATGCGTACGACGCAGAAGTGGTGTCGTCTTTTAGGGTGCGATTCGCGGAACACGGTGAAACTCTCACCACGTTGGATGGTCAAACACGTCAGTTGCACTCTGAAGATCTTTTGATTTGTAACGGTGCCACGAATGCCGGAGTGGGATTAGCCGGTGTCATGGGAGACCTTCATTCTGAGATCACTGAATCCACATCAACACTTGCATTAGAAAGTGCGTGGTTTGCGCCAGATCCCATTCGTTTCGCAGCTCAGCGTCACGGGTTGCGCTCCGAAGCATCTATTCGCTTTGAGCGCGGTGTAGATCCACATGGCTGGATGCGTGGCGCAGAACGGTTTGTCACCATCTTGCGGGAAACAAGCCCCGAGGCAACATTGCACATGGGTGCCACCTTGGTGCAGACATCGTCATGCCCACAGCTCACCACC
>JBMTEX010000109.1:0-3279 GCA_049433485.1 Ilumatobacteraceae bacterium | reverse complement strand
CAAGATCTTCGCTTCGTTTGTCGCCATTCATCGTCTTAATGACAAGTTGGGCACCGTCGTTTTATGAGAACGCCTTTGAGTACGCGGAAATTAATACAAGTGGAATTTTTAGCTTAATAATGCTCATGAGATCAAACACGAATAAGAACATGTACCGCCCGTCTATGTTCCACCGTGGTCGCGTGAACGAATCGTCTATGCGTGGTGGAACGATGGGCAATGAAACATGGCGAATTACCACTTTGCTCGGCGCATTTTTTTTCAACATCTCTTCAATGAAACGTGTGGGCGCCCACAATTCATTAACTATTGGCCACGCCGGTTCATACCACGCTGGTGCAACTTCAAGTTCCCAAAACCATTGCCCGATGACATAGCGATTATGAAAGAAGTGATCACCCAGACGGTCACGCGCAACCACAAGTTGATCTGCGTTGATAGACATCAGCAGTGTGTGATGCCGAGATACGTCGTCTGTAACAAAGAAATGTTCAGTTCGACTCTCTGTGTCCGTGTAATTAACAGTGGAAATATCAATGTCCGTTGTGCGTAATGCAGAGACGAGAGTTCGAGCTGCTTCTCCTACTCCATGCTCTGCCGTAAAGAAGCCCACCACGTCAACACCGCGGGCATCACGCGAAACATCGTCTATGTGAATGTGATGATGCCCGTGAGACGACGAAACGCCGCGCAAACGACGAACTATTGCCGTCAATAAACCCCAGACACCTCGTTCTCGAAGCACTGCGACGACGGATGACCTAGTCATGAAGATCCGCGTTATGCGCGGCCAACTCCTCGGTATTCAAAGCCGGCAGATTTCCATTCATTTGGATTCAGAACATTGCGTCCATCCACCACGACAGGTTGATTCATCTGGTCTTTCACGTCTTGCGGATTGATACCTGAGAACTCTGGCCATTCAGTGAGCACTGCCAACGCATCAGCCGATGAACACACTTCTACTGCACTACCGACTCGCTCAATCCACGGAAAGTTCTCTACGCCTCGTGCTGCTGCATCGTAGGCACGAATGGTTGCACCCATGTTGTGCAACGTGGAGAGAATGGCAATTGCTGGAGAGTCACGGAGATCGTCCGTATTCGCTTTAAACGTCAAGCCCCATGAGGCAATGGTTTTGCCTTTCACGCTTCCACCGCAGAGATCAACAACTTTCATCGCGATGCGTTCGTATTGCTCATCGTTTGTTTGAATGACGCCACGCAGCAGCGCAAAGTCGTACCCGTTGCCTTCGGCAATCTTGACCAATGCGCGAGTGTCTTTCGGAAAACAGCTGCCACCCCACCCTGGTCCGGGATTCAAGAATTGATCACCAATTCGTGGATCAAGACCAAGTCCGCGCACCACATCAAACACATCTGCCCCCACCAGCTCGCAGATATCAGCGATGGCATTTATGAACGTGAGTTTGGTAGCCAGAAATGAATTGGCTGCGTACTTCAGTGCTTCTGCTGACGCTGCATTCATTTTCAGCAGTGGTGCATTAATTGAGGCATAAAGTTCTGCAACCTTGTTCACTGCATCTTCATTGTCGCCGCCCACCACAATTCGAGTGGGATTCAAGAAGTCATGCAACGCCGTGCCTTGGCGCAGGAATTCTGGGTTCGAAACCACGGAGATATCACTTCGACCCAACCATTGCCCCACCACCACACTGCTTCCAACTGGAACCGTGGACTTGTTCACGACCACCGAATGTGGCGGGAGATGAGAACCAATCTGTTTAGCGACGGTCTCTATATAAGAGAGGTCGGCACTGCCATCATCACCCTGAGGGGTGGGAAGACATAGAAAGACAATCTCTGCTTGCGAGATGCCGTCAATGATCTCAGTGGTGAAAATAATGCGATGCTCCGATAGTCCACGAGCCAGTGCCTCGCTCATGCCAGATTCAGCAATGGGCACAATCCCATTGTTAAGAGCCTGAATCTTTTCGTCGTCGATATCAATGCCAGTGACTGAATGACCCAACTCAGACACACCGAGAACTGTTGACAAGCCGACATAGCCGGCTCCAATTACAACGAGTTTTGACACGCATCAAGTCTAATTGCGATTTGTAGACAACCTAAAGGAATGATGCACCTCAATTATCAATAAAGACGGACTAATCTTGATTAAAGCGATGTTGCAATGTGCAATTCAAGGAGAGGGACAAGATGCTTGACGCACCACGAATTGAAAGAGGGCCTGGACTTCGCGGCCGAGTCGCCTTCTTTGTGAAGCGTGTCATTCGTCGTCTCTCATCGTGGTACGTGGAGCCCAGATTCAATGAACTTCGTGCCCTTCATGAAGACCAACAACGATCCATCGTCTTTCTCCGCAAAGAACTCGACCATATGCATCGAGAGATGTCTCAGCTTTCTTTGAGGTTGCACCAACTAGAAGACCAAAACAAGGCGTCTCACTAAATCTCCACACTGCGCATGACTCGCCTCTTTTCAGCTATTCACCAATTCCATTCCGGCGCAACACCTGGAGATGCCATCACTAATCAGATGTTTGCTCTTCAAGCGGAACTGCGCGCGATGGGCTATCGGTCAGAAATTTTCGCTGAGCATTTTGACGGAGAACTTGCAACGTCAATCAAACACATTGACACCCTTACTCCTTCAGATAGAGAATTGCTTCTCATTCATCACTCGATGGGACATCGTCGTCTCGATCAAATCTTGGAGTTTCCAAACCCACTTGTCACGGTGTACCACAACATCACGCCAGCACAAGAACTCACTGAAATCGGATATAAGCATTTCTCACACATCGGAAGACATCAACTTGATGTTCTAGCTCAGCAATCACTAATGGGAATTGCTGATTCGCATTACAACCGCAAAGAGATGTTGTTGCGTGGTTTCAAACATGTTGAGGTTATTCCGGTACGGACAAATTTTCGCGAATTTCAAAATGCTCGCGAAACACGTCATCCAGAACGAGACTGGTTATTTGTTGGCCGTATTGCTCCGAATAAACAACAGCTTGAAATCGTTCGAGCGTTTCATCATTTCCACCACAACGTCGACAAAGCAGCACGCCTTTTCCTAGTTGGTGATCACAAAATGCGTTCATACGTGGATGCAGTCGGTGATGAAATTGAAAAATTAGATCTCATTGGTCACGTTGATCCGACGGGCAAACTTGAGGATAATGACCTCATCCATCGTTATGCACGCGCTGGAGTGTTCGTCAGCCTCAGTCGACATGAAGGCTTTGGCGTTCCTCTTCTCGAAGCTATGGCAGCTGGAGTACCGGTCGTGG
>JBMTEX010000108.1:0-3314 GCA_049433485.1 Ilumatobacteraceae bacterium | reverse complement strand
CCCAGCACCAATTTGGAATCTGGATTGTCCGTTGTGTCGTTCAAGACAATGAATCCGTCTCACATCTTGCGCACCCTTGCATCTGCATTGCGCGGTGGTGGAGTTCCCGAGAAACCATGGCTGGATGTGCACACCAATGTGTCATCTGTTGTGGCGCGCGACAATCGTGCGTTTCCGTATCAACTTGATGGTGACTACTTAGGTGAAGTGCGCGAGATCACGTTTGAACATGTTCCGAACGCCATGCGCTTGGTGCGCTCACACCCATAACTGTTTACTTGCGCTCAGCGAGAACTTTCAACGCCACATCGGGAACGTTGGTACACAATCCATCAATGCCCCAGTCCACTAATTGACTCATCATTGTGGGGTCATCCACTGTCCATGAATTCACCTGAACGCCATGCGAGTGGAACACCTCAATGCATTCCTGTGTGACATGACCAAAGTATGGGTGCAACGCAGTGTGACCTGAATTCGCCAATGATCGTGCAGTTTTCTCATAGTCCTCAGAGCGAACACCCATCGTTAACCATGCAGTACGCACTTCCGGCCGCAACGTACGCATGGCGTCAACCGTGCCGCGGTGAAAACAAGAAATTAACCAGCGGTCATCTTCGCCACGCTCTGCCAAGTAACGCGCAACAGTGGCGGCCAGCATGTCTGATTCATCAAAGTCTGGGTCTTGCGGATAGTTCTTAATCTCAATGTTCACCCACATGCCAGCGCACGCATCAAGTGCTTCATCGAGATATGGAATTTCCGCTGGCAACTCACTGCTGTGTGTCTGAAAAATGAGTCGACCATCTGCAAGTGCAGCATCGTGATGAATGGCCATTCGTCCATCTGCCGTACGCCGCACGTCTAACTCCACAGCATGTGCCCCCATATCGGCTGCACGACGAAAAGCAACAAGCGTGTTTTCTTTTTCTGCCTTCGAGGCGCCTCGATGCGCAATTACCTGCACGTTTGCCATGTCACAACCTGACTTTCACACTTCTCAAAATCTCTTTTGAAAATACATTGCTGAACTTTGCTTTCTACATTGTTACTTGCCAAAGTCGCTCGTAGGGTTCTCAGTCGGGTGGTTCGCCACCCAGCCCGTCGCGCAGTTTGCGCCTGAGAAAACCTAAGGAAACCGACGTGTCGATCCTCGCGTCTTCGCTAGCTCTTGGAAGTGCCGACTACACCTGGCGTCATCAGGCAACCTGCCGAGACACTGACCCTGAGTTGTTCTTCCCCATCGGCACCACCGGCCAGGCACTCTTGCAAATTGCAAAGGCAAAGTCGGTGTGTTGCGAATGCCCCGTACACGTTGAATGCCTGCAGTTCGCCCTCGACACCAACCAAGACACCGGTATCTGGGGTGGCACCTCTGAAGAAGAGCGCCGTCAAATGCGTCGCGAAGAAGCCGCTCGTCAGCGCGCACTTCGCCAACAGCGCTCCGCGCTGTAACCCGTTACTCGTTCTCTAGCGGAACGCGCAATGAAATCACGGTGCCGGTATTGCCGGCTTGTGGTGTGAGTTCTACTTCTTGCAACTCAGCAGATGTTGCAGGTCGCATCTCAATGGTTCCCGCCAATTCAGTGGTGACAAGCGTGCGAACGATGGACAATCCAAGTCCTGTGGCATCGGCCAATTGGAAATCTGCAGGGATGCCTCGGCCATCGTCAATGACGTGAATTGCCAAGATGCCGTCTTCCACATTCAGACATACCACCACACTTCCGCCACCATCACCACTGGTGTAACCGTGGTCAACAGCGTTCTGGAGCAACTCGGTGAGAACAACAGACAACGGAGTTACAACTGTTGCGGGCAAACGACCACCATCACCAATCACTTTGAAGCGCATGGGGCGATCTGGTGACTGCAAACTTTCTTCCACCAAACGAAGAAGTGGTCGCACAATTTCAACAAACGCAACATCGTCACCAGGCTCACGTGACAACGTTTCATGCACTAATGCAATGGTGCGAATACGGCGAACCGATTCCGCCACTGCAGCTTTTGCTTCGGCTGATTCCAAACGGCGACCCTGCAATCGCAACAACGATGAAATAGTTTGCAAGTTGTTCTTCACTCGGTGGTGAATCTCGCGAATGGTGGCGTCTTTGCTGAGAATGAGACGATCTCGTCGACGTAACTCAGATACGTCGCGCAACAACATAAGTGCACCAGTGACTTCAGTGCCACTGTCACCTTTTTCCACCAATGGAATGCAGCGCGTCAACAACGTAACGTCGGCCGTTTGCTCAAACTCTTCAACAACTGGCTGTTGGCGCTCAAATGCTTGACGTACCGATGAATCAATGACACCCAATTCAGCCAGTGTTTGGCCCACAGCGTTTGCACTAATGCCCACACGATGCAATGCAGACGTTGCGTTCGGCGATGCGTATTTCACGCGTGAATCGGCATCTAGCACGATGGCGCCGTCACCCACGCGCGGTGCAACGCTACTGTCGGCCACACGACCAACAAACGGGAATGCACCGCGCACAATCATGTTGGCAAAGCGGTCGAACATGTCGAGGTAGGTGCGTTCCAGCTCGCCAAGTTGACGACCGGTACGACGGCTCCATTCGCGCGTCAATACTGCAATTGCGCGGCCACCGTGCACAACGGGAATGGCCATCAGACGACAATCTTCTTCAATTCCCTCCATGAAGATTTCTTCTTCCACAATCACACCAGTACGGAAGGCTTCGGCCAACAACGGAGACTCTGCGCCTTCGGCCATGGTTCCCACTTGGTCAGCGATGTAGAGGGTCTGCCCTGTGGCAGCACGCACTTGCGCCACCACTAGCCAGTTGTCGCCATTCACAGGAAGATGCAACATGAGGTCTGAAAAGCACAGGTCGGCCAACATGCCCCATTCAGAAACAAGGTTCACTAAGTGAGTGGTTTGCTCTTTTGTGAGGTCTGTGTGCTGACGCGCGAGTTCACCAATTGTTGACATGGGCGCTCCCTTCCTGGAAGCAAGTCTGCCCCACCGAGTAGGTGAGAATGTGCCACTGATGCCGTGGCGTGACGCACTGAACCGGCGGTGATGACGCCAATTGCTCAGCCGCCGAAGCCAATACGACGGTCTGCGTCCCCGGAGCCAATTTCCACGTATGCGATTTTGGCCGAGGGAACCGCAATGTCGCGACCCTTCTTGTCGGTGATCCACAAGGTGTCGGTAGCGCCGGTGAGAGCTGCATTCACAGCAGTCTTCAACGCTTCACGTGCCTTGGCGTCGTCTTCTACTTCCAACGCAATCTCGCGCGGTGCTTGTGTGATTCCAATGCGAATGTCCACGATGTGTCCTT
>JBMTEX010000107.1:0-3414 GCA_049433485.1 Ilumatobacteraceae bacterium | reverse complement strand
GTGTGTGGGGCGTGGTGGTTGTGGTTGTGGATGTGGTCGTGGTTGTGGCTGTGGTGGTTGTTGTAGTAGGAGCAGAGTTGGGTGAATACCTCACGACAACGATTCCTGATCCGCCGGCACCGCCAGATCGGCCACAAGCGCTTGGACATGAGGCACCGCCACCACCATTCCCTGTATTTGCTGTACCCGCTGTGCCATTGACGGCCGAAACTTCTCGGTTTCCACCAGTTCCTCCATTTGCGTAGATAGTGGAAACAGTGTCAATTGAACTTTGTAATCCGGATCCACCCGCGGCACCAGTATTTGAACTGGCATTTGCGCCTGCTCCGCCCTTGCCGCCGCCGCCGCTACCGCCAGTGAAATCTTTTGTGCTCTTGCCACCGTTAGAACCTTGACCCGCTGTTCCCGAGCCAGCAGATGACGCAGCTGAACGTCCACCAGCACCACCACCGGAGCCACCGGTTCCTCCACTACCGCTACGTCCACCACCGCCGCCTCCACCAGCGACATTGAGCGAATCGAATGATGATGCTCCACCTGCAGACCCGTTGTTTCCGTATGACGATGCGCTACCAGCCGCCGTCGATGCGCCAGCTCCGCCTGAACCTCCGGCGCCAACGGTGACCGTGACCGTGGTACCTGATGCGACTGAAAAATTAAAGATTTCCTTCATTCCGCCGGCACCGCCACCACCCGCACCTGCTGAGTCAAACGTGCCGCCGCCGCCGCCTCCTCCAGCAACGGCGAGAACATCCACAGTGGCTACACCGTCTGGGATAGTCCAGGTAGTAGTTCCGACATTTTTGAAATACACAACGCAGTCGTTATTGGAGTCAACTACAACGGTGACGTTGGTGGAACTAGACACCGTAATCTGACAATCCCCAGAACCAACTGTGGCGGCTGAAACAGGATTGGTCGCTGACACCCCAAATGCACTCACTAGGCCAAGAACTATTAAGGCTCGACTAGGACGAAAGTTCACTCGGGAGATTTTAGGTGCGAATGATCAAAATTGTGTGTGTTGGGCAATTAAGCCTGAAAATTAGCGGTTCAGCAGAACTGGTATCTGGCGAGGGCCACGCACTTGACCGTTTGCCCAGGTTGTCTTCTTTGCGGGGTCGAGGCTGTAGTTCGGGAATGCGCGAAGCCATTCCTGGAATGCCACCAACATCTCAAGGCGTGCAAGGTTTGAACCTGCACAACGGTGAATGCCAAGACCGAATGCAACGTGGCGGTTGTTCTCGCGATCCAGTTTGAACACATGTGCATCTTCAAACGCTGCGGGGTCGTGATTGGCAGCAGGGAAGGTGACCAGTGTTTGGTCGCCGGTGTGCATGGGGCAACCTGAAACTTCGGTATCGCTGATGACTTTGCGTGCCATGGTGACTGGTGCGTAATAGCGCAGCACTTCTTCGTTTGCGGTTTGCCACAACATGTCGTCGTTGTCTACTGCGATGAGGCGTTTCACTTCATCGTTGTGTTGTGCAAAGTGCCAAATGCCAGAGCCAATTGCGCTCCATGTGGTGTCGATACCAGCAACAATCTGCAAACGGATGTAACCAATCTTGATTTCCCAATCAACGTCTTTGCCGTCAATCTGTGCATTCGCAATCATCGTGAGCAAGTCGTCTTTTGGATTCTTCAAACGATCCTTCAATAAACCATCGATGTATTGCGATATCTCAGTGAGGACCTCCAGACGAATGCGATTGTCTTTTGGAGCCAATTGGAAGTTCTTGTAGATCCAATCGCGGAACAAGTCGGCATCTTCTTCTGGAAGACCGGTGAGAATACAGATGCCGTGAACAGGAATGTGCTGCGTGTAGTTCAACGCAGCATCGGTGGCATCCTGGCCGTCAAGCTTCTTGATGAGGCTCCGGCAGTAATCACGAAGCTCACCTTCAATTCCCGCGACGGCCTTTGGGTTAAACGCAGGAAGAATGAGACGGCGATGTCCGTGGTGGTCAGGTGGGTCAGATGTAATCGGTGGCGCTGCTGCACGAGGCGCATCTGGTCGTGACACGTTTACCCAAATGGAAGAAAAGTTGTCGGTGTCGTTTGCAATTTGTCGAACCGCGTCCATTGTCACTGGCATGAACGCTCGGCCATACCGCTCAGTACTTCCCACAGGACACTGTTCGCGAACTGAATTCCAAATGTCAATGGCGTTTTCACCCCAGCCGTCGTCTAACCAGTCCCAGTCATTCACCCAGTCCGTCACCGGCGGTGTGTCTAATGGTTGGTCTGCTCCGTATGCCACAACTGGCCCCCCTTGGTCTGCGGTTCTCCTGACATTATCGCCCATAACGGGGCCGGTGTCTATCGGTGGAGCAGAACTCCGTTCATTGCTGGGCGGCAATGAATACGTCTCCCACTCGCGATGCTGCAGTGAACGCAGGTAACGCCTCGGCAGGGAGAGCAAGTGTGAGTGGCTCCACTGAGGTCACCACGCTGTCACGTGCAATCACTGTGTTGCCAGTGATGACATCAACAGTGTCGCCCGTTGACAGCGGGGGAGTGACGATGTCTGGTGGAAGCGCAATGATTCGCCACCCTGGTGGAATGTCAATGGACTCAGACGTGGGGACGAGAAGCGACTGCGACAGGGGCGTGTTTGCTGTGAGTGCAACTCGCGTTGTGGCGCGTGAAGGTAATGCAGTCAACACATCTGATGCGATTACTGCTCTGGGAAGGGCGACAATTTTCGTGTTGTTAGATGTGAGGCGTTCGTTTGCGGTGACATTGTTTGTGAGCACCACAACAGAGACGTTGCTAGACCATTTCGTCCGTTGAGAACGAGCCGTTGTTATTGATTCAGCAATAGCAGAGGCGCACACAATGCTGACCGCAATGGCAACACCAATTTGAACACGTCTCTTTTTTTCCAATGCAGAGATGCTGCGGTGAGATAGATCTCGCCACTGACGCGCAGCAGTAGAGAAGAACTGTTTTGTTGAACGAGATGTTGGTGGCATGGTCACTCCTTGCGAATGCCATGTGTGCCAAATTCTCCCTAGTGGGCTTCGCTACCAGTTCCTGTGGCGGTGTTGTTGTACGGGTTGAACTTGATAGTCATTTCGCTATCTGGACCGCGGACGTGGGTCCAGCCCGTGACAGGGTCATTTTTGATAACCGTCATTCCGTTAGCATCGGTGTGGGTCCATGCTCCTGTGGCTTGGTCCTGAAGTAGGAATCTTGGCCCATCTGGTCCAGTCATAGTGATGGTGTGTGTTTCTGGATTATGACTGAAATGAATCATTTGGCCATCTGGGTTGTATCCCACTAATTCTCCCTGCGATGGGACGAACAAGTCAAAGTTCCCGTGTGTCCCCTCAATCGAAATTCGTCCTGATGTTGGGTCGAAATGAGCGTCAAGCCATGTTGCATGAGATGTGCCGAGACCAGCGGTTT
>JBMTEX010000106.1:0-3618 GCA_049433485.1 Ilumatobacteraceae bacterium | reverse complement strand
TGGTTGAAACAGCACGCAACTCAGAACTTGCTGGGCATTGTTGTTGCATACGGACGACTGATTCCAACGTCAGTCTTAGAACGTGTTCCCATGATCAACATTCACTTTTCGTTGTTGCCCCGTTGGCGTGGTGCAGCTCCGGTGGAACGCGCCATCTTGGCGGGAGACCATCAGACAGGTGTCTGCATTATGGACATTGAACCCACACTCGATACGGGGGCGGTCTATGCATCGCAAGAGGTTCCCATTACGTCCTCGTCCACCGCTTCGTCGTTGACATCAGAGTTGGCTGTTGTCGGTGCCCAATTATTGGTGGACACCTTGCGTGAGGGTTTAGGTACTCCAGTTGCACAATCGGGTGAGGTCACTCATGCAGCCAAGATTTCGCGTGATGAACTGAAGATCGATTGGTCGCAGTCAGCCATTGATGTGCACCGACATGTTCGGGCGCTTCGTGCCTATACGGAAGTAGATGGCACCCGTGTGAAAGTGCTGGAGGTGGAGATCGATTCTTCAGAAGGTGAATTGTCCGCTGGTCAGTTCACATCGAACGGCGTCGTGGGGACGGGGGGTGGAACGGTGGTGTTGCGACGCGTGCAGCCAGAAGGCAAGTCGGCAATGGATGCACAATCATGGCTTCGTGGTCGTCCCGCATCGGCCAGTCATCTCTTTACTCTCTGAAATTCATCAGGGGACAGGCAATCTAGATGGATAGCCTCAACGCGTGCTGAAGTTTGTATTGCCCAAGGGGTCATTGGAAAAAGCCACGTTCGACCTCTTTGATGCCGCCGATTTATCCATCAACCGGTCGTCTGCCGTTGATTACAAGGCATCGATAGATGACCCGCGCATTGATGAAGTCAGAATTCTCCGCCCACAAGAAATCGCGTCATATGTTCAAGAGGGACTCTTTGACGTTGGCATTACCGGGCGAGACTGGATTGAAGAGACAAATAGCGACGTTGTCAGCCTTGGTGAATTGAAATATTCAAAGGCAACATCGCTTCCCATTCGCGTTGTGGTTGCAGTGGCTCAGGATTCTCCTGCTCAGTCTGTTGCAGACCTCACAGATGGCGTCCGGGTGACCACTGAATATCCAGAGATGACTCGTCGTTACTTCGCCGAGAGGGGAGTGAAGGCAGACATTCGCCTCAGCTATGGCGCAAGCGAAGCCAAAATTCCAGATATCGCGGATTGTGTTGTTGATATCACTGAAACCGGTCGCGCATTGCGTGCAGCCGGGCTTCGCATTATCGACACCATGCTCACTAGTTACACAGAACTCATTGCAAATAGGCAGTCATGGGAAGACCCCACAAAGCGTCATGCAATGGAGCAAATCATGACATTGCTCACTGGCACGCTTGAAGCTCGCGACAAAGTGTTGTTGAAGCTAAACGTTGCGAAAACTTCTATGGATGCAGTTCTTGCATTGTTGCCATCGGCAAAATCACCCACCATTGCGCAATTGGCATCGGGCGATTTCGCTGTTGAGACAGTGGTACCAAAGCGCGGCATCAACACATTGATTCCTGCACTCATCGATGCTGGTGCATCAGACCTTTTGGAAATTCCCATTTCTAAGATCATTCATTAGGGCTATGAGTAGTTCACCACTGTTCGGAATCGTGACCGCATTCGACGAGCGTCGAGGGTTGGGCGACATTACAGATGACTCAGGTCGGGTGTGGCCATTCCACTGTGCAGAAATTGCCGACGGATCACGTCGCATCAATCTTGGACAACGCGTGTCTTTCACCACCAAGTTTCACATCACGCGCGATGAGGCGTTTGGGATTTTTCCGGCGTAGTTACTTTTCTGGACTTGACTTCTGAACGAAGACAAGCCGGATATTGCCGAGTGCTGCTTGGAGGGTCTCGTAGTGCTCTCCCAATCGGTCACCGAGTCCATCCACCAAGAGGCCCAAGGCATCGATAGCAATCTGTGCATCGGCCAAACGTGCGGGTTCTGCAGACAGGTGAATGGCGGCCAATTCAAAGAGACCCATGGCATGGTTGGTGACCACAACCGAGGCGGGGACCTCGGCGAGTCGGCGTCTGGCATCGGCCACAGCCTCCAAGGCTTCTGCGGTGGTGTCGTCCATTTCGGGGTTATTCGTAGGCATGGTGTTGTCGTGGCTCCTCGGGCGGTACCCTAATTCAAGTCAATTAAACGAAGTGGGGTTTCGGCCCCCACCTTCTCACCCTTCGGGAGTGCAGCAGGTCGAGTATGCGAGCGCCTCTTGGTTGCTCTCTGTCTGCTTCGTGCATTGTCACGACCGAACTGCTCCGGCAGTTCATTACAGAGGAGGGCGACGCCCATTGCACAAGAGAGACCGTCATAGCTACGCCGCAGAATAACGAGCCGAGGTACAACGAGCGCATCCGTGCGCGCGAAGTACGCCTCATCGGACCCGATGGAAGCCAGGTGGGTATTAGATCCACCGCAGATGCACTTGTTTTGGCCCGCGAGTTAGACCTTGACCTAGTTGAGGTTGCACCGCTTGCAAATCCGCCAGTGTGTCGAATCATGGACTACGGAAAGTTCCGATACGAAGAAGCGCAAAAGGCAAAAGAATCTCGTAAGAAGACCACCCACGTCACCATCAAAGAGGTGAAGTTCCGACCAAAGATCGGAAAGGGAGACTTCGATACAAAGGTTCGCCACATGCGTGACTTCCTCGAAGACGGACACAAGGTCAAAGTCACCTTGCAATTCCGTGGTCGAGAGGTAGCCCACCCAGAACTTGGAGCCAAGATCTTGGATGCAGCACTCGAACAACTTGGGCCGCTTGCAAAAGTGGAAACCCAAGCTCGACTTGAAGGCCGAAACATGACAATGGTTCTTTCTCCAGACAAGAAGGCACCCGCCAAGAAGACCGAAAAGGAAGATGCACCAGCGCCAGCCGCAACAAGCGATGCGCCCGCAGATTCCCAGCAGAACGACAACGAGTAAGAGGAACAGAACATGCCGAAGATGAAGACCAGCAAGACCGCAGCAAAGCGGTTCAAGAAGACCGGTTCTGGAAAACTGCGTCGCCAGCAGGCGAACCGTCAGCACCTCTTCGAGAAGAAGTCCAGTGTTCGTACACGTCGCCTTGCCGGTGATGTGGATGTTCACCCTGGTGATGCCCGCAAAATCAAGCGCCTCCTTGGTGAGCGCTAAGAGATCGATCGAGAGTTAGGAGAATCACATGGCACGTGTCAAGAGAGCCGTTCATGCCCGCAAGAAGCACCGCGCAGTTTTAGAAAAGGCCAAGGGTTACTACGGCAACAAGAGCCGTTCATTCCGTGCGGCTAACGAACAAGTACTGCACTCAGGTCAGTACGCATTCCGCGACCGTCGCGCAAAGAAGGGTGAGTTCCGTCGCCTGTGGATCCAGCGCATCAACGCTGCATGCCGTTTGAACGACATTTCGTACAGCCGTTTCATCGCTGGTTTGAACGCTGCAGGCATCGAAGTAGACCGCAAGATTCTTGCCGATCTTGCGGTGCACGATCCTGAAGCGTTCACATCATTGGTGAACTCTGCAAAGGCTGCGTTGGCCTGAGCCGAACACCTTTATCATCTTCGAACCCTCGGGTTCAGACTCTGCGGCGCCTCATTGGGCGCCGCAG
>JBMTEX010000105.1:0-3710 GCA_049433485.1 Ilumatobacteraceae bacterium | reverse complement strand
TTTTGTTGTGGCTGCTAATTCGCCACTCTTTCGACCACGAAGAGCCATGTCGCCGGCTGCTCGCGCCAACTCTTCGGCAATGCCTAACAGTTCGTGGTGCGCTGTCATCGTGAGGTCCGGTCTGACAACTCTCGCCATTCACCAAGAGCGCGAAGGACCAGTACAGCAACAATGGCGGTTCCGCCAGCGCTGATGATGGAACCGAGGAAGATCCCAAGTCCAAGCGGGAGACCACAGTCGCCATCGCATTGAACATCAACGAGTCCATAACCGATGAGTCCACCGGCAACTCCTCCTACAAGGATCGAGATGAAGGCCATTGCTCGTGCAGTAGTTGATGGAAGGGCAGAAAGTGAAGGAGAGGGGTCAGGCACCCTCACATCGTAGGCACGATGCCGCATACCTGAACTAGCGTCCGATGGAGATAGTCATGTCACGCTCCATCCTTCACATTGATATGAATGCCTTCTATGTGTCGGTGGAACTGCGCCGTCGGCCCGAGTTACGAGGCAAGCCCGTGGTGGTGGGTGGCATGGGTGGTCGTGGTGTGGTGTCTGCGGCGTCGTATGAGGCGCGCCGATTTGGTGTTCATTCCGCCTTGTCATCTGCGGTGGCAAAACGTTTGTGTCCAGACGCCATCTTCATTCATCCCGACATGGAGCACTATCTCGAGGTGAGTCGACAGTTGCGAGAGATCTTTGAGTCGTTCACGCCATTGGTGGAGCAAATTTCTGTTGATGAAGCATTTCTCGATGTCACTGGAGCCAGAGCCTTAATTGGAGATGCACAAGAAGTGGCGCGCCTCTTGCGCGAAAAAGTAATGACGGACACCGAGTTACCATGCACCGTGGGTATCGCCCCCAATAAGTTCATCGCAAAAATGGCGTCTGAATATGCAAAGCCACGAGCTCATGCAGATGGAATTGATCCTGGGTTTGGTGTGTATGAGGTGAAGGCGGGAGAAGAGATTGCTTTTCTGCATCCACTACCCGTGAGCAGTTTGTGGGGAGTGGGGCCGAAAACATTGGCGCGTTTAACCACATTAGGAATCCACACAATCGGCGACGTTGCAGACATTTCGGTTACCACTTTGTGCAGTGCAGTGGGCGACGCTCACGGACGTCACTTATGTGAACTTGCGCACGGACGTGACGAGCGAATAGTGGAACCAATTCGACATGCAAAATCAATTGGGCATGAGGAAACGTTCCTGCGAGACATTGATGACATTGATGAATTGAAATCTCACTTGGTTCGTCTCTGCGATGCAGTTGCTAAGAGAACGCGCGACGCTGGCGTGGCCGCTGGAACCGTCATGTTGAAAGTGAAATTCGCATCGTTTGAATCTGTGACCCGATCAACGACGCCATCGGTTCCGCTCACCACGGGCCCATCAATGGTGGCGGCACTCGAACCGTTATTGGCGTCTCTCGATGTGTCGCAGGGGGTTCGCCTCTTGGGTGTGCATGCGCAGAAATTGTCGGAAGAGCAATCAGGAGCACTCACGTTGTTTGATATCGGCAATGAAGGCGAAGCATCGCTTGCCGATATTGAGGAACAGTGGATGCCGGCTAGTCGAGCCGTGGACTCCATCGTGGAGAAGTTCGGAGACGGGGTCATTGGGCCCGCCAGTTCCCTCGACCGCCATCGTCCAGGGTCGAACCGTTTCGGGGTGCCAGAGGATCCATCTCACTGACCGGGACATTTATTCCCGAGTTTGGAAGAAAAACCTTGTGTTCTGAATTGTGTTCTGTTTCTCGGGGTGCGAAAATCGGGTCGTGGCATTGTCAGATGATGAACAGCGAATCCTTCGCGAAATTGAAGATCAACTCAGCGCTGACGAGAAATTTGCATCAGCAGTGTCGTCGTCGGGCTTGTACCGTCACTCGGCGCGCAGCGTCTGGTGGTCGCTCATCGGAATGGTGATGTGTCTCGTTGGTGTTGTTCTCACACTGCAGATTCATTACCTCGTTGCGTTTGTTGCTTTCATCGGAATGTTGGGCTGTGCACTCAATATCGAACGCCAACTTCGCCTCATTGGGCGCGCCGGTGTCCAAGACCTCGCGCAGAAAATGCCGAAACCGCGGGTGCGGTTTCCACGCGACTAACCATGTCAGTGTCGGGAGCCGCCTCTCTAATTCGACCCTCCGTTATTGGTGCTGTTGTCACGCGACCTCACTTGTGGGCCACTGCAGTGCGCCAAGTAGCCCGGCTAGCTCCTCGTGGATGGTGGAAGAGAGCGCCATTCCTTCCCGTACCTCACGCCGATTATCTGGAATTTCGCTTAGTGACCCAATACGGCGGCGGGCACGACGGGCCTCGTGGCGAGATTCGACCCGTCGATGTGGTGGACTATCTCCAATGGTGCAAAGAGCAGAGTTCATGAACACAGTGCGGAGTCAGTATCTGTCGGTCCATTCTCAACGGACCAGGGTGAAATAGAGATGAGGAGCGCGCTCGTACTAAATGCAACGTACGAACCGCTCAGTGTTGTGTCGGCTCGTCGCGCCATTTGTTTGGTGTTGCTCGATAAAGCAGATGTTGTTGCAGACGATGGTACGCATGTTCATTCAGAAAGATTGTCAATGGCGTCACCCATTGTCATCCGGCTGCGTTACGTCGTGAAGGTGCCGTATCACCGACACACCGCAATGTCTCGACGAGCAGTCTTTGCACGTGATAACCACAAATGCGGTTACTGCGGAAACCATGCCGACAGTATTGACCATGTTCTTCCGCGCTCACGTGGTGGGAAAAATGTGTGGGACAACGTGATTGCTGCATGTCGCGCGTGCAATCTCAGAAAACGCGATCGCACGCCGGATGAGGCTGGAATGAAATTAATCACCACTCCGCGTGCTCCGCGAGAACTGTCGTGGATCGCCTATTCGGTGCCTCGTGTTCCAGAAGAGTGGAAGCCCTACTTGGCTGAAGCTAGTTAAAGAGACAAGAGTAGAGAGATGTCGTCGGTGGCCTCTCCATGGAAACGTCATCATTGGCGCGGAACCGCAGGTGATTTCCATGCGTTGAATCCACCAGGCGAACGCGCCACGTGGTGGTGTGACGTGTCGCAGCCGGCTCTCATTGTTGGATCCTCCCAGTCAGTTGATCTCATCAGTCGTGAGTGCGCAGATACTCATCACATTGAGGTGGTAAGACGTCGTAGTGGTGGGGGATTGGTGTTTGTTCACCCATCAGATTCGGTGTGGATTGATCTGACGATGTCTCGTGGTGATCCGTTGTGGACCGATGATGTGACATCGTCAATGTTGTGGTTGGGCGATGTTTTTGTTCAAGCGTTATCGCCTTGGATCTCTGCCACGACGTATCGCAATGCTTTTGTTGCAGGAGAATTTGGCCGCGATGTTTGTTTTGCCAGCCACTCGCCGGGTGAGGTGTTCGTTGGCGATCACAAGTTGGTTGGAATTAGTCAACGGCGCACAAGAGAAGGTGCTCGTTTTCAATGTGTTTTGTATCGCCAATGGAATTGTGATGAGTGGTTGTCGTGTGTGGCGTCGCCACATGCGGTAGCGGGGCTGCAGCAACTACGCGTGGCCACCGTGGACATCGCAGCAGGCGACATCGTGGACGCCGTGGCGAACGCATTGCCTACTTAAACCTCTCGCAAATCGTCATCTTCTATCGGTAGCGACGCCTTCTGGCGTCGTCTTCTTTTTCTTGCCGTTTCTGTGGTTCGGTCTTGTCCCGTG
>JBMTEX010000104.1:0-3718 GCA_049433485.1 Ilumatobacteraceae bacterium | reverse complement strand
GCCTGACGGTTTGGTTCAAGAATCCAGTACAGAGGCAATGAGATGGTGATGATGACAAGGAACAAAAGACCTATCAACTGCACGCGTTCGAGACGCGGACCTTCGAGATCTTCATCGTCGTAATACGGACGTCGGTTAGCGGCCAGTTTTTGCTCTGCGCCTACTTCTGAACGTCCTTTACGAATATTGAAAATTCCATAGAGAATCCAACCGCCAAGAGCGGTGAACAAGATAATCCATGCAATGTTCGAGCTTGTTGACGCCAACATGATCTAGTGACCTCCCGAAGCGCCCACGCAGTGGGGGCCTTCTGCTTCTTGACCTGTGGTGTTGACACCTACTGCTGGGCCAGCGAACACAGCACCGGTATCGATGGTGAGTTGACCATTGCTGACCGATACCGCAAAGCGATCCATTCCGCGTGGCGCAGGGCCACCCTTCTTTTCGCCCACGCGGTTGTACTGCGATCCGTGGCACTGGCATTCGAACCACTGTGAGCTCTTGCACTCTGGAACGCGGCAACCAAGGTGCGGGCACTTTTGGTACAACGCAACAATGCCAGCCTGCATTCCTGCAAACACTGGTGCTTGTGCGCCATAAACAGCTTGTGCCTTACCAAGTGATGTTTTGGGATACTCGGTAATCCATGCGCGTGCTTCAGCCATATAGAAGAAGCCCTTGTTGGCGCGAATGTTTGCAAGGATGTCGTCTACTTTGCCAGCGCTGATCTTGGAACCAAATCCACCCTCTGCGCCTTTCCACAAGAATGCAAGAACTGATGCGCCAAATGCGCCAATGCTTGCACCCATAAGGGTGACTGCGGTGCGGTTGAAGAACATACGACGTGACACACCAAGTGCTTCTTCATCTGGCGCAACGAACGGTGCAACTTCTGCTGGTGCAGCTTTCACAAGATCGGTGGTACGTGCTGAAGCTTCCACTTCGCGTCCGGTAGACGCAGTTGCTCCGACAGTTGCCTTGCGATCGCGTGAACGAGTTTCACGTGACAAAGCTCCGGCACCACGCACATCTGTGCTGCGTGCTGTGGTAAAAACAACAATTGCGCCAAACACAACTGCTGCAACCACCACGATTGCGATTACGAATCCGGTACTCATGCCTGTTTCGTTCCTTGTCTGTCGTTACGTCGAATAATTAGTGATGAATCTGGTGAGCGATTACAACTCGAAGAAGATGCCGTCGCGCCATGGGAAGGTGAAGTTGAATCCTGGGCCTCGGAAGAACGAACCGATGATGGTGAGCACTGCCCAAAACACCAAGAACATGGTCATCATCGATGTCATGAACTTGCGATCTTCTGGCTTGTTTGATGCATTGCGGTCGAGGTACGGAGCCAAGATCAATGCAACAAGTCCGATACCTGGCAATGTCACACCTGCGATCATTGGGTGGAACATGGTGAGCAATTCCTGCAACCCAAGGAAATACCACGGAGCCTTTGATGGGTTCGGAGTGTTGTTGAAGTCAGCGGCTTGCAAGAGCGGAGCGTTTACAACCCACGAGAACACAAACAATGCAGCGGTGAGCGCAAGACCGGCAACAAATTCGACGGCCAACAAATGTGGCCATGTATGAACCTTGTCAACTGGAGCAGCCTTTGCTTCTTGAATTGAGCCGGACTTCACCACGGTGAGGAGGCGTTGCGTGTGACCACCAGGGCCTGCGCCCACTGGAAGACCTGCAACAGGTGCGGCTGCAACGACGGCAGCGCCACTTGATGCACCTGCAGCTTTTGTTCGGTCGAGCATTGCATCGGGGATGCGATCGCCAGCTTCTGATGCATCTGCACCAGAAGATCCAGCAGCCTTATCGCGAGCAGCTTGTGCTCGCTTCAGGAGGTGTTCGGGGATTTCAGTCATGTTGATGTCTCCCTGTGATCACAGTGGTCCGGAAATTCCGCCGTCCTTACGGACGCGCCAGAAGTGAATAGCCATAAAGATGACGATGACGAATGGAAGCATCAACACGTGGAGCACGTACCAGCGCAGCAGTGTTTCTGAACCAATTTCAACGCCACCCAATAGAACGAAGCGAACTTGCGAACCAAACACTGGTGTGTAACCCATCATGTTGGTACCCACGGTGACGGCCCAGAGAGCTAGCTGGTCCCATGGCAACAAGTAGCCAGTGAACGACAACAGCAATGTGAGTGTTAACAACACAACACCGATGACCCAGTTGAACTCACGTGGTGGCTTGTATGCACCGTGATAGAAAACGCGCGCCATATGAAGGAACACAGTGATCACCATGATGTGTGCGCCCCAACGATGCATGTTTCGAATCAGCAAACCAAACGTGACTGACGTTTGAAGTGTCTGAATGTCTTGCCACGCGTTTGCACCTGTTGGTCGGTAGAAGAACATCAAGAAGATGCCAGTGACCGTGAGAAGAATGAACACAAAGAAGCTGAGTCCACCAAGACACAGCGTGTAGCTCACCTTCACGGCGTGACGCTTCACTTTGACTGGGTGCAAGTGATACAGCACCGAGTTCATAATTACGTATGAACGGTTACGCGGGCTATCTGTGTAGCCCTTTCGGAAAATTGAACCAGGGCGGAAGATGGAGTTCCACGCTTGGCTTCCCTGAAGTTGTGCACCAATTTTTGCTGCACGCTCCTTCAGAGTGGGGCGGGGGTTATCAAGCACTTTTGCCATTATTCATTCACCTCAGAGGCGCATTCCATAGCCGTAGCCATGATTGTTGGTTCGGGTATGACTGTCTCCATCTGGCGAAGGCGCGCCGGCCTTACCCAAGATGATGACGCCGGTAGGACAACGATCGACGCAGAGTGCACATCGAGTGCACACATCGTCGTCGATGATGAAGATCACATTGTCGGAAGGGTCTTCGCCCGGAAGTTCTGTTCCCGTTGCTTCTGCAACAGCGTTTGGCGTGACCATGTGGATGCACTTCCATGGACAAATATCCACGCAGCCTTCGCACATGATGCATTCACTTTGGTCGATGTGAATGAACTGCTTTGGCTTCACCGCACGGCCGAGATAGTCGGCATCAACTTCAACAAGTTGATACTCCGTTGACCACTCTGGCATTGGTGGATTGGCGTCAGTGCGTGCCATGACGAATTAACTCTTTCGCACCAATGGGCGGCCGTACGACGATGTTTCAAGTTCTTTCGTGGAGCCGTCTCCGCGCTTTTGCCACCATACGAACAGATAAATCATGAGTGCAATGAAGTAGACGTGAATGACGACAACAAGAATGTCGCGAAGTGCTTCATAGGTGACAGTGAATGGGAAGTTTCCGCCGCCGGCCTTGTGCTTCAAGATGTCGAACGGACCGTAGATGAGCTTGTCTTTACGCCAACCAAGATCGTTGTCGGCGTGAACGATGAACTGGTGAGGAACAACACCGAATGCCAAGAACATTGCAAAGAAGACATACACGCTGCCCACCATTGCTTCGCCCCAGGTTGTAGGTGTTCCAATTGGGCGGCGCTTTCCGTATGGAATGACAGCAAGAGCCATCACCGTTGTAACGATGAAGGAAAAAATGAAGGCCTGGTTCATTCCGGGCCATTTGAGGATGTCAATCGCGAGCATGGACTGTTTTTTTCTCCGGTCCTAGAAACGGTTTGCTCCTGGGGGCAGGTGCCTAAGCACTAAGAACACTAGCCATCGCTCCCCCTGTCCGACCTATTTTCCACAAGGACAATTTGGTCACTTCTCCG
>JBMTEX010000103.1:0-3751 GCA_049433485.1 Ilumatobacteraceae bacterium | reverse complement strand
GCTTCACCAGCACCGCTGTTCCAGATCTTGATAGTGAGTGCATCGCCTGGGAACACAGGAGATGCAAATCGTCCTTCAATGTGCTTAAAGCGATCTGCGTCACCACCGCACACTGCATTCAACAATGCGCGACCTGTGAATCCGTATGTGCAGAGACCGTGCAAGATGGGGCGAGGAAAGACTCCGGCCTTCACTGCGGGGTGATTCGGGTCTGAGTGCAATGGGTTGCGGTCGCCATTCAAGCGGTACAACAACGCCTGGTCTGGCGACGTTTGGAAGGTGATTTCGTGATCAGGTGCTGAAGCCGGTGGTTCATTCACTGCTCCACTTGGTCCGCGCTCTCCGCCGAATCCGCCAGCGTCCCGAATGAACACTGAAGAACGAGTGGAATACAAAGGCTTGCCCGCAGCATCGGTGGCTTCTGCCTCCGTGACAATGACAGCGGCCTTCACCTTGTCGTACATGGCAACAACTTTGCTTTGCACAGTTGCAGTTCCTTCAACGGGAAGCGGTTGGTGCAATGTGATGGCTTGTGATGCGTGAACAAGATTGGCGAAATTGAACTCGCCAACGTTGCGCATCGGGTTTGAGTTGGGGCCACCTTGGCCTGAACCCAAGACCACCGGCATTGTGGGGAGAGCCTTTTGAGTCACTCCTGTGGAGTTCTCAGTGACGTATTCCAATTGATCAGAACTGACATTCAAACTCACGGCGTACAGCAACGAATCTTTTGATGTCCATGAAATTGTGTACGGCTCCCCTACGGATCCGACGGCTGCTGGATTCAGTGCCATGGTGTTCCCCCTTTTGATATTTCTTGATTACTTCTTGTTGAGCGTGTTCTGCGGATATGAACCGTCGCGTCCGTCCATCCCTGCGTTTGGACGAGCCTTTGCGAGCATGTCTGCAACGACTGGACCCAACTTGGTGGGATCATCAATTGGGGACACGCTTGGACCGCGGTGCCAACCCTCTGCGATTGCCAAGGTCTGACCACTTGCTTCGAAGACACGGCCAGTGACATGGCCAGCTTCGCTACCTGCCAACCATGTAACGATGGGAGCAATCCAACGTGGGGAACGCATCTCGCGCTCTTCATCGGTTTCTGGAGCATTGCCCAAACCTTCGGTCATACGTGTAAGCGCAACTGGCGCAACTGCATTCACTGTCACACCGAAACGAGCAAGTTCGAGGGCTGCAATAACGGTGAAGGATGCAATGCCAGCCTTTGCTGCCCCGTAGTTGGTCTGACCAATGTTTCCGTAAATGCCGGACACTGATGTGGTGTTGATGATGCGACCATAGACCTCTTTGCCAGCCTTGGCCTGCTCGCGCCAGTACGCAGCAGCCCAACGTGCGGGACCGAATGTTCCTTTGAGGTGCACCTTGATAACTGCGTCCCACTCTTCTTCGGTCATGTTGGTGAGCATGCGGTCGCGCAAGATTCCTGCGTTGTTCACCACGATGTTTATGTCACCAAATGTCTCGACTGCAGTATTGATGAGACGCTGTGCGCCTTCCCAGGAAGAAATGTCGTCACCGTTTGCAACAGCCTCGCCACCCATTCCCTTGATTTCATCAACAACTGATTGTGCTGGGCTCACGTCGCCGCCACTGCCATCGACATTTCCACCAAGGTCGTTGACAACAACCTTTGCGCCCTGGCTCGCAAGGCTCAAAGCGTGCTCACGCCCAATTCCACGACCTGCACCAGTTACAACTGCAACACGACCTTCACACATTTTTGCCATGGCGGCTCCTTCGGTAAGTAACGACACCCCGTGGTGTCCATACCGATACTACGAACTCGTGTCACAGCGCACATAGCCCAACCCGCCAATAGCCTCACTTTCGTGCCAAGCAAGGTTCTCGTCATCGGAGCAGGCCCCGCGGGGACTGCGTGTGCCGCCACATTGCATCGCCACGGCCACGAGGTCATCGTGGTGGACAAGGCCACTTTCCCACGAGACAAATGTTGTGGTGACGGGCTCACCACTAATGCACTGCGAGTTCTGGAAAGCATTGGTTTCAACCCCGCCACCGTGGCGGATTTTCAGCCGTGCGACATTGTGGAAATTCGCTCCCCTCGCGGGACCACCATTCACCTCGATCTTCCGCAACAGCAGGGCCTCTTTGCCGCCATCGCGCCCCGAGAGCAACTAGATCACGCGCTCGTCAATATGTGTCGTGAACGCGGAATCACTATTCACGAAAATTGTGCATTTGTATCCATGCCTCGCAACGATGCACACGGTGTCACTGTTGACATTGAGAATCTCGGAACAATTGATGTTGACTTCGTCGTTGCTGCCGATGGAATGTGGTCTCCGGTGCGCAAAGCTCTTGGTCTGTCGACACCTGGCTACCTCGGCGAGTGGCATGCGTTTCGCCAATACGTCAGCAACGTCACCGGACCTGCTGCTCACACATTGCATGTGTGGTTTGACGATGACTTGTTGCCTGGGTACGCATGGTCATTCCCATTGCCAGGAAATCGCGTAAATGTTGGCTTCGGAATTCTTCGCACTAGTGAACGAAGTGTGCAATTCATGAACGACACGTGGCGAGATTTGCTCACACGCCCTCACATCGTGGAAGCACTTGGTGCTGGTTTTACACCTGAAGGCCGTCATACTGCGTGGCCAATACCTGCACGAATTAATTCAGCAGTGCGATCGTCTGGACGCGTGTTGTTTGTTGGTGACGCCGTCTGCGCAACCGACACATTGACTGGTGAAGGTATTGGTCAAGCATTAGAGACAGGAATAGCTGCTGCGGAGGCCATTCACTCAGGAACAGATGCAGCGTCGGTTCGCCGCATCTATTCCGAAGCATTGGACACCACGCTGTTGGCAGACCACCGGATGTCTGCCGTTCTCGGCAAGATGCTTGCATCTCCTCGAATTGCCCAATTTGTTCTTGTGTTAGTGAATTCCACTGCTTGGACACGCAAGAACTTTGTGCGATGGATGTTTGAGGATGAACCTCGAGCACTCGTCTTTACGCCGCGACGCTGGCACCGACAGTTTCTGAAGCGCCCTGGTGCGTTTAGGAATTAGGCCGAGCGATACGGTGGTGGCATGAAGACGCGCATCACCGAAATGTTCGATATTGAATTGCCCATCATGCTCGCAGGCATGGGCGGTGTCTCGTACAGCGACCTAGTGGCCGCAGTATCAGATGCAGGAGGTATCGGAACTTTCGGCGCAGCTCCAATGACCACAGAACTCTTGGTGTCCGAAATGGCACGTGTACGCACGCTCACCAACAAGCCATTCGGTGTTGACCTCCTGACAGCGTCGCCTGATTCCATTGAGCGCAACTTGAACGCGATTATCGAAGGTGGAGCCAGCATTTATGTGGCCGGACTCGGCGTACCAAGAGAAATTATTGACGAGCTTCACCGTCACAACATTCTCGTGGGATCAATGTGCGGAAAGGTACGACACGCAGTCGCAGCCGTTGCGAGTGGTTGTGACTTTGTCGTTGCTCAAGGCACAGAAGCTGGTGGCCACACTGGCACCGTGGCAACAATGGCACTTGTCCCCCAGGTAGTTGATGCAGTTGAAGGAAAAGTTCCCGTTGTATCTGCTGGTGGAATCTTCGACGGACGAGGATTAATTGCATCACTTGCACTCGGCGCAGAAGCGGTCTGGATTGGCACAAAGTTCATTGCCACACATGAAGCACACACTGGTGCTGGTTACAAAGAAAAGATGGATATCTTAAATAGACAAGGAACTGATTTAGC
>JBMTEX010000102.1:0-3856 GCA_049433485.1 Ilumatobacteraceae bacterium | reverse complement strand
TGAGCGTGATGCGCGACGAATCATTTGGACCAGTCATTGGCATTATGTCTGTCTCGAGTGACGACGAAGCTGTTGCACTCATGAACGATTCGCCATTTGGATTGACATGTTCAGTATGGACACAAGACATCTCAGCCGCAGAACGTATTGGTAACCAGTTGGAAACTGGCACGGTGTTTATGAACCGATGCGACTATGTAGACCCTGCATTGGTGTGGACAGGTGTGAAAGACACGGGTTCAGGAATTGCCCTGAGTTCATTAGGCTTTTCGCCCTATGTACGCCCAAAGAGTTTCCACCTGAAGCACTAGGGCAATTGCAGCCGCAGCGTGTGGTGGATGTGTCGCGAGCTAGAGCCGACACGAAGTTCCACTTCCCCACTCCATTGACTCCACGACATTGATTCGTTGCTCCATGCGCGATAGGCATCTTCGTCTAACTGCACCAAAGCATTCACTGTTGAACTGGCGGGAACATGAACTCGGGCAAAACCGACAAGACGCTGGTCGGGCTCGTCAGATGGCAGACCATCACGATTAACCAGATGCGCGTACACTTGCACCACCTGCACACCATCACGTTGCGATGCATTTGTCAGTGTTGTTGTGACGACGTGAGCGCCGCTAGTTGCTGCATCACTAACTTCAATATCTGCATAACTAAGTCCAAAACCAAACGGGAACAACGGTTCACGACCCACGGTGTCAAACCATCGATACCCAATGAGACGGCCTTCTAAATACTTGGCTGCGCCGTTTCTGCCAGGGTGGTGTTCTGCCGCCGGCGAATCTTCCAATCGCTTTGGCAACGTGACTGGCAAACGACCAGAAGGTTCACGTGCGCCTGTGAGTACATCAACAAGTGCGTCACCAAATTCTTGACCTGGGAACCACGAATAAATCACCGCGTCCACGTCATCAAGCCACGGCATGGCCACAGGTGAACCAGCGTTTACAACAACAATGGTTCTCTTGCTGACTTGAGCAACTTCACGAATGAGACGATCTTGTTCACCAGGCAAATCAATGTCGGTGCGGTCCCATCCTTCGCTCTCCCAGTCGTCATTTGTGCCAACCACAAGAACAGACACATCACTGCGCGCAGCCAAGGCCACCGCATCTGCCACTTGATCACCCACGATGGGAGCCATGGCGCCCACATTGAGACCGCCCACGCCCATTCCTACTGAACGATGGCGCAACTCCATCTTCATTTCATAACGACGGCCGGCCTCAACGCTGAATGTGGTCACTTTCTCGTGACGGCCGCTTCCGAAAAATGACCCTCCAAGTGGAGCGTCGCTGTTATCCATCACAACATCTCCATCCAATGTGATGACGACGGGCGCAACCGATTCCACTCCGACTTGCCACTCGCCAGACACATCTGGAGTGAACCCCATGGTGAAACGAGCAGCGAAATCATGGCCCGCTCCACGCCTGCCGAGCGGATCACCAAACCACATGATGCGGAACGTGCCCGTGGTATCCGTTTTGTCTGCAGGCATCCCCGCATCAAATTTCTCTGGAGTTTCAAAGAATTCAACAACGACATTGTCGAGGAAACGCTGATCTAGTTCTGGCAACTTCTTATTGATATTGCAGCCAGGAGCATGACGGATATCAAGCGAAGGAAAGCGTGATTCAAACGCTGTTAATGGATGCGATACATGAGGAGCGTTCACGAAAGCACTGCCACCACCCATAATGCGGCCTGTCGCGGCATTTGGCCCAATCACCGCAATGGATGAAACACCTTCGGCAACAAACGGCAGCATATTGTCGGAGTTCTTTAGCAACACCATGCACTCGGCGCCTGCGCGGCGAATCAAGGCAAAATCATCGGCGTCGTCTCGGAAGTATTCGTTACCTGGTTGCTGATCGAGAGCCCCTGTTCGCTCCATCACATTCAAAATGTTTCGTGCACGATCTCGAATTGTGTCTTCGCTCACCTCTCCGCGCTTCACCGCTTCAATCAATTTCTCACCACGATGTCGGGTAGGTCCAGGCATCTCCAGATCTAGTCCAGCGTTTGCTGCTTCAACCGTTGAGTGCATGCCGAACCAGTCGCTGATGACAACGCCGTCAAAGCCCCACTCATCACGCAACACATCTTGCAGTAACCATGTTGAGTCGGCAGCGTACGGGCCGTTCAAGCGGTTGTAGGCCGTCATCACAGACATCACGTCAGCATCGCGAACGGCCCGTTCAAACGGAATCAAATACATCTCACGCAACGTGCGCTCATCAATTTGTGAATCAATAGTCATTCGTTCAAACTCAGTGTCGTTGCCAACGAAGTGCTTGATACAACTTGCAACACCGTATGACTGCACACCTTTCACGTATTCCACTGCCATCACTGCAGTAAGTAATGGGTCTTCGCTCATGCATTCAAAGTTGCGTCCACCCACGGGTGTGCGGTGCAAGTTCACCGTCGGAGCCAAGTGAACGCTTGCGCCCTTGGAGTGCATCTCTCGACCTAACAACTCACCAAGTTCACGCACCAACGCGGGGTTCCATGTTGCAGCAAGTGCGGTGCCGCATGGAACGTTCATGGATTTCGGACCATCGAACCGACTACCGCGAACACCCGCAGGGCCATCGCTCACTCTCATCTTTGGAATCTCAAGACGCTCATTCGGAACGGTGTTCCACATATTGGCGCCACCAAGCAATGTGACCTGCTCTTCAAGAGTCATACGGTCGAGAAGGGCTTCCACCCTGGCAGAACGAGTGGGAGTAGACATGCCGAAACACTAGCCATCGAACACGTATCACCTTTCAGGCTCACAGGCACACGGCAGCGATGACCGTAGGCTGAACGAATGTCTGAAAGCGGGGAAATACTGGCCGAGGCGATCGCTAGACGCACATTTGCCATCATCTCCCACCCCGATGCAGGCAAGACCACTCTCACCGAGAAGTTCCTGCTGTATGCGGGCGCTATCCAAACGGGTGGCGCCGTCAAAGCCCGCGGCGATCGACGCGCCGCCACCTCTGACTGGATGGAGATGGAGCGCCAACGCGGAATCTCCATTTCGTCCACCGTTTTGCAGTTTCCGTATCGCGACTGCATCTTCAATTTGTTGGACACACCTGGTCACCGCGACTTCTCCGAAGACACCTACCGCGTTCTGTCTGCAGTGGATGCGGTCATCATGGTGCTCGACGTTGCAAAAGGTATTGAGCCACAAACGTTGAAATTGTTTGAAGTGTGTCGCTCTCAAAACTTGCCTGTCATTACTTTCTTCAACAAGTACGACCGGCCTGGGCGAGACCCTCTAGAACTACTCGACGAAGTAGAGCAGCAGATCGGTTTGCGCCCCACTCCCGCCACATGGCCCGTTGGGCAATCGGGAGATTTCCGTGGAGTCATCGACAGACGAACTGGTCAATTCATTCGTTTTACACGAGTTGCGCGTGGTGCGTCTATCGCGCCAGAAGAAATTGTTGACCCAGTGGTTGCGGCGGAAGAAGAAGGCGCCGCATGGCAACAGGCCTTAGACGGCATTGGTTTGCTTGATGCAATTGGCGCAGATGTTGATGTGGAGAGTTTTCTGGCCGGCGAAAGTACGCCCGTATTTGTTGGATCCGCGTTAACAAACTTTGGTGTACAGATGATTCTCGATGCCATTGTGGATCTTGCTCCGGCACCATCGCCACGCGCCGATGTAGATGGCGAACTTCGACCACTTGATGCCGACTTTGCAGCATTCATTTTCAAGATTCAAGCCAACATGGACCCCAACCACAGAGACCGCATTGCTTTCGCGCGAATCTGCAGTGGCAAGTTTGAGCGCGGCATGGATGTTGACTGTGCTCGCACTGGGAAGGCTGTGGGTACTAAGTACGCC
>JBMTEX010000101.1:0-3938 GCA_049433485.1 Ilumatobacteraceae bacterium | reverse complement strand
AGGCGCGAATGGCCTAGGGGCCTAACGGGCAAATGTCGCAATCCAGTCGCGCACTACAGCCGCGACCTCAGCATCTTTGCGCGCAAGTTCGTGGCGTGCATTGTCCATCCATGTCCATGTAACAGCCGACGGAACGACAGCGAATGCGTTCGTTAACTCGTCAGGAGTTCCAAAATCGTCCTTCGTTCCACTGACACACAATGTGGGTACGTGAATACGCGGCAAGTGTTCAATACGTAGTGCATCTGGTTTCTTCGGTGGATGTAACGGATACGACACCAGCACAAGCCCAGCTACTTCCAACGGGTCGTCAACATCTGCGATAGCCATCGAACACATTCGACCACCCATTGATCGACCGCCGATGACCAAGGACGACGTTGTAACTCCAAGCGATGCAGCAAAGGCTCGCACTTCATCTTTCACGTATTGCACTAACACTGGCGTTTTGTCGGGAAATGATTTGCCTGCTTTGCGGTACGGAAAATCCACTCGTGCGACAGGAAGTGGCGCCATTGCTTGTTCCATCGCTAGTAACGACGAATGTGTTGCCGATGATCCAGAACCTGGGAAGAGCACAACGCCCTGAACTGCCGTCACAACGCCTCTAACAAAATACGACGAGCTTCCGTGACATCCATGATGAGCTTGCCCGCGTTCTTCTCATTTCCACCGTGGTCTGGATGCACAGCACGAAGTCGTTCGCGATACCGAGACGTGATGTCGCGTTTGCTGGGCTTCACGGTGCCACCAGGAAAACCAAGAACATCTAGCGCCCACGCGCGCGGATCTGCCAGCGCAGAGACCGACGATGATTTTGAACCAGCGAGATACGAAATAAACGACGGACCAATAGGGCCTCGCCACGTAAATGCACGACGCATCACTGGGATGAGTGATGCGCGAATGTCTGCGTCGAGTCTCTCTAACGCATAGAGCGACCCGAGAACTTGTTGCAGCGGAGTGCCACTGCTATTCATCTCAAACTCGATGGAGTCACCTACACCCATCATTCGATGCGTGCTGTAGGTGAGGCCATGTCGATCTACTTGAAATCGATGGCGCAGACGTGGCTGCACAACGCGTGTACCGCGTTCAATCTCAGACAACAAACGCTGCAGATCTACGTGAAGGTCTTCGTCCACATCTTTCACATGAACTGCTAACACCGCTCCCAACAAAATGCCGCCAAAGCCCGGGGCTGGATCTACTGGCAGATACAAATGACCGAGGGATAAACGTCTTGTCGGGGCAATTGGCCGTGAATGAAAGATTTCCAATTCGGCCAACAGCATGAATGTGACGCTACCGAAGCAAGTTCGCCAGGCTCCATACGAACTCTGTTCTCTGTGACACACCCCAGTGAGAAAATGAAAGCGCATCACGAGAGCTGCGGCAACGCAGCCAGCAACCGAGCCAGACTGGCCACGGTGCTTGCGCTTCGTGAGGTGGGGTCTTATACCTTTCTCCCCCGCCTCACGATGCGGATGCGACGACGCCATCTCGCGGTGGTCTCGTACAAGCAATGGTCGGTCACTTCATCACACAGGAGACCCGCCATGACAGATCCCCGCTACGGCACCGAACCCCCAGACAGTCTCGATCATTTTCGAGTGGTCTTATATCGCTACGACGTTGCCCGCATCCTGCACTACACACACCCCAAACCGAACATGAAGGGCATCCCCGCAAAATTCTTTGTAGAGAATTACCCACATGGGAGTCTTCAGAAGTTCATGGCGGTCTTTCGCGAAGCAAAGATCTTGCTGCCTGGCGGTTCAGTAGGCGGACGCTGCCATTGGAAACTGAAATACATCTATTTCGCAAGTCGCACCATCTTCTATGTCCAGTGGGACCCAGATGTCACCGAAGACGACAACAAGTTTTACGGTGGGTTTCAGTTCTTGAAGCCACTCAGCGAGTTTCTCAACAATGAAGATTCAGAAGCGACTGAGGAATGATTCAGTCACGATGAACTCTCGAATGGTGCTTCGCGACTCACGAAATCCGTGTCCTTCGCCTTCCATAATCTCCAGTTGAATATGTCCACCAGCAGCTCGCACAACATTCTGCAACCGCTGCGAATGAATCAATGGCACCGATGCGTCTTTGTCTCCGTGAAAAATCAGCGTGGGTATTTTTGCAATGCGGTTCGCATAAGTAAGTGGAGTTCGACCATGCAAAACAGGATCCTCGGGCCCACGTGCGCCTAACAACTCAGGCATGTAGTGGGTTTCAAACGGATCATCTCCGCACATCACCTCGCAAAGGTCGACGACCGGATACGACAGCACCATTCCTGCAATGTTGTCTGGCACACGCGCTGCTGTATTGAGAGCAGTCAATCCGCCGGCGCTGCCACCCATCAGCACCGTGCGTTCTGGCCTGTACCCAAATACTCGTTGAACATGTTGCACAACAGCACATGTGTCTTGCGCATCAACATCTCCCCAACCACCGTGCAATGCAGTGAGAAAGTCTCGGCCATGGCCCGTTGTTCCGCGATGGTCAACAACCACCACAGACCACCCGCGCGATATCCAAAACGCAAGTCGTGGTCGAAATGTGACTTGCCATTGGTCTGTTGGCCCGCCGTGCACCCAGACGATTAATCCGTAGGGATGCTTGAATGATCGATACAGCCGATATGGAACAACAACACCGTTGTGTTCCACCTCATGCACCGATGGCTCAACGAGTTCACTTTTGATCTCAGGAGTTGCCCACAAGTCATCACCTCCACGAGCCACAATCGTGCGAGATGGCGACTCAACGTGTGTGACGTCATAGACAACAACTTGTTGCGGTGTGCGTGCGCCGGACCGCAGTGCACACAAGGTGTTTTCTTCCCACGACACACATCCATGCACCGCGCGACCAATCATGTGTCGCTGTTCAGTCAGTCTGTTGTACACCCACAACGAACCGAAACCTTTTTCATTTCGTGTGTACGCAACTTTTGTTCCGTCCGTATTGAAACACCAGGTGCGCTGACCCGGACCCCATGTTGGTCCACCGTGTTCGCAGTCGTCTTCGATTACCACATCATGTGGAACTATTCCGTCTGCAAGGATGCGCACATTGTTCACGCCAGTGCGATCGTCGATGTACCCGAAACTATTTCCATTTGTACTGAAACGCGGTTGCTGCACTGCAACACCAGGTGCCACAGGTTCTGGATACACCGTGCTTTGAGTCCATGGCATCTGAGGGCGATTCCACGTCACGCACATGCCATCAGAACCAGCACACGCATCCACTGCGAAGCCACTGGCATCGTGTACCAACCATGGGTCGCCGGAGTCTGCATGACAACCCCACAACTGTTTCCAATCCGCGATGGCGTACACCGATCGGTTCATGTAGTCGAACACGGGGGTTGACCATGAGCGCGTGACGTCAAAGGGCAATCGACGCATGTGCCCGGGGGTGTTGTCGGTCACCGGTATCACAACAATGCCATCGGTCTTTGTCACAACGAACACTCGCTTGCCATCGTTGTCCCACACATGGACGCCTCCAGAGAGCCCTCTCCCCGCCTGCGGCATGGGGTCTAGCAATAACACCGTCTCTTGCTCTGGGGATGCAACAGGCCACATCACAAGCCGTGTCAGGGAGCCCGATACAGCAGGCTCAGAGACCACCGCCGATACCCACTGACCGCCTGGGCGAACGCGGGTGTCTGTGATCTCCCGACCCGTAAGACACAACTGAAGGGGGATGTGGGGCACCTCGCAAGGCTAGTGAGCGAACTACGGTGGACTCATGCCCACAGAGCGTCCAGACCGCAACCTTGCCCTCGAACTTGTCCGCACCACTGAATCAGCCGCCATGGCAGCCTCTCGCTGGGTTGGCCGTGGAGACAAAATCGGAGCCGATGGCGCAGCCGTTGATGCCATGCGCACCGTCTTGGCCACAGTGCCAATGTCTGGCGTGGT
>JBMTEX010000100.1:0-4290 GCA_049433485.1 Ilumatobacteraceae bacterium | reverse complement strand
AAGGCGACTTCATCATGGCAGCAGAGTTTGCCACCGCCGAAAAGTTGGCATTTATTGTTCGTTACTCCACAGGTGTGATCTGTGCACCGCTGACTGATGAGCGTTGCGAAGAACTGCGCCTCCCTCTCATGGTGGAACAAAATACAGAGAGCCAACGCACTGCATACACAGTGACAGTTGACGTCATTGAAGGGACGACAACTGGAATCAGTGCAGCAGACCGCGCAGCAACCGTGCGCGCAATTGCAAATCCAGATGTGTCATTCAAGGCATTTGCCCGTCCTGGACATGTCTTTCCTTTGCGCGCTCGCCAAGGTGGCGTGCTAAAGAGAGCTGGTCACACTGAAGCAGCAGTAGATCTTGCACGCTTGGCTGGGTGTGAGCCAGTGGGAGTCATTTGCGAAATTCAGCACGATGACGGAACCATGATGCGTCTTGAAGCATTGCGGAAGTTCTGCAATGAGCACGGGTTGCTGTTGTCATCAATTGCTCAATTGATTGAATATCGTCGCCACCACGAGCGCCTTGTTGAACGAATGGGTGAAGCAACAGTTCCCACCGAGTTCGGTGCATTTAATTGCGTGGCATACCGCAGCACTATTGATGGTGTTGAACACCTTGCATTCGTCAAGGGCGATATTTCACGAGAAGAATCTGTCTTGGTTCGTGTGCATAGTGAGTGCCTCACCGGTGATGTTTTTGGTTCACGTCGTTGCGACTGTGGACCTCAACTTGCAGCAGCGATGGCCATGGTGGAAAAAGCTGGTACTGGTGTCATCGTGTACCTGCGTGGCCATGAAGGTCGCGGCATCGGAATAGGTCACAAGATTCGTGCGTATTCACTGCAAGACCAAGGACTTGACACTGTGGATGCAAATGTTGAGCTTGGGTTGCCCATCGACAGCCGTGAGTACGGAATTGGTGCCCAAATTCTGGCCGATCTAGGAGTCGGAAAACTTCGACTCATGACAAACAACCCCGCTAAATACGGTGGGCTTGGTGGTTACGGATTGTCGGTGGTGGAACGTGTTCCCATCAACACAATTCCAACACCTGAAAACGAGGCCTACCTGCGCACAAAGCGCGAACGTATGGGACATCTCATTGACATGAACAACGGAGAAACAAAATGACACGTACAGGATCAAGCAGCGCACTTCCAGACCTCGATGGAACTGGCCTTCGAATCGCCATCATTGGTGCCCGATTCAATGATCACATCGTCACCAAACTCCGAGATGGTGCACTCCGTGGACTAGAGCGATTGAAAGTTGCCGACAGCGACATTCTTGAATCGTGGGTACCTGGCGCATTCGAACTTCCATTGGCGGCGAAAGCACTTGCAGAGACAGGCAAGGTGGACGCCGTCATTTGTCTTGGCACCGTAATCCGCGGAGATACACCTCACTTTGACTACGTGTGCAACGAGGCCGCTCGTGGAATTCAAGATGCACAACTTGCAACTGGTGTTCCAATGATGTTTGGAGTTCTCACCGTGAACACTGAACAACAAGCACTCGATCGCAGTGGACCGGGCATCGACAACAAAGGCGATGAAGCAGCCGTTGGTGCAGTGGAAATGGCTCTTCTTTTGAAGTGCCTCCGCGCATAAGAGATTTCGTTTTCCCGTGAGGGAGTTAGAACGCACACACCGCCATGCGAAGGAGATTCTCATGGCTGTGCTTGCGTCGATTCTTGTTGCCGCCTGTCTGTCGGCAAGCCCTCCCCCTGCTCCCCATGTTGTGGCCCAGCAACTAGTCTTCAAAACTTCACTCACACAATTTGTTCGAATCGCTGATTCCACAAAACGAGATCCTCGACTCAATTGGACAACTGATGGTTGTTCCGTCCCTATCTTGGGCAGCACAGGTCGTACCTACGATTTCTTTAACGCGTGTCGCCGTCACGACTTTGCGTATCGAAATATTGGGAAACTCGACAACGGAAAATGGTGGACAGCGGAAATGCGACGCAAAGTGGATGAGGTTTTCAAAAAAGATATGTTGAACGACTGCAAACGTCGTACCAGAACATCTCGCACTTCATGCACTGCGTGGGCTGAAACGTATTACCGAGCTGTTCGTGTTTACGCTGGGCCGTAGTTAGCAAATAACGTCAAACAGTTGACGCAAGATGCGACCCGTTGCACCCCAAATTGTCTCGTCATCTAAGTAGAAGAAGTGAATGTTCAATTCGCCTCGCGGCGTGGCCCACCATTCATTGTCGTAGGAATTCTCTTGCACTAGTTCCGAGAGTGGAACAACGAGAATGCGAGACACTTCGCTCTCGTTTGCAACAAATTGTGCCGATTCATCAACGATGGCAATGATCGGAACAATGAGACTGTTGCTGACGAATGTTGCATGTGGATCTAGTTGACCAATCACGCGGACATGTGATGCCAGAACACCAATTTCCTCTTCTGTCTCGCGCAATGCCGCTTCTATTAATGATTCAGACTCTTCCACTCGGCCGCCAGGAAATGACACTTCTCCGCGGTGATTCTTGAGATGATCAGCGCGTCGAGTGAGCACAACGGAGACGCCATTCTCCGTGTGCATCAGTGGAACAAGAACAGCTGACGCCCGTGCAGTGGATAACCATTCATCGTTCACGCCAGCCGAAGCTGGTTGATCGGCTGGTACATATGCATGAATGCGAGATTCAATATGCGATAACGAAAAGAGATGATGAGTGCCGTGGCGCAACCATGATGGTGCGTCGCCACGACGCCATTGTTCTGGTCGCGGAATGACTTGCGCGCCACCGCGACGACGAGTCACGATGCGCTCGGGGTCCAACCAGTTGAATTCAGCTCAGCGAGAATCTCGGCGAGACCAGCTGTCTTGAGATTTGCCAAAACTTTGCCTGGCATCTCTTCACCTTTTTCCCACGCTTCCCACGCGGCAATCAACTTGGAGAGATCTGGTGCAGGTCGTTCAAATGCCATGACCGAAGCGTACCGACACAAAGCCCTCTGCCAATGCGCCAATCACAAGTAACGCTTTTGTTCCTGCATCAACATCTACAAAAATTGCGGCCGAAAGAATTGCTAGCGAAAGTGCAACACCGAAAGCTCGATGCAATTGAGGACCAGTGACTCGGAATGCAGACAACGGGGCCCTCACAATTGCCGCATTAGTGATGACAAGCGCAGCAACAATGGCGGGCACAAGTGGTTCACTTGCGCGTGATGCCGACCATGCAATTGCAAAACCGATTGCGTATTCCAACACCTGTGACACCCAGAGATGTTTTCTCTGACGACGAAAGCGCCGATCGATCTTGTCTTCAATCGCGTCACCAGCGGCGTCGTCCATGGAATCCCGAATGTCATCGTCGTTCATGACCACAACCGTAGGGGGAAAATATTGATGGCCCAGCCCTTTCGGGTCTGGGCCATCAACGGGAGGCTCTAGATAAAACCACCCTGAGGTGGGGTTTATTCCAGGAAGATTCCTACATCATTCCCATGCCACCGGGCATGCCGCCGCCCATTGGGGCAGCGTTCTTCTCGGGCTTGTCGGCCACGAGGCATTCGGTGGTGAGAACCAATGCTGCAATGGATGCGGCGTTCTGGAGTGCGGCACGGGTGACCTTTGCAGGGTCAATAATTCCGGCAGCCACCAAGTCGACGTATTCACCAGTTGCGGCATTCAAGCCATTGGAGCCTGTCTCTGATTCCACGCGCTGCACCACCACTGAGCCTTCAAGGCCAGCGTTGTCTGCAATGTGCTTGGCAGGAGCCACCAATGCGTCGTACACCGTGCGTGCACCTGTTGCTTCGTCGCCGGTGAGCGACTCAACAACCTTCAGTACTGCGGGACGGCTACGAAGAAGTGCAGTACCGCCACCGGCAACAACACCCTCTTCAATAGCTGCACGAGTTGCCGAGATGGCGTCTTCAATGCGGTGCTTCTTTTCCTTCAGCTCCACTTCAGTTGCTGCGCCCACCTTGATGAGTGCAACACCACCAGCGAGCTTTGCAAGACGCTCTTGCAGCTTCTCGCGGTCCCAGTCCGAGTCGGTGTTGTCGATCTCAGTCTTGATCTGGCTGATGCGTCCGTTCACTTCGGTCTTGTCCCCAGCACCATCAACGATGGTGGTGGCGTCCTTGGTGATAATGACACGCTTTGCGCGACCCAAAAGATCGAGCGTGACGTTCTCCAACTTCAAGCCAACTTCTTCGCTGATGACTTGTCCGCCGGTAAGAACTGCCATGTCTTGCAACATTGCCTTACGACGATCGCCGAAACCTGGTGCCTTCACTGCTGTGGAGTTGAAGGTTCC
>JBMTEX010000099.1:0-4744 GCA_049433485.1 Ilumatobacteraceae bacterium | reverse complement strand
TTCGAATTCGCTGATCTTGTCCGCATGCGTCAGCGTGATGCCAATGTCATCAAGTCCGTTCAAGAAACGGTGCTGAGTTGGTGCGTCCATAGGAAACGATTCGCTAAAGCCAGCAGAAGGCACTTCCACTAACAGGCGTTCCATGTCGACAGTGATTTCTGTTGCAGGGTTTGTCTCCACGAGTTCCCATAACTTCTCCACCGATGACAAAGGCAAGACAACTGGTGCCAAACCATTCTTTGTGCAGTTGTTGCGGAAGATGTCGCTGAAGCTCGGCGCAATCACCGCATCGAATCCGTATTGCTGAATGGCCCACACCGCATGTTCGCGAGAGGAACCGACACCAAAACTTGGACCGGCAATCAAGATGCTTGCACCTGCAAAGCGTTCGTCGTTCAATACGAAGTTGCGATCGTCTCGCCATGTGCTGAACAAGCCGGCTTCGAAACCGGTGCGCTCAACTCGCTTCAACCAGTCGGCAGGGATGATTTGGTCGGTGTCAACGTCGCTTCGCTTTAGTGGAACACCACGACCGGTGAGTACGCGTACAGATTTCATTTCAAATCTCCTGGGCTTGCGAAGTGACCTGCAACAGCGGTTGCTGCTGCAACGGCAGGGGAGACAAGGTGAGTGCGTCCGCCTCGGCCTTGACGTCCTTCAAAGTTTCTGTTGCTTGTACTTGCGGCACGCTCGCCGGGTGCAAGCTTGTCTGGGTTCATAGCAAGGCACATACTGCAACCTGGCTCACGGAAGTCAACGCCTGCCTCAATGAGGATCTTGTCAAGGCCTTCAGCAATTGCTTGTGCGCGCACTGCGTGACTACCAGGAACCACCATGGCGCGCTTCACGGTGACTTTGCGTCCCTTCAACACTGCGGCTGCGGCCCGAATGTCTTCGATGCGGCCGTTGGTGCACGAACCAATAAAGACGGTGTCGACAGGAACATCTCGCATGTTGGTTCCGGGTGTGAGACCCATGTACTCAAGTGCGCGTTGAATGGTGTCTGCTGCGGTGTCATCTGCAGCATCTGATGGCGATGGAATGACACCATCAATGGGAAGAACTTGTGCAGGGTTTGTTCCCCAGCTGACATATGGCGTCAACGTGGAAGCGTCAATAAAGACTTCCTTGTCCCACTTGGCACCATCATCTGTTTTCAATTCTTTCCACGCTGCAACTGCTGCGTCCCAATCTGCACCCTTTGGTGCGTGCTCGCGACCCTTCAGGTATTCGAACGTTGTTTCGTCTGGTGCAATCAAGCCAGCCTTCGCTCCGGCCTCGATGCTCATGTTGCACACCGTCATGCGGCCTTCCATTGACAACGCACGAATAGCAGAACCGCGATATTCAATAACGTGGCCGATTCCGCCGCCGGTTCCAATCTTGCCGATGATGGCAAGGATGATGTCCTTTGCTGTGACACCTTCTGGAACATCGCCATCAACCGTGACAGACATCCACTTCGGACGTGACTGCGGCAGTGTCTGTGTTGCAAGAACGTGTTCCACTTCGCTGGTTCCAATGCCGAATGCGAGTGAACCGAATGCACCGTGTGTTGCTGTATGGCTGTCACCGCAGACGATGGTCATTCCAGGAAGCGTGCGACCTTGCTCTGGCCCAATGACGTGCACGATTCCTTGACGATCATTTCCCATGGGGAAGTGAGTGAAACCAAACTCTTTTGCGTTATCGCGAAGTACTTGCACTTGACGAGCAGAGATGGGGTCCGCAATTGGAAGATGAATGTCTGCCGTTGGAACGTTGTGGTCTTCGGTTGCAACAGTGAGGTCGGGACGACGAAGTGGTCGACCGGTTAAACGCAGACCATCAAATGCTTGTGGACTGGTGACTTCATGCACCAGGTGCAAGTCAATGTAGAGAAGGTCAGCTTCGCCATCTGCGCGGTGAACGACGTGTTGGTCCCACACCTTCTGAGGAAGTGTTACTGGTGTCGACATATGGATCCTTTCGGAATCGCAGTGTGCGTTGTCTCAATATATGGGATATGCTTCCCACACAATGGACAGCGTATCAGGGGTCGGAGTTCTTGACAAAGCGTTTCTCGTAATGAACGCACTTGTCACACGACCCCTTTCTCTCAACGAAGCAGTCGATGCAACGGGAATCCCGCGTGCAACATGCCATCGTTTGCTAGCTGCGTTAGAGCACCACGGCGCCGTTCGACGAAACGATGCGGGTCTGTATTGCGTCGGGCCAACATTGGCTGGTCTAGGGCGTGCAGCCGCATTGCAGTTTCCATTCCTCGAACGCGCGAGAGAAGTGGCAACGGAAGTTCGGGACAAAACCGGTGAGAGTGTTCAAGTGTTTGTTCCCGAAACAGACGGCCGACGTTGCGTGGTCTCATTGGAGTCTCCGAACGGACTGCGATGGATCGTTCCTGAGGGCGCATTGTTTCCTTTGACTCGTGGCTCAGCGGGCAAAGCACTCGCTGGTGCCAAAACGTCTTCTGCTGGCTGGATTGATTCAGTAGAAGAACGCATCAAAGGTGTGGCATCGGTGAGTTCACCAATCACGAATTCAAACGGAGAGATCGTCGCTGCATTCTCTGTGTCGGGTCCGTTAGAACGAATGACGCGCACTCCTGGTGCAAAGTACGGCTCCGTGGTTGCCAAAGCTGCACGAACTCTTTCTGATTACGTTCAAACTGCGTTTCCTGCACATTCATAACCCTGCGCACATGGCGGCATGAATGAAGACATGCCACAACCACCAACAGTTCTCGCAGACATCATGGACATCGCTCAAGGTGTTGAGGGAAAGCTTCATGAATTGCTCGATACGTTCGAGCTTCCAGGTGCGCGTCTATACGGAATCAACTGTGCTGATCGTCCTGCTACTCAACCCAACCTGTGTTCACTAGCTCAACATCCCGATGTGTATGAATTGCTCGATGCGCCGTCAAGTGGATTGGCGCGCATGTTTGATGCAGCTGCCATCGTGACAACTGGCTGGGCTGCTCCACTTGGTCCAGACGGTTCCGTTGAAGGTGCACCTAGTGAACATGCGTTGCGTCGTCGAGTTCGACTAGTTGTTGTGGTGGCCGACCACGGTGTGGCAAGTGTGTTGAGGTTTGCAGATCAACCAGACGTTGTGGTCACAGATCCTGGCTCTGCCACTGGTTCATTGGCCGACGCAATTTCATCCTTTTGGTTTGATCCTCCTATTAATTTGCCAGCACCCACCGAATAGATGAATTGATGATGTGCATCTATTCACAAAGTGAGAGGCGTTTGTGTGGCATTTCACAATGGCGCAAATAGGAAGAATCACGCCTAGCCTTTGGTCTGTGACATCAACTCTCGACCCTCAGTGGTCAGCGCGTATTCGCGCACTCGCCGAAGAAAAAGATGCAGTCATCCTTGCGCACAATTATCAGGTTCCCGAGATTCAAGATGTGGCACACCATGTCGGAGACTCGCTGGCACTGTCGAGAATTGCAGCAACTGTTCCGCAGTCCACCATCATTTTTTGTGGCGTGCATTTCATGGCTGAAACGGCGAAAATCTTGTCGTACGACAAAACCGTCATCATTCCGGACGAGAAGGCAGGTTGTTCGTTGGCCGACACCATCACGGCAGATCAACTTCGGGAATGGAAGGCGCAACACCCAGGCGCAGTTGTGGTGAGTTACGTGAACACCACAGCAGCAGTTAAAGCTGAGACAGATATTTGTTGCACCAGTTCAAATGCAGTGGAAGTGGTGCAGTCAATTCCTGCGGACACGGAAATTCTTTTCTGCCCAGACCAATTTCTCGGTGCGCATGTTCAACGCATGACGAAGCGAAACAACATGCACATATGGATGGGTGAATGTCATGTGCATGCGGGTATCAATGGCTCGGAGCTGAAAGCCATGGTGGCGGCTGAACCAGAAGCAGAACTGTTTGTGCACCCTGAATGTGGATGTGCCACTAGTGCGTTGTATTTGGTGTCTGAAGGGGTGGTTCCGCAGGAACGCTCACACATTTTGTCCACAGGCGGAATGTTGGATGCAGCTCGCACCACCAAAGCGAAAAAAGTCTTGGTAGCAACCGAAACCGGAATGATTCATCAATTGCGCAAAGTGAACGTCACTACTGATTTTCAGCCAGTGAATCGTGCCGCGGTGTGTAAGTACATGAAGATGATTACTCCTGAAAAACTTGAACATGCCTTATTGCATGGCACAGATGTCGTTGATGTACCTCGTGATATCGCAGACCGTGCGCGTCAATCAGTTGAACGAATGATTGCCATCGGTACACCATCCCGTGTCGGCGAGTAGTCGAATCCCACGAGCTCTCGCGGCTCCGGAACCAACATGGACCGTTGAAACCGACGTGGTCATCCTTGGTTCAGGCGCAGCTGGTCTGTCTGCGGCACTTGCACTGCGTCCCGTTCGGGAGGTAGTGCTTGTCACCAAAGACACGCTTGATGCAGGAAGCACCAACTGGGCTCAAGGTGGCTTGGCTGCGGTTCTCGACCCAAATGATTCGCTTGAGAATCACGTCGCTGACACGTTGGAAGCTGGTGCTGGCTTGTGTGATGAAGACGCAGTGAGAACATTGGTGCGCGAAGCCCCCACGGCTATTCGCTATCTCATGGAATTGGGTGCTGCCTTCGACCCCAGCGATATCACTGGAGAAATTGCACTCACACGTGAAGGTGGCCATTCACATCGCCGAATAGTTCATGCAGGCGGCGACCAATCTGGAGCTGAAGTGCAACGAACACTCGATGAGTC
>JBMTEX010000098.1:0-4909 GCA_049433485.1 Ilumatobacteraceae bacterium | reverse complement strand
ACGATGGTGGCATCTGGATTGGATCTTGGGTCTGCCGTGTACAGGCCATCCATATCCGTGAGAAGCAACAACAAATCTGCAGACACAAGGTGGGAGAGCAACGCAGCAAGATGGTCGTTGTCGCCGTACCGAATCTCGTTATTTGCAATCGCATCGTTCTCATTGACGATGGGAATACACCCAAGACCCCACAGCCGCTGAATAGTTTCGCGCGCATGCAGATACTGCTGGCGATCCACAAAATCGTGCGGCACCAACAACACCTGCGCCGCCACAAGAGAATGTGCGGACAGTGCATTGTTGTATGCAGCCATTAATTGAGGCTGCCCTACAGCCGAGACTGCCTGCAGTGACAACACATCTGATGGACGCGCACCCAACCCAAGCCCAGATACACCTGCAGCAACGGCACCAGATGTCACCAAGACAACGTCGTGCCCGGCATGTTTGACGGCGGCCAATTGAGCCGCCACTGACGTAATGACCTCTGGCCGAATGCGTCCGCCATCATCTGTAAGAGACGATGTTCCAATCTTGACGACAATACGCATGGTGACAGACTTACATTTCTGGGACGAATTCGAAACTGAATTGTGCAATCCACACAACATCGCCTTCTACAACGCCAGCACGAGTAAGCATTTTGGGAACACCCAGCTTTGCCAGACGCTCGTCGATGTAGTTCAACGCTTCAGGAGTTGTCACGTCATTGAGCGCAACGACACGCTCAGCGGCACGGCCGTGGACTCGGAATTCGTTCTCGCCAATCTGTTCCACCCATGAATGCTCTGGCTCTGGGCGCATGATGATGGTGGACTCCATGACGGGTTCTGCCTGACGAGCCTCACTCACGGTTTGGGCCAGCAAGTTGACCACGGCACGCACGTTCTCCGTGGTGATGGATGACATCTTCATGTGCGGCCAGGTGGCAATGACGGCTGGCTCTGCACTGTCGATCTTCGTTCCCACAATGAGCGATGGACGCTCGAGAAGTTCTGGCCTGTAGTTACCCACCTCGTGTTGCAGAATTTTCAACTGCTCGTCTGGTGATACACCGTCTATTGATGCAAGGTCGATGAGATAACACAGAACACGAGCGCGCTCGATGTGACGTAAGAACTGGTGACCCAATCCTTTGCCTTCGCTTGCTCCTTCAATCAAACCTGGAATGTCTGCCATCACAAATTCGGAACTGTCGTCTATGCGCACAACTCCAAGATGAGGTTCCAACGTGGTGAAGGGATAGTTAGCAATCTTCGGTTTTGCAGCTGACACCGTGCTGATGAACGTACTCTTGCCAGCATTTGGAAATCCGACCAGCGCAACGTCGGCCATGAGTTTCAGTTCCAACAGCAACCAACGCTCAAGACCTTCTTCGCCTTGTTCGGCAAAAGACGGCGCACGGCGCTTATTGTTCATGAACTTGTGATTGCCGCGACCACCACGGCCGCCAGGAGATGCCAGCCACTTATCGCCGTGGTTCTGAAGATCTGCCAGGACTTCACCGGTGTACATATCTTTGGCAATTGTTCCTTCCGGAACCGCAACATAGAGATCTTCACCGCGACGACCATGCAGGTCCTTGCCCTTACCATGCACGCCATTTGCTGCGCGCCTATGTGGGTGATCACGAAATGCCAAGAGAGAGGCAACATTGCGGTCAGCAATCAGCCAGACGTCGCCACCCTTGCCGCCATCTCCGCCGTTTGGCCCACCAAATGCCACAGGACCTTCACGCCGGAAACTCACGCAGCCTGCGCCGCCGTCTCCACCACGCACATTCAGTTGGACTTCATCGACGAACACACTCATAGGGACTGTCCAAGGCTACGGGCAATCCCTCCCCCAGAAGCGACACACCACTCACCTATCGTGGAAGAAATGGAAGACACCCCCACCACAGAGCGAGATAACACGTGGGTCTCCACCATGCACGGCAACATCTCATCTGCCATCACGGTTGCCCATTCAAATTCGTGGGCTGGCATTGGAACAACCGACATTGCCGATCGCGCCGCCAGAGAAGCCACCGAAGACTCCACCATGGCACCACTCGCTACACGAGCCGTTGGCTCAGGGAATCGCCTCGTGCCAGAGGACGACGATCCGTTTCGCACATGTTTTGAACGCGATAGAGATCGCATTCTGCATGCATCGTCCTTTCGTCGACTTGCAGGGAAAACCCAAGTATTCGTTTTCCCAGACGATCATCAACGCACACGTCTCACTCACGCATTGGAAGTGGCACAGGTTGCAGTATCTGTCGCTCGTGTCTTGCGACTGAATGTCGCACTCACGGAAGCAATTGCCTTAGGTCACGATTGCGGCCATGGCCCCGGCGGCCACGCCAGTGAAGACGCTCTGTCTCCATACATTGAAGACGGCTATGACCACGCGGTGTGGGGCGCAGACGTTGTGCTGCAACCTCTCAACTTGTGTACCGAAACTCTGGATGGCATTCGCAATCACAGTTGGTCTCGTCCGGCACCGTCTACACCAGAAGCTGAGATTGTCAGCTGGGCCGATCGCATTGCATATGTGTGCCACGACTTTGAAGACGCTGTGTATGCAGGAGTAGTGACTCCACGTGATTTACCAGATGTTGTTCGCCAACGATGCGGAACAACACGGCGTGAACAACTCAGCGCGTTCATCTCAGGGATGATCGCAGCCACCGCTGAAACTGGTCGCATCGGCATGGTGCCAGACGTTGCCGAAGCACTCGCTGTGTTCCGTCGTTTCAACTACGACACCATCTATCACCGGCCCGAATCACAAGCACAGGCGCAAAGCGTTATCGACATGTTGCGCCCACTGGTGGAGCATTACATCGCTCACCCCATGCTGCTCGCCTCATGGCACGACACCCCGTTCGATGCTCATTCCGTCACCGCAGCACGTGAAGCCGTTAACTACGTGGGCGGAATGACAGATCGCTTCGCATGTAAACAAGCAGTGGAACTATTGAACTATCCATTTGACAAACTGCCGCAAGGAATCGACACACTCCTCACGAAATAACACGAGAAATGCGAAAGGCGCACCTTGCGGTGCGCCCTCCAAAGATTCATTAGTTCTTACTGCTTACTCGGCAGGAACAACGTCCACCACTTTGCGGCCACGGCGTTCGCCAAACTTGACGCTTCCGTCAGTCAGCGCGAACAAGGTGTCGTCTTTGCCGATGCCAACGTTCTTACCAGGATGTGTCTTGGTGCCACGTTGGCGAATGATGATGGTGCCAGCAGTGATGACGGTTCCGTCGAACACTTTTACGCCAAGGCGCTGTGCATTTGAGTCGCGACCGTTTCTTGTGGAGCCGCCGCCCTTTGTCTTTGACATTCTTGATCAGCCTTTCGCGATGGATGTGATCTCAACAACTGAGTACTTCTGACGATGCCCGAAGCGACGACGCTGGTTAGTGCGGCGCTTATAGGTAAAGCCATCAATCTTTGGCCCCTTTGCGGTTCCAATAACGCGACCCTTGACAGATGCGCCCTTCAACTGGTCGGGGGTGGACAAAATTGTGGAACCGTCAACGACGAGGATTGGTGTGAGAGAAACCTCTGCACCATCTTCGACATGAAGAAGCTCAAGCTGGACCTGCTGGCCCTGCGATACCTTCTCTTGCTTTCCACCGGATGCGATCACTGCGTACATAGCGGTTTCCTACCCTATCTGCCTTTCTGGGCCACTGACACTGTGCAGAGCCATTGTTTTCATGGAAATTGAGGACATCTCGGCTCTTGAACTAGTCGAGAAGAGAGAAGTCCACTTTCATGCCTCGTCCGGAGCATTCGGGGCATTCCCCCGCAAATGCAGTGATGAGACCTTCTCCGATGCGCTTGCGAGTCATTTCCACAAGGCCAAGCTCTGAGATGTCGAACACCTGGGTTCTGGTCTTGTCTCGAGAGAGCGCCTGACGGAAGGACTCCACCACCTTCTTGCGGTTGTCCTTGATTTCCATGTCGATGAAGTCGATGACGATGATGCCGCCAATGTCACGAAGTCGTAACTGATGCGCCACCTCTTGAGCAGCTTCCAGGTTGTTCTGGAAAACGGTTTGCTCCAGGTTGGAGGTTCCCACGTTCTTGCCCGTGTTCACGTCGATCACCGTGAGAGCCTCGGTGTGCTCGATGATGAGAGATCCACCAGATGGCAACCACACTTTGCGGTCGAGCGCCTTGTGCAACTGCTCGTGTACGTGCTGTGTTTCAAACAATGACAATGGTTCAGCGTCGCGGTCGAAATACTCCACGCGGTCTGCCAACTCTGGGTTGAACGCCTGAATGTAACTGCGCACATCTTCATACAGGCGACGATCATCAATAATGACACCGCGATAATCGGCGTTGAACTCTTCACGGATAACGCGAACAGCAAGTTCCGGTTCGCGATACAACAGTTGCGGACCAGTTGCAGCTTTTGCAGATTCTTCAATGGCCGCCCATTCATCGAGCAAGCGAGTCATGTCTGCAGTGAGTTCATGTTCGGTTGCGTGCTCAGCAGCGGTACGAACAATGACGCCGTGCTCTGCTGGCTTCACGCGATCGAGAATGTTGCGTAAACGGCGGCGCTCGGAATCATCCAGACGCTTTGAGATGCCATAGGTCTTTGAATTCGGAATAAGCACTACGAAGCGACCGGGGATGGACACTTCTTGTGTGAGGCGTGCGCCCTTTGCGCCAATGGGGTTCTTTGTGACCTGGCACAGAATCATCTGACGCGAGCGCAGGATGTGCTCAATGCGGGCAGTGTCTTTCGTGTCGACATCTTCGCCATCGAACTGCACGTCGCCGCGATACAACACTGCGTTCTTTGGAGTAGCAATGTCGACAAAGGCGGCTTCCATTCCAGGCAGAACATTCTGCACGCGACCCATGTAGATGTTGCCGTGGATCTGGCCAATGTC
>JBMTEX010000097.1:0-4966 GCA_049433485.1 Ilumatobacteraceae bacterium | reverse complement strand
CAGGGATATGCCATTGCGGAACAAGCGCTTGCGCGCGGCGCCAATGTCACTCTTGTGACCACGGTCGACACTCCTGTTGCTGCTGGTATCACGCGCGTCGATGTTGAAACTGCTCAGCAGATGTATGACGCAATGACATCGCTTGCTCCTGCCTCAGACGTTGTTGTTATGTCGGCTGCTGTTGCAGATTTCCGACCTGTTGCGCCAGAGCCTGGGAAGATCAAGAAAGATGGGGGAGTTCCACAGATTGTGTTGGAGCCAACGCCGGACATCCTTGCTGCGCTGGGTGCTTCGAAGCCAGCCGGTCAAACCTTGGTGGGGTTTGCTGCAGAAACGTCAGACCTTGTGGAAAACGCACAAGGAAAGCTGAAGCGGAAGAACCTCGACCTCATTGTTGCCAACGATGTGTCTGCTGAAGGGGTCGGATTCAGCCACAACACCAATGCGGTCACCATTATCGGGTCAGATGGACACCTCGAAGAGGTTCCATTAGCCAGTAAACACACTGTCGCCATGGCTGTATTGGATAGCGTGGTACGAGTGCGGTCAGCCAACTGACCGCAGAGACGAAGGAGTTGTCGTGAGGAAGTTCACGTTCACATCAGAAAGCGTGACCGAAGGTCATCCAGACAAAATGGCCGACCAGGTCTCCGACTCGGTGCTTGACGCCATCCTCGCAAAAGATCCAGACAGCCGCGTTGCATGTGAGACCCTTCTCACCACCGGCCTGTGCGTGGTGTCGGGTGAAATCACCACCGATGCATACGTAGACATTCCAGCTATCGCTCGCGAAACCATTAACAACATTGGTTACAACAACGCAGAGTTCGGATTCGATGGAAACACATGCGGAGTCTTGGTTGCACTCGATGCGCAGAGCGCAGACATTGCACAAGGCGTGGACAAGAGCGAAGAGCAGCGCAGTGGTTCATCTGATGATCAACTCAACAGTCAGGGTGCAGGCGACCAAGGAATGATGTTTGGCTATGCATGTAATGAAACACCAGACCTCATGCCGCTTCCCATCTGGCTGGCCCATCGCTTGGCCGAGCGTTTAACCGAAGTTCGTAAGAGCGGCTTGGTGCCATACCTTCGCCCCGACGGCAAGACCCAGGTGTCTTTCGAATACGAAGATGGCAAGCCTGTTCGTTTGTCGACGGTTCTTATTTCCACTCAGCACGCTGAGGGAATCAACCGCGAAACACAAATTCGCCCTGACCTCATTCAAGAAGTCATCATGCCCACCATTCCTGCGCAGTTCGCAGGAGATAATCCCAGCATCTACATCAATCCAACAGGAAAGTTTGTGTTGGGTGGTCCACACGCTGACACCGGTCTCACTGGTCGAAAGATCATCGTTGATACGTATGGTGGTATGGGTCGTCATGGCGGTGGCGCTTTCTCTGGGAAAGACCCCTCAAAGGTTGACCGTTCCGCTGCATACGCTGCGCGTTGGGTGGCCAAGCATGTGGTTGGCAGTGGTGCAGCAGATCGTTGTGAAGTACAGGTTGCTTATGCAATTGGTATGGCACAACCCATCAGCATCTTGGTGGAAACATTCGGCACCAACAAGGTCAGCGAAGAATCAATTGAAGACGCAGTACGTAGCGTGTTCGACCTTCGCCCAGCAGCAATTGTTCGCGACCTCGACTTAAAGCGCCCCATCTATGCAAAGACTGCTGCATACGGTCACTTCGGCCGTTCAGAGCCACAGTTCCCATGGGAAGCATTGTCGCGTCTGTCTGACTTTAAGTCAGCACTGAACATCTAACGAGTCTGTCTGTACTGATTGCTTCAGTGGTGCCCGATGTATCGGGTATCGACAAAATCTTCGATTACATCGTCCCTGAATCTCTAGTAACGCGCGTCCACATTGGCGTGCGTGTGCGAGTCAATTTGAATGGTCGTCGTGTGCCTGGGTGGGTAGTTGCCCTGTCAGATGAATCACAGGCGCAATTGACCGTGCCACTTGAGCGGCTTGCACCGATTGTCAGCGTGTCTGGTCATGGCGTGGAACCAGAGGTTGTTCCATTAACGCAGTGGTTGTCCTCGAACTTCTACGGGTCTTGGCGATCGGCGTTGTCGCGCGCCAGTGCGCCAACAGTGAAGTCGGGCAACATTCATCCCCGGCATGGCAAAGCCGCAAGCGTTGTTGAAGACGCGACTGTCGCATCATCACGTCGACTGGCGGCCAATGGTGGTGGGTTGTTGGTGGTGCCTCCGTCGGCGTCAGTGTTGAATGTTGTTGCAGATCTCTCGCAACATGGCGCCGTATTGGTGGTGTGTCCAACACAAAATATGGCGTCGCTGGGTGCGGCATCGTTGCGTCGACGTGGCTTGACAACCGCTGTTGTTCCTGAGGAATGGCACATTGCACGCGCCGGAGTTGACGTTGTGTTGGGGGCTCGCTCAGCCGTCTTGGCGCCGTGTGCGGGTCTGTCGGCCATAGTCGTTATTGACGAACACGATGAACTTCATCATGACGAACGGTCACCCACGTGGAACTCGGTAGACGTCGCAACGCAACGTTGTGCACGTGCTGGAATTCCTCTCTTTCTTACTTCTGCTCTTCCATCGGCGGAGTCGTCAGTTGCATATCGCGAGAACATCGAGCTAGTGGATGAGCCATCGCTGTGGCCGCGTTTTGTCATTGAAAACTTAGACAATGTTCCGGTTGCTGGCTCACTGTTATCCACTGCACTCTTGCACTCCATCGGCCAAGAACATGAGACAACGGTGTGTGTCTTGAATACAAAAGGTAAAGCGCGGCTACTTGTTTGCAAATCTTGTCGCGCTGTTCAGTCGTGTTCCACGTGCTCATCATTGTTAACCCAGAACGATGACGGTGTGTTGCGATGCCTTCGTTGCATCACAGACGAAGGTTCCGTGTGCGTATCGTGTGGGCGAACGGCATTCTCTATTCCGCGAGGTGGTGTCACACATTTAGTGTCCCAGTTGGTGAAATCCACGAAGAAACCGATTGTTGAAATCACAGTTGAATCCGACAACACATGGACCCGAGGGTCTGTGTTCGTGGGTACCGAGGCTGCACTGTTTCGTGTGCCAAGTGCAGACACCGTTGTTTTCGCCGACATCGACCGTGATCTATCTGCACCGCGAGTGACGGCTCCTCGTGAAGTGGCGGCGTTATTGATTCGTGCGGCTCGACTTGTCGGTGCACGAGGAACTGTTGTTGTTCAGACGCGCACTCCGGATCATCCGCTCTTGAAGGCGTTCGGAGGCGACAACATCACGCAGTCGCTGATGGAGTGGAATGCCAAAGATGTTGAACAACGTCGTTTTTTTGCATTGCCACCGTTCTCCCATTTGGTGTCGCTGTCGTTGGCTGACGATGACACGTTCTCAAATATTCCAGCACTTGACGGTGTGGAAACGGCGCTGTTGTCCGGTGCTCTCCTTCTAAAAGCACCGACGAGGGATCATCTTCGTGATGCGCTCGTGACATTACGAGCACAGTACGGGTCTCGATTGCGAGTGCACGCTGACCCCACTCGTTACTGATGTGAACGCACCGCTAGAACTCTGAAGCCTTTACTGCTGGACAATTTGTTGGTGGGGTAGCCCTGTTCGTTGAGCCAATGCGTCAGAGAGTCGGCACCCAGATTCTTGCTCACCACTAAACGTGCTTCCGCAGTCGGCGTCAGGCGTGCCAGCCACGTGAGAAGTAGCTCGTGTAACGCATCTTTGCCAATGCGGATAGGTGGGTTCGACCAAATGCCTGATAACCGTGTGTTGTCATCCACATCTCGGGGGTCTGCAACCGTGATGTTTGTGAGCTGATTGTTGAGCGCATGTTCTGAACATAGTTGTCGTGCTCTTTCATTGACGTCTACAGCCAGAATTGTGCAGAGCGGAGACAGCACGGCAAGTGCCAGAGCAATCACGCCCGTGCCGCATCCCAAGTCGCAGATCACGGATCCATCAGGCAATGGTGCGGTGGGTTCTTTTTCCATTGCATCGAGGAGGACGGCAGTTCCTTTATCGAGTCCGTGTTGGCTAAAGACCCCGCTGTCGGTACTGAGAGTCAGTTCGCGATGATTGACCACAACAGAGAAGTGGTGGCGTTGTGATGCGCTGGCGGGGGACTCTGTGAAATAGTGCGAGTGAGCGGGCGTGTCGGATGGCGAGTTCATGCTGCAGGTAGCCTTTCAGATTATGGGCTATGACATTCGCACTTACGGTGATCCGGTACTCACAGCGGTGGCCGAACAGGTAGAGAACATTGACGGGAAAGTCGTCCGTCTCACCCAAGCAATGTTGCAAGCTATGTACAAGGCGCCTGGTCTGGGTCTGGCCGCACCGCAAATTGGTGTTCAGAAGCAAATCTTTGTCTACGACATTGACGGCGAGCCCATCACACTCATTAATCCTCGCATCGTCGAGTCCCGTGGTGAGTGGGTCTATGACGAAGGGTGTTTGTCTATCCCCGGTTTATACGTTGAAATGTTGCGTCCGAAGGAGGTGCTGCTGGAAGCAGTCGACCTCAGCGGTAACACCATTCAGGTGGAAGCCGATGAACTGTTGGCTCGTCTCTTTCAACATGAGCTAGACCACTTGAACGGCGTGTTGATGTTCGACCGCATGACAACAGAACAGCGTGATGAAGCCATGCGCGAATACAAGCGCATTGCTGACGGCGGAAGCTATTCCGGTGAGACACGCCACATCGGGTTGAAATAGTTAATGACATCAGAGGAACGTTCGTTAGTTTTTCTCGGAACACCAGCGGCCGCAGCTACGGTTCTTGAACGTCTTCTTGACGAGGGATTTCCCATCGTCCATGTAGTGACTCAACCAGACGCCAAAAGAGGGCGTGGCTCCGCATTGTCGCCCAGCCCAGTAAAAGCAGTCGCACGTGAGCGTGGCCTAGATGTCAGCCACGACCTTGAATGGTTGAAACAGCACGCAACTCAGAACTTGCTGGGCATTGTTGTTGCATACGGAC
>JBMTEX010000096.1:0-5073 GCA_049433485.1 Ilumatobacteraceae bacterium | reverse complement strand
TTGGCAGACCAACGTGAACGTTCTCTTGCCTTGCGTATTTTGCGATTTGATGCAGCAGTGTGGGAATTGATTGACACTCTTAGTCCACACAAGTTGTGCACGTATCTATTTGATCTAGCTACCGATTTCACCTCGTTCTACGAACATTGCCCAGTTCTCAAGGCAGATGATGAATCAACTCGCTTGTCACGTTTGATGTTGTGTGATGCCACGGCTCGCACCATGGAACAAGGCCTTGCACTATTGGGCATTCGGGCACCGGAGCAGATGTGACAGCCATTGATCTTCGCCTCTTGCCACGCAGTGCGACAGTGTCATCTGATGGCGTCTTGAGTATTGGTGGCGTCACTATTGAGTCGCTGGCGCAACAATATGGCACGCCGTTATTTGTGTACGACGAAAATCACCTTCGCGCCACATGTCGCGAAGCTGTGGCGGCTTTTGGTGCAGACAGTGTCATCTATGCAACAAAAGCGTTTCATTGCACCGCGATGGCGAAGCTGGTGTACGAAGAGGGTCTGTTGTTGGACGTTGCAACAGGTGGCGAGTTGTTTGTGGCCCTAAATGCGGGAGTACCAGCGAATCGCTGTGTTTTCCACGGCAATAACAAGTCAGACGATGAGCTGCGCACCGCTATGAACTCTGGGGTTCGTCACATTGTGGTGGACAGTTTCGATGAAATAGATCGAATTGAAAAATTACACAGCGAAGGTCTTCCTGCGCCTCGTGTACAACTTCGCGTTACGCCAGGTCTGCATGTGGAGACACATGCATACATCTCTACTGGTCAAGACGACAGCAAGTTCGGATTCAATTTGAACAATGGCGACGCTCATCGTGCAGTTCAGCGCGCTTCGTCATCAACGGCCATGCAACTCGTTGGTATTCATTGCCACATAGGTTCAAACGTTGTCGCTGTCGCAAACTTCCGTGATGCATGGAAGGTTATGGTGGACATGTTTGTGCCGCTTGGGTTGCAAGAAATCACACTTGGCGGCGGTCTTGGAGTTGCATACACATCTGCAGATGTTGCTCCCACCATGAGCGAGTGGGCGAGTGTTTTGAAAGATGCAACAACAGGCTTGCCCGCAGGTACTCACGTCTTCGTGGAGCCCGGGAGAAGCATTGTGGCTACTGCAGCGGTGACGGTGTATTCCGTGGGCACAGTGAAGAACATCGACGGCATTCGTACATACATTGCAGTAGATGGCGGCATGAGTGATAACCCGCGACCAATGATGTACGACAGCGTGTACGAAGTATTCGATCCACAACGGGTTCATGCAGAGCGATCATCGCGAGCTCGAATTGTTGGCAAGCATTGCGAAAGCGGCGACATCTTGGTGAACGATGCACAAGTTCCCGATGGTGTTGCGGTGGGGGACTTGCTTGTCATGCCGGTCACCGGTGCCTACGGGTATTCCATGGCCAGTAACTACAACAAGGTGTTACGACCAGCGGTTGTCTTCGTGCGAGATGGCGCAGCGAGGCTTGTGATTAGGCGCGAAACTCCCGAGGACTTAGTACGTCTTGACGTTTAATTAGCCACACCCTCGCCTTACCGTCACCAGTAACGGAAGGGAGGCCATGATGGCTGAATTAATGGAATGCCCAAACTGTGGTGGACCACTGGTGGGTACGGGCGCAGATCTACGGTGCACCGAGTGCGGGTTCACGCGTGACGAATTCGACGACATCGACGATGTAGAAGACCTCTACGACAGCGATGATTATGACGATATTGAGGATTACGACATCGAGGAGATCGATTAAACCCTTTCGTTATCCACAGGCTGAGCCGTAGGCTGAAATACCTATGGCACAAGCCCCTCAGTCCCAGTCAGTCGTGCGCATCGGAGTTCTCGGATGCGGCAATGTCGGCGCAGCCCTCGTTCAGCTGATAGAGCGCCAGGCCGCCGTCATCACTGAACGCACGGGCATCACTCTTGAGGTGGCCAATGTGGCTGTTCGAAATGTGAGCCGCGACCGTGAGGTCTCGTTAGCAGAGGGTGTGCTCACCCGTGACGCATTCGCTGTGGTGAATGATCCAAACATAGATGTCATTGTGGAAGTCATCGGCGGCATTGAGCCTGCACGCGAATTAATTTCCACTGCCTTGGCAAATGGCAAGCCAGTCATTACTGCGAACAAAGAACTGTTGGCCAACGTTGGCCATGATTTGTGGGCGCAGTCCGATGCCGCTGGGGTTGACCTCTTGTTTGAAGCTGCTGTTGCAGGTGGCATTCCACTTATTCGTGCGTTACGCGAATCGTTGCGCGGTGAACCAGTCACACGTGTGATGGGAATTGTGAATGGCACCACCAACTTCATTCTCACGAAGATGACAGACGAAGGCGCCGATTATTCAGCAGCACTGAGTGAGGCACAGCGTCTTGGTTTTGCTGAACGTGACCCAACGGCAGACGTTGAAGGTTTCGATGCTGGCGCAAAGGCTGCAATTATCGCAAGCATTGCTTTTGGCGCGCGCGTTGTGGCGGGCGATGTGTATCACGAAGGCATTAGTGGCGTCACCACATCAGACATTGCTATTGCGCGACGTCTTGGGTACGTGGTGAAGCTTCTTGCAATTGCAGAACAAGGGGGAGACTCTCCAACAGTTGCTGTGCGTGTACACCCAGCAATGGTTCCACTCTCTCATCCATTAGCCAGTGTTCGTGATTCATACAACGCAGTGTTCGTTGAGGGTGATGCTGTGGGATCACTCATGTTCTACGGACGTGGTGCAGGCGGATTCCCAACGGCATCAGCTGTTCTTGGTGACGTTATTGATGCAGCTGTGAACTTACGTAAAGGAACGCACGGAACAATTGGTTCGTTTAAGCGTGTTCCAGTGATGCCGATTGACGAGACTTCATCGCAATATCTCATCGGACTCGACGTGGAAGACAAGCCGGGCGTTCTTCATGCCATTACTGGCGTGTTTGCAGATCACGGAGTCAGCATTCGTGCAGCAGAACAAGAGGGAATTGGCGCCGATGCTCGCTTGGTCTTTATTACGCACTCTGCTCGCGAAGCAGATGTGCAGGCATGTCTTAGCGAGTTCAAGAAGTCACCTGTCGTCAAGCGCAGCTCCGGTTTGTTGCGCGTCATCGGCGAGTAATTCATGCACTACGTCTCCACCAGAGGGTCCGCGCCAGTACTCGGCTTTGCCGATGTGGTGCTAGCTGGATTGGCAACTGATGGTGGTTTGTACGTCCCCGAGTATTGGCCTACGGCAGAGCCAAACATCGATGGGTCGTATGCCGAACTTGCAGTGTCTATCTTCTCGCCATATCTCGGTGGGGACATCTCAAACGACACCATGTTGGCGCTCAGCCGAGATGCATATTCAACATTTCGACATCCAGATGTCGTACCACTTGTAGATCTCGAACCTGGGCATCAACTCATGGAGTTATTCCATGGCCCAACACTGGCCTTCAAGGATGTTGCCTTGCAGTTGCTAGGGCGTTTGTTTGATCACATTCTCACGCAGCGCAATGAGAAGGTCACCATTGTTGGTGCCACTAGCGGAGACACCGGCAGTGCAGCCATTGACGGGGTGAAGAACTGCGACAACGTCGACATCGTGATTCTGTATCCAAAAGGTCGCGTTAGTGATGTTCAGCGCCGCCAGATGACCACCGTTGATTCGCCAAATGTTCGCACTGTTGCCGTTGACGGCACATTTGACGATTGCCAGGACTTGGTGAAAGCCATGTTTAACGACGCGGCATTTCGTGAACGCAACAGTTTGTCGGCGGTGAACAGCATCAACTGGGCGCGTGTGATGGCGCAAGTGGTGTACTACTTCGAAATAGCTCGTCGAGTACGTGGTGAATTTGATGTCACCGTACCAACGGGAAATTTTGGCAACGTACTCAGCGGTTGGATTGCCAAACAGATGGGTGCACCGGTTCGCCATCTTGTTGTGGCGTCTAATGAGAACGACATCCTCACGCGCTTCTTTGAGTCACTAGCAATGACGGTCACTGGCGTGCATCCCACATTGAGCCCAAGCATGGACATCCAAGTGTCATCCAACTTTGAACGTTTGCTGTTTGAGATGAATGGTCGAGATGGCGGTCTTACGGCTGAACAATTGAAGGTCTTTCGAGACAAGGGAACTCTGTCGGTAGAACACGACCAGTACCAGCAGTGGATCGCGCCCACGTTCCGCGCGGGTCGTGCAAATAATCACGACACGTTGTCCACTATTCGCCAAGTGCATGAATCAACGGGAATGTTGATTGACCCACATACGGCAGTTGGTGTGAAGGCTGCCCGCGAGTTTGCAGAAGATGGGGTGCCAATGATTACGTTGGCCACCGCGCATCCTGCAAAATTTCCAGACGCTGTGGAGCGCGCCACCGGTGTTCGCCCCGACTTACCTGCGCATCTCAGCAATTTGTTTGATCTTCCTGAACAATCAACTGATTTGCCGAATGACCTCGCTGCCGTCGAAGCCTTCGTAGAAAATCGCTAACTGCCTTATCGGCCGTTGATTGAGCCGATGACCCAGTATGAATCGAGCGGGTTGCGTTTGAACCATTGCTTTACTTCGGATACTGCAGCTTGCATTTCTGCGAATCCGCCACCATTTCGTGCCACCCACCATGCAGCAGCATCGGGCGCGTAGATGGTTGCTGCGATGGGACGAGCTTGACGAATTGCGCGCAACGCGGGTAGCGACTCCCAGCCGCGCGATAGAAGGATTGCATAAGTTGCAGAAGGGCCGCGGTTGCAGCCCACCCAACAAGTAACCATGAGAACAGTGCCTGGTGTGTTTTCAATTTCTGCCGCCTTAGCCGCGATTGCATCGAACCAACGTGGATCGCGTCGTCCTAAGTCATCGTCAACACCAATGTGATGAACGCGAATATTTGAGTTCTCTTCAATGAATTGCTGCTCGTCAAACTCAATGTGCACCGGCATGTAGTCGGTGATGCCGGCTTCTTCCCAGCGTGCGAGTTGTTCACGTGCAATGTCTTGATTGCGAGAGATGCCGCCACTCATAGCAAGAGTGGGGGTGACGAAACAGACCTGGCGCCACCAGAACTGAGGGTCAAGTGG
>JBMTEX010000095.1:0-5081 GCA_049433485.1 Ilumatobacteraceae bacterium | reverse complement strand
TCCATACGCAACCAAAATCGAGGTGCTTCGCCATTCTCATGGCCTTTCCGAAGTCCCGAGTCCACACCGATGATGCGAGCCCGTACTCCACCCCATTAGCCCAGCGAAGCGCCTCGTCTTCGTCGGAGAAGCGCTGCACTGTAATCACAGGACCAAAGATTTCGCTTTGAATCATCTCGTCGTCTTGCCGTAGATCTGCCACAACGGTGGGCTTATAGAAGTAGCCGTCTGAGCCCACTGTTTCTCCGCCTGTCACGATGCGTGCGTGTGACGGAGCGCGGTCTACAAACCCTGCCACCCGTGCGAGTTGAGACGCATTATTCAGTGGACCATACGCAGCGTCAACTTTGCTTGGCGCTCCGGTAATCGTAGAGCCTGCGTGTTCTGCAAGCGCTGCCACAAATTCCGAATACACCTTCGGGCCACACACCACACGAGTTGCAGCCGTGCAGTCTTGACCTGCGTTAAAGAATCCTGCAGCAGAAATTCCAGCAGCCGCCGCTTCCACGTCTGCATCGTCAAACACAATGACCGGAGCCTTGCCACCGAGTTCAAGATGAACACGCTTCAAATTCTTTGCGGCAGCCTCCGCTACTTCCATTCCAGCGCGAACCGAACCAGTGATGGAAATCATTGAAGGAGTGTTGTGCGACACCATGGCACGACCAGATTCACGGTCACCGCAAATCACGTTGAACACTCCATCTGGCAAAAATTCTGATGCGATCTCGGCCAACAACAATGTTGATGCAGGTGTTGTGTCTGAGGGTTTGAGAACAACCGTGTTGCCCGCGGCAATGGCTGGTGCGAACTTCCAGACAGCCATCATCATTGGATAATTCCAGGGAGCTACTTGCGCGCACACACCTACTGGCTCACGACGAATCATTGATGTCATATTTGGCATGTACTCGGCAGTCGCTTTGCCTTCCAACATGCGTGCAGCACCTGCAAAGAAACGAATTTGATCCACCATTGGCGGAATCTCTTCACTCATGGTGAGAGCGATTGGCTTGCCTGTGTTTTGCACTTCACGCGCAACAATTTCTTCTGCACGCGCTTCGATGGCATCTGCAATTCGATACAGGGCGAGAGAACGCTGCGATGGCGTGGTCTGACTCCATGATTCGAAAGCCTTCGCAGCAGATTCCATTGCTCGGTCCACATCAGGTGCTCCCGACAATGCCGCATCTGCATATTTTTGACCAGTCGCAGGATCAATCACATCTGTGGTGCGACCGTCGACAGCATCGACATAGTGACCGTTGACAAAGTTTTGGAATGTAGCCATACCCACAAGGATTCCACATTCCAGAAGGGTGCGACAATGGTCCACCGACTTTCCAGCAGAATGGTGACATGACAGCCATTTCCACCATCGGTGTTCCACGAGAAGTCAAGACAGCAGAGGGTCGCGTTGCCATGACCCCAGACGGAGTCCGTGAATGCGAACGCTTAGGCATCAACGTCTATGTGGAAACCGGAGCTGGCGAAGGTGCGTCCATTCCAGACAGCGATTACGTGGCTGCTGGAGCCGACATAGTTCCAACAGCCGCAGACGCATGGAGCCAGGAAATGGTCGTGAAGGTGAAAGAACCAAAGGCAGAAGAGTTTCAATTCCTGCGCAAAGATCTCACCTTGTTCACCTACCTTCACTTAGCTGCTTATCCAGAAGTTGCTTCAGCCCTCATCGCAGCAGGCACAACATCGTTTGCATACGAGACAGTTCAGACAAAAGATGGAGCGCTCCCCTTGCTTGCACCGATGAGCGAGATTGCTGGTCGACTAGCCCCACAAATGGGTGCACATTTTCTGGAACGCACACACGGCGGTCGAGGAGTTCTCATGGGAGGCGCCCCCGGGGTTCGCCCAGCACGTGTCGTTGTATTAGGAGCCGGAAATGTTGGCTGGAATTCAGCATGGATTGCTGCAGGCATGGAAGCCGAAGTCATTCTGATTGACAAGAACCTTGACAGACTGCGCTACGTCGATCAAATTCATCGTGGCCGCATCATGACTGTGGCATCCAATCGTGGAGCAATCGAGCGCAGTGTTGCGGACGCAGATCTTGTGATTGGTGCCGTTCTTGTCGCGGGCGGTCGCGCACCTGTGGTGATGGGCGAAGACATGGTGAAATCCATGAAGCCCGGCGCCGTCATCGTTGACGTTGCAGTCGACCAAGGCGGTTGTATCGAGACCACTCGCGAAACGACACACACCGAACCGACGTACATGAAGCACGGAGTGGTTCATTACGCCGTGGGCAACATGCCAGGTGCAGTGCCACACACCAGCACGTATGCACTCACAAACGCCACTCTTCCTTATCAAATTGAAGTTGCATCATTGGGCGCACGCGGCTCCATCGAGAAGAATCCAGCCCTGCTACATGGATTAAATTCCCACGCTGGAATGGTCACGCACGAGGCCGTCGCACGCGACCTTGGGGTCTCCTTCACTCCAGCATTGGAAGCACTCGCGTCATAAGGTGGAGTCCATGGCGATTCCAGTCTCAGAACTATCCGTTCCAAAGCTTGATTTCTTTTTGGGCAACAACAGAGACGACCGCCGAAAGGTTCTTCGCGCAACGGCTAAAGAGTCGTGGCTTGCCCAAACAGACATTGGTTACACCGTCCTGACATATGAGTCAGTGATGGGAATCCTCCGAGACAAACGGTGGCATTCTGCAACAGGTCTTGCTGCTCAACTGCAAGGAGTTCGAGACGAGACATTTATGAATCGTCGACGCCGCGTTTCCATTTTGAATGCAGAGGGAGACGTACATGTCCGTCTCCGCCGCCTTGTTGCCCCTGCATTTTCACCACGTAGTGCAGATCGACTCCGACCATTCATGCGAGATGTCATCAACGAACTTGTCGACCCAGTTGCAGCGAGTGGCAAGAGCGAAATTGTTCGAGACCTGTGTGAGCCCTACCCCATTCCCATTATTTGTGAACTTCTCGGAGCCCCAAAGGAAGACTGGCAACTTTTCAGCCGACTTGCCACCGACATTCTGAGAATCTTTAGCGACAATCTGGAAGCAGTCACTCAAATCATCATGGACGCACAAGATGAAATGAGTGCGTACACCCGCCAACTCATCGAACAACGTCGCGCCGTTCCGCGTGACGACCTGCTCACCGATCTCATCGCAGCAGAGGAAGCGGGCGATCGACTCACCACTGAAGAATTAGAGATGATGGTGGAGGCTGTCATCGTTGGCGGCACAGACACCACGCGAAATCAGTTAGGTCTCGCATTAGTTCTCTTTGCTGAGAATCCAGAGCAGTGGAACATTCTGCGCGAGCGCCCCGAACTTGCTCCGCGTGCGGTGGAAGAAGTCATGCGATATCACGGCGCCGTCGGTGGCACTATTCGATTCGCTAGTGAAGACATTGAATACAACGGTGTTCTGTTTCCAAAGGGAACGTTCATGAGCACATCAATGGGAACTGGCAACTTCGATGAATCGGTCTTCCCTACCCCAGACTCATTCGACATCACCAGAGAACCGGTCGGACAACCACAACTGTCATTCGGTGCCGGCATTCACTACTGCCTTGGTGCGTCACTTGCGCGCGCCGAACTACAAGAAGCTTTCGTCACTCTTTCTCAGCGCATGCCGAACTTGGCACTGGACGGTGCTGTTGAATACAAACCAACCGGTGTTGGAATCTTCGGGCCGTCAAAACTTCCGGTCTGTTTCACTGCAGGCAATTAGTCGCAGCAGCTGTCACGCCAGCCGCATGAGAAACACTTGAAGTGCGCATGCTCCGGTGTGAGAGATCCACCGCATAACGGACATTCTGGAAATACTCCGAATTTGGTTCGGCATGATTCATCGGTCTTGCGCGGCGCAGGCATTGATGATGTGTTCGTCTCCAACTCCATCACCACATTGTTGCTCAAACACGCGGAGAGAAAGCGGACTCCAATCCGATGCTCTGTTGAATTCTCAAGTATCGTAAAAACGCCCCCTATGAGTTTGTTCCCGTCACCCGCCTCCACCAACAGGACGGCACCTCGCCCAGGGACCGCACGAGCCGCTTTCTCCTATCCCGACTTCCGCATGATGTGGACAGCCAACTTTCTGTCCAGTATCGGAACATGGATGCAGAATGTGGTTCTGCCCGCATACGTGTATCAACGAACGGGCAGTGCATCCGTTGTTGGCGTTTTCGTTTTTGCCCAATTGGGCCCGCTTCTCCTTCTGTCCATCCCTGCCGGCGTGCTGGCCGACAAGTTTGATCGACGAAAGTGGCTGGTCTTCTCTCAAATCATTCAGATGACAGGGTCTGTATGTCTGGGTATCTTCACCATTTCTCATGGGCCTATTTGGACACTTTTCATTGCACAAACAACAGTGGGCATTGGCAATGCGTTCAACGCGCCGGCGTTCTCTGCCGTTCTTCCAAGTTTGGTGAAACCAGAAGACCTCGGAGGCTCCATCAGCCTTTCGTCTGCGTCTGTGAACGGGTCTCGAGTTACTGGCCCTGTGATTGTTGCCATCATGATGAGTTGGGGCGTCACAACGGGCCAAGTGTTTCTCTTCAACGCCGCGACATATTTGTTTGTGACATGGGCAGTGCTTCGTATCACATTGCCATCCATTCCGAAATCTACAGAAAAGGGCCTCAGCGCATTCACTTCCGGTTTCCGCATTGCACGTCAACGTCGAGCAATTGGGCGGGTACTCCTCACCATGAGTTCATTTTCTCTTCTCAGTTTGTCGTACGTGGGCCTGTTCCCCGCTGTTGCCGACCTCACATTCGGTATTAAGCCAAAGACAGCGCTGTACAAATGGTTGTACGCCACCTGGGGTCTTGGCGCCATGTTCGGAGCGTTAGCTATTGGTACGGTGCTAGCCGGCATGGATAAACGCCGCACCGCACGATTGGGGTTTGTGGCATTCGCGATTGCCATGTGCGCATTTGCATCCGTGCGCGGAACATTCCTCGCCTTCTTTACGGCTTTCTTCCTAGGCATTGCATATTTCGGCACAACACCAGCTCTCACCACTGTGGTGCAAAGCCGACTTGAACCCGAAGTACGCGGCCGTGTGATGGCGTTGTGGTTCATGT
>JBMTEX010000094.1:0-5278 GCA_049433485.1 Ilumatobacteraceae bacterium | reverse complement strand
GAGGGAGTCAAAGATATGAGCCCCGTATTGAAGCTCACCGATCTTTCGGTGTCTTTTAACACTCCACGCGGAAAACTGAAAGCAGTTCGCGGAGTCACCATTGAACTCAATGCCGGCGAAAGCCTTGGTGTTGTAGGCGAGTCAGGCTCAGGAAAGACCGTTTTGTCTCGTGCCACCATGGGTCTGCTGCCTCGCACCGCTGAACGCACTGGCACTATTGAATACCTCGGCAAGGACATCTCGGGTTACAACGCGAAAGAAGTTCGCGATTTGTGGGGCACTGGAATGGCCATGATCTTCCAAGATCCTATGACCGCACTCAACCCAGTTCGTCGCATTGGCGATCAACTCACCGAGAGCCTCATTGTTCGCCTGGGCATGGATAAGAACGCTGCGAAAGAAAAAGCAATCGCATTATTGAAGCGTGTTCGCATTCCAGACCCCGATGCGATGATGCGCAAGTTCCCATACCAGCTATCTGGTGGTATGCGTCAACGAATCATGATTGCTATTGCTGTGTCGTGCAACCCAGAAATGTTGTTTGCAGACGAGCCAACAACAGCACTCGACGTCACTGTGCAGGCACAGGTCTTGGAGTTGTTGTCAGAACTACGTAAAGAGTTCAACATGGCAATGATCCTCGTGACCCACGACCTTGGTGTTGTAGCTGGTCACACCGACAAGATTGCAGTGATGTACGCAGGTGATGTGGTGGAATACGCACCAACACGTGAGTTGTTCACCAACATGAAGATGCCATACACCGAAGCGCTGTTGAAGTCGATTCCTCGACTCGAGACTCCCACCGGTACACGTCTTCCAGTTATCGAGGGTCGCCTCCCCGACCCCACCAAGGACGAGCCAGGTTGCCCGTTTGCAAACCGTTGCCCATACGTCACCGACAAGTGTCGCGCAGAAAAACCACCTCTGACAGACGGTGGTAATAACCACTTCTATCGCTGCTGGTTCCCAATCGGAGGAGGACAGTAATGGCTGGCACAGGCAAAGCTCATATGCGACCAGAGGGCGACCGCGTCCTCGTGGTTGAAGACCTCACGGTTGAATTCAAAGTTGGTAAAGGCAATGTTGTGAAAGCAGTGTCTGGCGTCAGCTTCGACCTCGTTCGCGGTGAAACACTCGCCGTTGTTGGTGAATCTGGCTGTGGCAAGTCCACACTTGGAAAGGCAATCCTTCAGTTGCCAAAGCCCACCAGTGGCTCGGTGAATTTCCTTTCAAAAGAACTCACCACCATGGGCAAGACTGAATTACGCGACATGCGTCCAGCCATGCAGATGATTTTCCAGGACCCCATTTCATCGCTTGACCCACGTCTTCCGGTGAGTGAAGTTCTTGCTGAACCACTTCGCGTATGGAACCGCGGCAACCAAGTAGAGATCGATGCCAAAATCGACGAATTGCTCACCGCAGCAAACCTCGACCCAGCAGTGGTACGCGACCGTCGCTCATATGAATTCTCCGGTGGACAGTGTCAACGCATCAGCATCGCTCGCGCACTCGCACTTGACCCCACCATGATCATTTGTGACGAGCCAGTGTCTGCATTGGACGTGTCGGTGCAGGCACAGATTCTGAACCTGCTGCAAGACATGAAAGATCGCTACGGCCTCACTCTCATCTTCATCTCCCACGACTTGGCAGTGGTAAAAGCAGTCAGCAACCGTGTCATGGTGATGTATCTGGGCAAGGTGTGCGAAGTGGGAACTCCAGACGAGATCTACCAAAACACCAAGCACCACTACACCAAGGCCTTGGTGGGTTCTGTCCCCATCCCAGACCCAGATCGCCCGCTGAGCGGAAACCTCATCCAAGGTGAACCGCCATCACCAGCGAACCCGCCATCAGGTTGCCGCTTCCGCACACGTTGCCCCATGGCCACAGAACAGTGCGCACAAGAAGAGCCCCAGCTACGCGAGGTGTCGGTTGGACACTTCGTGGCGTGTCACCACCCCATCAACGACTAACCCTCCACTTGCCACAGCAACAATCCCTTCCCTTCGGAGGAGAACAACTTCCACGAGACGGCTCTGCAGTGCTGTACCCAGACTTTTTGTCTTCAGAAGACGCTGACTCGGTCTTTGCCGAACTACTCATGTCCACTCCATGGGAACGACCTCAACTTGCCATGTTCGGCAACATAGTCCCAGAGCCACGAGAGTCGGCGTGGCACTCAGACGTTACGTCTTATAGCTATTCCGGCGTGGAGCGAACCGCGCACCCCCTGAGCCCACTGTTGCGACAGATGGCAGAACAATGCAGTGCGGTTACCCAGACCGACTTCAATGGAGTCCTAGTGAACTACTACAAAGATGGCAATGATCATCTGGGTTGGCACGCCGATAACGAGATCGTGAACGGACCCGAACCCACCATTGCATCCATCAGCCTCGGAGCGGAACGTCGTTTCGATTTTCGACACAATGAAACAGGCCAAGTGGTGAAAGTTCTTCTCCCCCACGGGTCACTGTTAGTGATGTCCGGATTAAGCCAAACATGCTGGCAGCACCGCATACCTAAAGAAACTCACCTCACCGCACCACGTATCAACTTGACCTTTCGCAAGGTGCTGAGTTTGTCCTAGATTTTGGGGCATGCGATCAAACATCGGCGCCATCCTCACCAAGCGAGCCTATTTGAACCCAGACAACGAAGCGTTGTTTGACGTGTGGACCAACAAACGCTTTACGTACGCAGAGCTAAACGATCGAACAAATCAAGTGGTGAATGCTTTGTCGCCCATGGTGAAGAAGGGCGATCGCGTTGCGCTGTTAATGATGAACTCACATGAATTCATCACTTCATTCTTCGCAATTGCAAAACTTGGAGCAGTTGTTGTGCCGCTGAACTGGCGTTTAGTTCCAGATGAACTTGAATTCATCTTGAAGGACTCTGGCAGCACCGTGCTGTTCTACAGCGAAGAATTCCTTCCAAGCATCACAGAGCTCCAATCACGTGGAAACAAGACCGATGTTTCTCATTGGATTCACACCGGCAATGCGGATACAAAGCCAACATTTGCAAAAGGCTTTGACGAAATTGTCAACCCATCACCAACCACCGAACCTGAAATTACCGCATGGGACGACGACATGCTGTACATCATGTACACCTCTGGCACCACTGGTTTGCCAAAGGGTGTAATGCACACGCACAGCACACAAATGGATGCTCTCGTCACATTGAATGCCACCAGCGACTTCTGCATTGGCGACCGCTATCTGAACCCCATGCCGTTGTTCCACGTGGGCGCGTTAACACCAGCTATCACAACCGCCTATCGCGGTCTTGCCCACATCCTTATGCGCGCATTCGACCCCGTAAGGACATGGGAGTTGGTGAAGCAAGAAAAGATCACTAATGCTCTTCTTGTTCCAGCCATGCTCGGCGCATGTCGCATGGTGTACGACCCCGCAGCACACGACCACAGCACCCTGCGCTGGTTCCTCAGTGGCGCGGCCCCAGTTCCTAAGGCGCTCATTGAGGCATACGCAGCCATGGGTATTGAGATTCACCAGGTGTACGGCCTGACAGAAACATGTGGACCTGCATGCCTCACCACACCAGAGGATGCACTTCGCAAGGCCGGCTCCACCGGAAAGGCGTTCTTCCTTACCGATGTGAAGTTGGTGCGCCCCGACGGCAGCGAATGCGACGTAGACGAACCAGGCGAAGTGCGCATTCGCGGTGGCAACATCATGACCGGTTACTGGAATCGACCAGACGCCACTGCAGAAGCTATTCGCGACGGATGGTTCTATAGCGGTGACGTTGCCACACGAGACTCCGAGGGCTTCATCTGGATTCAGGACCGTCTAAAAGACATGATTATCTCAGGCGGCGAAAACATCTACCCCGCCGAACTGGAGAACGTCATTCTTGGCAATCCTGCAGTGGCAGATGTGGCAGTCATCGGAGTGCCACATGAAAAGTGGGGTGAAACACCACTCGCTGTTGTAGTGAAGAAGGATCCCGCTCTTGATGAAGCAGCCGTCTTGGCACATTGCGAAGGCAAGCTTGCTCGCTTCAAGATGCCCACTGCAGTGCGATTTATTGATGTGATTCCACGCAACGCATCAGGCAAGGCGCTGAAGCGCGATCTGCGAATTCAGTTCCCTAGTCTCTAAGCAATTGCGGAGGCAGCATCTAGTGCTGCGGCACGACGTTCTGCTTGACGCTTGGCTACTTTGCCAACACGTTCAATGTGGCGCATGAGATTTTCACGTGCCTTTTCGGCGGAGGCGTTGAGTCCTTCTACTTTGTCGATAGCCCATTGACGGAACACCAACGGAACGATGATCTTCTCGTGGTGAATGGCGAAGTCATAAATACCTGCGTTTGCAATGGCCTTTGAGTGTTCGGCAAATCCGGGAATACCCACGCCAGGCATAGCAAAGTTCACGATCTGACGTTCCAGTGCTTCCACAGCAAGCGACGGGTTCAACTCCAACAACTTGGTGACCATGTCGCGGTAAAAGAGATGATGACGATTCTCATCTGTTGACAACTTCATCATCACGTCATAGCCAGTTTTATCCAACATGGTTCCGGTGTTGCGATGAGAAATACGAGTAGCGAGCTCTTGCACGGCTACGTAACACATGCCATCTGCTGCGCTCTCTGGCTCCGGAACAATTGCACTGCTCACCTGCGCCATACGGCCGTCTTCTAATTCGCGTGGCTCGACTAACCCGCTCACAGTGATGTAGTCACGCATCACAATGGCGTGACGACCTTCTTCTGCTGTCCACCGTTGCGCCCACACTCCCCACGCTGACTCGCCACCAAACATGCGCGAAATGGTGCGTGTGTACCAAGGCAGATTGTCTTCAGTGAGCAAGTTCACTAACAGTGCTGAGCGAACACCCTCGGGAAGATCTGCTTCTCCATATGAGAATCCATCGGTGAGCAGACGTTGCGCACGGTCCCACGGGACATAATCGTGCGGATACCAGTCTTCAGCGCTGTCGAGATGGCGGTTCAAGAGGCGTTCGGCCTCTGGTTCCAGTTCCTTGAGAAGGGCGAGATCGTCCATACCCCCAACCTAGTTCCCTACCTGACAGTAGGTAGGTCACTTCGAGGAGGCTAATTCACTTGACGCTCAAAGCCTTCCCAATAGGGAGCCCTCAAGATGAACTTCTGCAACTTTCCAGTGGCAGTTCTGGCCAACTCTGAGCGGAACTCCACCACCTTCGGGCATTTATAGGCAGCGAGCTTGGTGCGCACATAGGCAATGACTTCGTCTTCAGTAAGAGTGGAATCT
>JBMTEX010000093.1:0-5483 GCA_049433485.1 Ilumatobacteraceae bacterium | reverse complement strand
AACCCGTGCCGCCACCTTGAAAGGGTGGTGTCCTAGGCCTCTAGACGATGGGGGCTAGAACGACTCCGGTTGAGAGCAATAAGACACTATCGGGAGCATCTCCACAATACGCCCAAAATGGCTCTATTCCCCTGAGAGAGCTGAGACTGTCCACTCCAAGAGCCAGCCGAGGTACTCATACAACTGGGCTTGGCCAAAAGCTGGGCTGTCTTCGGGGATGAGATCGAGATCATCTACCTCGTCGACGTCGAGCAAAGTTCCGAGAACCAATCGCAGGCTGTTCAGGACAGTCATGAATGAATACAGCTGAGATTCAGTCATCGGTTCTTCGGACATCAATACATTGCGAACTGTTTCGATGGACGTGCGTCGAGATTGCGCAAGTTCTTCACGCATGAATCCTTGGTACTCCGCATCGAAGTCTGGATTGTCGTGATACGCCGTTGGAAACAAGCGCCGAACGCGTGGGTCATCGGCGGGAGCAGAGATGACCTCGTCTAGTTGATCGATGAAGCCGCGCAGTGTTGTGCGCTCATCTGCAGTGAGATTCAATGCAAAAAGCCCTGTATCTACTTGCTCAATTGGTCCGGCCTGGCGTTTGCGTCTCATGAGTCCTGCTGCATTGTTGCCCACAATCCATGTTCGTGGAGTCGAAAGACATCTATCTCTGCACGTTCGCGAGGTCCGCTAGAAACAACTGCGCGACCTTTCTCATGAACATCCAACATCAACTCATCTGCTTTCTCTTTTGAGTAGCCGAACAACTTTTGAAAGACGAAGGACACATATGACATCAAGTTGATGGGGTCGTTCCACACCAGCACAATCCATGGATGGTCGTGTTCGGGGACCTCATCGACTTTTTCGACAAGGTCCGGCTCGGCCACCTGGCTCATGGCGGCTCCGCGGACACGGGGTGTGGTGAATGGCACGGAAACATTCTGCTTGCGATTGGTCGTCTTTGCCCACCCCCCATACGATGAGTACCCGTGCCCCTCAATGTTCGACCAGTTGTCCCCTCGCGATTCGCGGGGCGGAGCCATGAAGCAGGTCGTGCTCCGCGGTCAGTCATTGGTGGATACATAGCGCTCACAAAGCCCAGAATCATTGAGCTTTTACTGATTACAACTGTTCCCACCATGGTGGTGGCTGAGGGCGGTTGGCCATCGCTTAGCCTCATTCTCATCACGTTGATCGGTGGTTCGTTGGCTGCCGGCGGAGCGAATGCCATCAACATGTACATCGATCGAGACATTGATGCCCTCATGGAGCGCACGAAGACTCGCCCATTGGTGACGGGCCTCATCAAGCCACGCTCGGCACTGGTATTTGCAGTGCTTCTCGAAATCGCCGCTTTTGCCACCTTGTGGGCAGGAGCCAATCTCCTGTCTGGCCTCCTTGCCATCTCCGCCACCCTCTTCTATGTCTTCGTCTATTCCTTGTGGCTGAAACGCACCAGCAAGCAGAACATCGTGATTGGCGGTGCCGCTGGCGCTGTTCCGGTGCTGGTGGGGTGGGCAGCAGTGACCAATTCGCTCGGCTGGACCCCATGGTTGCTGTTTTTACTCATTTTCCTGTGGACTCCACCCCATTTCTGGGCCCTGGCCATTAAACACAGCGATGATTACAAGGCAGCTGGGGTCCCCATGCTTCCCGTGGTGGAGACGCATGAAAAAGTCATTGCCTCCATGGTTCGTTACACAATTGCACTAACTATCTGCAGCTTGGCCGTGGTGCCCGTTGGCGACATGGGGTGGGTGTACGGCGTGTCGGCAGCGGTTCTGGGGGTGGCGTTCTTGTGGGGCACAATCGCACTAGGCCGGAACACCAGCTCAGCGGCCTCAATGCGACTCTTCTCCTTCTCCATCTCGTATATCTCGCTCCTGTTCGTGGCCCTCACTGTTGACGTCTTCGTCCGGTAGTTGTTCTCAATTGCACTAAGTCCTTTCTTCTCGGGGATTTACGTTCAGACAAAGGCCGATGGGTAGTGTTAGTGCGTTACATCTAGGCGTACTCACCCCCGAGGTCCTGTGGATTAAAGGGGTGCACCGGGAGACCATCGGAAAATGACCACCATCGACACACACGTCGGCGCAGAAGCGAAGGCATCATCGTCTTCGTTTATTGGCGCAGTCGGCCAATGGGTGACCAGCAGCGATCATAAGAAGATCGGACGGCTGTTCATCGGTTGGTCACTCATCCACGCGATTGAAGTTGCAGTACTTGCAGCCATCTTCGGCTTTGAACGAATGAGTCCACAAGGACTTGAAATCATCGCAGGGGATTCCGCATTGCAACTGTCGTGGTACGCACGACACCTCATGGTTCTTGGTCTGTTGGCGCCACTCTTCCTTGGTCTTGCTATTGCGATCGTTCCGTTACAAGTTGGTGCACGCGCAATTGCGTTGCCGCGTCTTGCTCAATTCAGCTTGTGGTCATGGCTCTTCGGTTCAGGTCTCGTTCTTGTCTCCATCATCGGTAACGGTGGCCCTGGTGGCGGCAACGGTGACATGGTCGATTTGTTCTTGATGGGTGTTGGACTCGTTGTTGTTGGTCTCATCGCGGGAAGCGTTTCTGTGGCAACCACCGTCATGACAGCGCGCGCGCCCGGAATGACTATGGACATGGTTCCTGCATTTTCATGGTCTGCACTTGTTAGTGCAGTCACCACAATTCTCAGTCTTCCAGTAGCCATTGGAACCCTCATTTATCTCTATGTCGATCACACCCACGCACAAGTTGCGTTCGGTTCAAACAAGGACATTGAAAAGTGGATGGGCTGGGTCTACGGACAACCTCAAACTTTCATTTTCATCGTGATGGCCTTGGGAGTGTTGGCAGAAATTGCTCCCGTCACTGCACGCGTTCGCCAACCACTTCGACCAGTTGTATTGATTGGACTTGCACTTGCCTCTTCTGGCGTGCTCGGTGCTGTCACACAAAGCAGTCATGTATTGAATCTCGAAGGTTCAAATAGTGACAAGTTGTCCAGCACATTGACCTACTTGTTGTTTAACGGTTTGCCACTTCTTGGAGTTCTGGTCAGCATCGCCGTTGTTCTCCTTGCCATGAAGGAAGGAAAGCCACGAGTGAGCGCATCATTCGCTTTCGCCATCCTTGGTGCGCTCATGATTTTGGCTGGTGTCGCTGGCAGTTTTGTCCAACACATTGAGTCGGCAGATCTCATCAACACGTCGTTTGGTGAGGCAGTCACTTTGTATCTGGTATTTGGTGGCGTCTTGAGCGCACTTGGTGGTCTCACCTATTGGGCACCAAAACTGTGGGGCGTTGTTCTTGATGACAAGAAAGTTCTTGGTCTCGCCGGGCTCGGTGTGATTGGAACAGTGTTGTCCTCGTTGCCGCTCTACATCGCTGGCTTCTCTAATCAGCCAGCATTCGCTGTCTTTGGCTTTGATTACGACGGCCCAGTTGCCTTGTGGAACCTTCTGGCAGGTGCTGGTGCTGCAGTGATGGCGCTTGTTGTTGTCGCCTTCGTTGGCTTGTTGTTGCAAGCAGTCAAAGCCGGAGCATCTGCTTCGGACGACCCATGGGATGCGCACACTCTTGAGTGGTCAGTGTCATCGCCTGCGCCAACCAATAACTTCGCTGCACTTGCAACTGTGAATTCCAGCGAACCACTTCTCGACGCAAAGCCTTCACAGGGGGTATCGGCATGAGCCTCGCATTACCTGCAGCTCCGCAACAGTCATCTCGTCGCCAACTTCTTGTTTCCACTGCACTTGTTGCAGCGGCAGCAGCAATGTTGATGGCAGGCATGCTTGCCATGTGGATGAAGTTCCGCGCTGGTGCACCAACACGTGAATCAAGTGACGGCTTGAAGATCATCAAAGACTGGATGCCTGAGAACATCACAATCCCCGAAGTTGCTGCAAACACAATGTTCGCCACATTCCCATTTGCTGCCCTGATGGCTCAGTGGGCTGTGTATTCAGCAAAGCGTCGCGACAGCGGACACCGTTCGTTGGCATTGCTCATCACATTCGGTTTAGGTATTGCAATTGTCAACGCGCAAGTTGCCATTTATTTGCAGATGGAAATGGGACTCGCTGATGGCGCATTCCAGACCTTGTTCTATGCAATTACGGGAACCATGATGGCTCTCGTTATTTCAGGCATGGCGTTTTCCGCAGTTGCGTTCTTCCGTTCTGTTGGTGGGCGAGATGATGATCAACAACTCATCTCTGCTCACGCGTTGTATTGGTACTTCCTCACGGCGGCATTCACCGCCATGTGGTTCTTCGTGTACGTGCAGAAGTAGGGCGACATGTTTACTCCTGGTTCCAAGTTCTTTATCGGCCTTAGTGGCCTCGCACTGATTTCAGCAGTGCTGTACACCATCTTTGTCAACCCTTCTGATATCGGTGCATATGCACTATTTGGTTTGTTGTTGTCGGGTGGATTGGTGTCTGGTTTCTCCTTCTACACACGTGACGGAGATGCAGAGACAGAGGCAGAAGCTGTTGAAGCAGCTGCGTACTCACCTGCACCATCATTCTGGCCATTGGTGTTTGCACTAGGAATTGCTGTTGTTCTCCTTGGAGTTGCGACCAATCCAATTGTGTTTGTTCTTGGCCTTGCAGTTCTCGTAGGTGCCGGCGTTGAGTGGACAATTCAAAGCTGGGCCGAGCGTGCATCTGCTGATTCTGAGTTCAATTCCTTTGTTCGCCATCGTGCAATTGGTGCGTTGGATTATCCAGGTCTGGCAGCCGCAGGTCTTGGAGCTATTGCGTTCTTGTTCTCACGCATCATGCTTGCGGCTTCGAAAGGTGGCGCAGCCATCATTTTCATCATCGTGGCATCAGCCATTATTGTCTATGCATTCTTGGTTGCTTCAAAGCCCGCGCTTCGTGGCAAGTCTGTGGCAATGGTTGTCACTGCCGGAGCACTGCTGTTGGCAGTAGCTGGTGTCACAACCGCAATCACTGGCGAGCGTGCGCAGCTTGCTGAGTACGCAGAAGCCGATCACTACAGCAAAGAACATCGTGAGTGTGGTGAAGAAGAAGGCAAGCACTACGACCATGAGGCCAACAACACCGTGTCATTGCGGTCTGCAGTTCTTGCAACAATCTTCGTCGAAGACGGCAAGGTGTGGGCAGAAATGGTTGGCTTGAAGACCAAACTTGACACCATCACCATGCCACGTTCAAACGCCACCAACGTCTTGTTCCGCAACCTGGATGAGGAAGATCGTCGCTTGGTTGTCAATCTCGGAACCGAGATGGTCGCCGAAACTGGCGTAATGGAAAAAGTTGCCACTTGCACGCAGTTGACCGGCAAGAACCAGGAACAAGTTCTCACCCTCAATATCCCCAAGCCATCAAGCGATGAACAGAAATATTCTTTCACCGTTCCTGGGGCTGAGGGCGAAATCAAGGTGGTCGTGCCGTGAGCCACACCGATTCGGTCCTGACAAAAGAGAAGGCAGTAGATACCGTGACACCTGTGAAGTCATCGCGCCGTCG
>JBMTEX010000092.1:0-5524 GCA_049433485.1 Ilumatobacteraceae bacterium | reverse complement strand
GACCCATCGAAATCCACGTATCTGTATGAACCACGTGTGCCCCGGCAATTGCCACTGATGGGTCATCCGATTGTTGAACACTGCCGCCCAGTGCACGCAAACGTTGAAGTTCAGCATCTGAAGCGTTGAAACCATTTGGACATCCAAACGACATTGAACCGCCCAATAGACACACCGCTTCAGCCAAAGAACGCGCAACGTTGTTGTAATCACCGATCCATGCAACTGTGAGTTCATTCACTGGCCCCACGTGTCCTTCCATCGTGAGAACATCGGCAAGGGCCTGCAATGGATGTGCCTCGTCGCTCAACATGTTGATAACTGGAACGACATCGCATGCGGCCATACGGGTGATGACCGAATGAGAGAACACTCTCGCAGCAAGTACAGCGTGATACCCAGCCATGATGCGCGTGATGTCTTCGACAGTTTCACGCACATCGAAACCCACTTCTTCACCGCGCGTGTACACCGGATGTCCGCCAAGTTGAACAACAGCCATCTCCATTGAATGGCGCGTTCTGTTAGAGGGCTTTTCAAAGATGAGTGCAGCACCCCGGCCAGATAGCGGACGAACCGAGGCAACAGCTGGGTCAGTGGACAAATTCAGAATGTGCCGAAGAGTGTCAGCACCTAATGAGGCGATGTCAACTAAGTGTTTGTGGGTCATGCCAACACCTTTCCAATGAGCGACAACGCTTCGTCAATCTGATCGTTTGTTGTAGTGATAGGTGGCGCTAGTCGAATAGTTGTTGCATTCACACCATTCACAATGAGACCCATCTCCAACAATGCGGGCACAACATCTTTTGTCTCAATACCGTCCACCAATTGAGCACCGAGAAGCAATCCACGCCCGCGCACATGATCAATCTTGCTGAATCGAGACAGGCCATCAATTAAACGTTGACCCTTTTCCCGTGCCAATCGTGGCGCATCAATACGTGTCATCTCGTCAATCACCGCAAGTACTGCAGATGTTGCCAGTGCTGTACCGCTGTACGTTGAACCATGATCTCCCGGTGAAAGAACTGCCGCAACGTCTGTGCGCGCCCACAATGCACCCACTGGCATGCCGTTCCCCATACCTTTTGCAAAAGTCACGGCATCTGGCCGCACACCCGAATGTTGGAATCCAAACCACTCGCCCGTTCGACAAAAACCTGTTTGTACTTCATCGATAATGAAAAGGATTCCGCGCTCATTACATAGCTGTTGTACCGCACGCAAATACTCCGTATCGGCCGGAATGACCCCACCTTCTCCTTGAATTGGCTCCAGCATGACCGCCGATACAGAGGAATCCAAAACCTTTTCCAAGGATTCAATATCGCCATATTCGCAATATCGGAACCCATCAGGCATTGGCTGAAAAGCTTCATGTTTTGCTGGCTGACCGGTGAGGGCAAGCGCACCCAGCGTCCGACCATGAAAACTTCCATACGCAGACACCATGACGTGACGACCGCGGCCACCAAACTTTCGTGACAACTTGATTGCCGCTTCATTGGCTTCGGCGCCAGAGTTGCAGAAGAACACCTGACCATCACCTGCACCTGCCTTCGACATCAGTTCATTCAGTTTCACAGCAGCTTTTGTGGCAGTGGTGTTAGCAAAAAAGTTGGAGACATGCAGCAATGTAGATGCCTGATTGGAGATCGCTGCAGTAATTGCATCGTTTGAGTGACCCAATGACACAACAGCAATGCCACTAAGGAAGTCGAGATACCGCTTGCCAGCAACATCCCATAATTCAGTTCCTTTACCACGCTCAAACATGACAGCCGGCGCCCCAAATACTGGGATAAACGGACAATAATCGTGACCACGATTAATGCTCTGTGCTGTTTCAGTAGACATGAATGTATGACTCATGACACTCCCCCTGTGATCATTGTTCCCACTCCTTGATCAGTGAAGAGTTCCAACAACAGAACATGAGCAATACGTCCATCCAAGATGTGCGCACTCTTTACTCCGCCACGTACTGCCTGCATGCAACTCTCCACCTTTGGAATCATTCCTCCTGAGACCGTTCCATCTTCGATGAGCGCAGAAAGTTCGTTGACCGTAATGCGCTTGATCAGAGAATCTGGATTGTCAATCTCTGCCCGCAAACCAGCAATGTCAGTGAGATAAATGATCTTCTCTGCGCCCAGTGCCTCAGCAATAGCTCCAGCTGCTGTGTCTGCATTGATGTTGTACGCCTGACCATTGGCATCAACACCAACCGTCGACAAGACTGGTACAAAGCCATCAGCCAGGAGCCCTTCAATCACTTGTGGCCGAACTTTTTCGATATCACCAACAAATCCGAGCGATGGGTCACGAGGCGTCACCTGCAATGTGCGTCCATCTTCTCCAGAGAGACCTACCGCAACGTTTCCATGAGTATTGATTGCAGTCACAATTTGTGGATTCACATGACCGTTCAAAACCATCTGCACCACTTCCATGGTGGGGGCATCTGTAACTCGCAGACCATTAGAGAACGATGACTCAATGTTTAACCGAGCGAGCATGTCGTTAATCTGCGGGCCACCACCGTGCACCACAACCGGACGAATGCCCACCGTGTGCATCAGCACAATGTCTTCGGCAAACAATGTCAATGCGTCATGATCAGACGTTCCGGCGAGTGCATTGCCACCGTACTTAACAACAACCGTCCGACCCGCGAATCGACGAATATACGGAAGTGCTTCAACAAGAACATCTGCAGTAGTTAACGAACTCATGGATATACACCCACCGTGCTCAGACCAGATGTCTCCGGTAACCCGAGAGCCACATTCATGGATTGCACCGCACCACCAGAGGCACCTTTGGCGATGTTGTCCAATGCAGCCAACACCATCACATAACCAGTACGTTCATCGAAACGTGCAGTGATATGAACACAATTGGTTCCTAATGTGGCCTTTGTTGAAGGAACCTGTGGGCGCACCACGATGAACGGTTCATCTTTGTAAAACGTGGCGATGGACGCCAAGAGTGATGCGGTCGTAGGCGCAGCACCTGCGGGACGCGCGTAACACGTAGCCAAAATTCCACGATTCATTGGCACCAAATGCGGTGTAAAGAGAACTTGTGCTCCGGTGACTTGTTCAATTTCTGGCGTATGCCGATGGTCAAGCAACCCGTAGGCAGTGAAATCCTCATCCACCGTGGAGAACAACGATGTGTGCTTCAGTGCTCGGCCTGCTCCACTCACTCCTGATGCGGCGTCAACAATGACGCCTTGAGACTGAACAATTCCAGAACGAACCAATGGAGTGAGAGCTAGTGATGCAGCAGTGACGTAACACCCAGGCGTTGCAATCAGCGACGCTCCAACAAGTTCACTGCGGTACAACTCAGGCAACCCATACACCGCTGATGCGAGTAACTCAGGCTGGGTGTGGTCAAAGCCGTACCACGTGGGATATAACGATGAATCTTTCAATCGGTATGCGGCAGACAAATCGATGACGGTGCCCACTTTGCCCACCAACTGTGGGGCGATCTCCAGTGCGGCCTCATGGGGGATGCCCAAGAACACAACATCGAGGCCAGCAAATCGATCCACGGCGAATTCTTCGAAGACCAGGTTGGGATATGCAGCTGCAAGTGACGGGTACAAATGGCTGGCCAGTGTTCCGGCCTGCGAGTCACCTGTGGCCGCCACCACCTCTACTTCTGGATGCTGAGCGCATAAACGCAACAGTTCAGCCCCGGTGTATCCCGACGCCCCAATGATTCCGACTTTCACCATAGATGTATTACTATACGAATCAGTGAATGATAATGCAATCATTTTTCCCCAGCCTGGAGCCATCCTTCTTGCGCACCCACTGATGGAAGACCCCAACTTTGCGCGCACGGCAGTTCTGCTGATTGCTCACGACAATGACGAAGGCTCCATGGGCGTGGTCCTCAACCGACCCGATATCGACGGAGACATCGACCCCGATTCTCCCCTACAGCGATGGATCCACTCTGCTGCCCCGCCCTATCAAGTGTTCATTGGTGGACCAGTGGAGTTGTCAAATTTTCTCTGCTTGCAAGAAGACATCACCACCACTTCTGGCGTGACATCCATCGACATCTTGTCCGACAATCCCCGACACGGCTTTCGACATCGCGTGTTTCGTGGGTATGCCGGATGGGGCCCTGGTCAACTGCAACACGAGATCAAGATGGGTGGCTGGATTGTTGTTGCCTCCGAACAAGATGATGTGTTTGATAACGACAGCGAATACTTGTGGTCACGCATTCTTGCACGACAAGTGTCTGACGTTCGGAAGCTTTCGCTGTTTCCCGATGATCCGACTTTGAACTAACCGCGAAGTTTTCCGCCAGCTTTTTCCACTGCAGCGACACATTGGTTCTGCACCGAAGCCAACACCGCATCTGTCAACGTGCCACCAACCTCTTGCAGACGTAGACGGAACGCAAGGCTTCGAGTTCCTTCAGGAACACCAGGTCCGCGATATACGTCGAACAATTCGATGGACACCAATCTCTTCGCTGCACCTTGACGAAGAGCACGTTGAATATTGATAGCAGGGATGTCATCCGACACGATGAAAGCTAAATCGAGATCACTCGATGGGAATCGGTTGATGTCTCGTGCTTGCACTGGTTTTGGATCTTCAGCAAGAATGGTTGACAGGTCGAGTTCCAGAATGCTGACACGACCATCAATGCCGAGAGATTCCAACACCATTGGATCTATCTCTCCGACGACACCAATGATCTTCTTTCCACGAGCAAGAGTTGCAGATCGTGTGGGATGCAAGCCGGCAGGCACTCGTGATTGATCGAGTTGAGCACCAACTGCCAAAGCGTCGCACACTGCATTCCATTGCGACAAGGCAACCTCTGCGTCTCCCCCAGCGACAACAATTGCAAGTTGCTCTGTTTCGTCCGGAAGTTGAGCGCCAGACGTTGGATACACATGGCCAATTTCCCAGAGCCCAATACGCGGTGCGCGGTGTGTTTGGTTGTATCGAAGCGACTTCAATAACCCAGGGCGAAGTGATGTTCGCAGAATGGCTTCATCTGCCACAAGCGGATTAGCTAAACGAAGTGCATTGTCTTCAGACAGACCGACAGCCGCGAGATCACCGAAAGCCAGAAACGGAGAGGGCATGGCCTCGTCAAGCCCCAGACCCACCAGTACTCGTCGAAGAATACGACGACGTTGTTGGAAGGTAGACAATCGACCGTATACCGCGGACTTTGGAACTGTTTTCCCAATGTTGTCGTAACCGAAATGACGTGCAACTTCCTCAATGATGTCTACTGCTTCTGTACAGTCGGGCCGCCACGTTGGCACAACAACCGACAACGTGTCACCAGAGATTGTCGGCGAGAATCCAATGGCCTCCAAAATTGAGATGATGCGGTCGTTGGGAATTTCAATTCCAAGCAATGCATTTAGATGATTCACTGATGCTTCAACGGTGGTGAGCTGTGGGCATGACGATGTCTGCACCAAGGTGGCACCCATGTGCAACGTTGCATTGGGACTTGTTTCCCG
>JBMTEX010000091.1:0-5567 GCA_049433485.1 Ilumatobacteraceae bacterium | reverse complement strand
GAGCATCTCCCTTACAAGGAGAGGGTCGGGGGTTCGAGTCCCTCAACGCCCACCATTAATGGCCCGTCGAGGTGCAATCCCCAAAGTCTCCTTTATGCGGGTTACTTCCTCCTACTGCGGAACCTTCCAGGTAGCAGGAGTGCGAAGAAGATTGCCCCAACAACAAGCACCCATACCCACGTCGAGCGCGCAAGATCGATCACGATGTTCGTGTCGGTTGGTACTCGGAGCCGACCCGAAACTGAAATCTCGGCTCCGGTGATGGTTCTCCCAGTGAACACGATGTTGTGCCACCCTTCTTCGGCATTCTCTGGAAGTGAGATGTTTGCGGTGTGCGAACCATTTATTGACGTCATGAACTTCCCGAGTTTCATCGGGGTGGAATAGAGCCAGATCTCGTATTGGGTTTTTGGGATTAGACCGGCGGCCGAAACCCCGAAAGATCGTGTGTCGTTCAGAAACACTCGCCCCGATTCGTCGATTTTCAAGGGCGTACCCGCCTTGTCTGTCGCAATGATGTGGAACGTTGCGCTAGCTACTTCAAGGGAGACCGTTCCGTTCGCCACGTTCATCGACATGTCGGCGGGCTTGCCGTTCACGATTGCGATCGTTTCGTCGGTGGCAATCTGGTCGATGATCGACTTGTCTACTGGCGGCTCTTCTTCTACTGCAGGAAGGGTGATGATCGTGGTTGTTGTCGTGGAGGACGTAGTGGTTGACGACACTGCGGATCGAATCGGTTGAGTTGTGGTCGACGGGGTAATGGCTGGGTTGACGACCTGTGTTGGGGTAGTGGGTGCAGTGAATGTCGTATTCGGTGCCGTCGTTGTCGATGCGGTGGTGGACGGAGAGATGGGCGTTGATGACGTGCTCGATGTAGTCGAAGGAGCCAGGGTCGTCGTTGTAGTTGTGGGCGTTGATGTTGTACTGGTGGTTGTGGTGGTGGACGTTGATGTCGTATTGGTGGTTGTGGTGGTGGACGTTGATGTACTCGTTGTACTTGATGTGGTGGTTGTCGCCGGGCCCCCGGCTAGATCCAGTGATGCACTATCAACGATCGGTCCTAGATTTCCGTCAGTTGTCTCCCCGGCCACACCGCTGATGTGAATCAAGATACTTTTGACGTTTAACCAGGATGCCCATGTCGATGAGAGTGACACGCTGACTGGTGTGAAGGACGTTGATGTGAGTGACGAAGTCGTCCCGTTCTGGTAGATCTTTCCTGCACATCCGTTGCTGCCGTAAAGAAACAGTGTCACGGTGATCGAGTCAGCTGCCCCAGTTCCTTGGTATTGGGCTGCCGATGCTGATGCCGTCACCGATGTGTAGTCGCCAATGTTCGCGACATTCACGCATTGCGAAACCGCGGCCGATGTGCGGGTGAAAATCAGATTGTTGCCGTCGTTACACGGAAGCGACCCTGCGTTTGAGTTACATGTTTGCCAGCCAACATTCGAAGACCAGTTGGTCGTTGAGATGAAATCGGGATTCTGCAGAAATTCCGCTGCAGATACCGAACCTGTATTGAACAGCAAAACAGCGAAGCACACCGTGGCACTTATGAGTACGGCCACACAGACGTAGGCACGTCGTCGTTGAGCGCTCTTCACTTGAGGCTGCTTTCTTTGGTGGGCTCCGAGAATACTTGTGATACGCCAAATCATAAGTCAAGCATGCCGACTGTATGCCGAGCACTGCGTCGACACATGCGGCCGCAAAGTTCGGTTAGTTAGAACATCTCTCTTACAACGAGTGAGACGGGATTGAGTCCGTCAACGGCCACCTTTCGTGCACCGTCCTTTGTTAACCGATAGTCGTTACACTGACTGGTGGAGTGTCGGGAAGCCGGGTCGACGTCGATTGAAAGGCGTCCCCCATGTCTATTGTCTTGTTGCTCCTCGGTCTCGTCCTTGCTGCCATCGGTGGTGAACGATTTGTGCGTGGTGCTGTCGGGCTGGCCACATGGCTGCGAATTCCTGCTGGCGTTGTTGGGGCCACGGTGGCAGCGTTTGCTACCTCTAGCCCTGAGCTAACCGTCGGTGTCTTGGCAGCAATTGATGGTCGACCCGAACTAGCACTTGGCGATGCGATGGGTTCCAACATGGTAAATCTGGGAATTGTCATGGGGTTCACATTGTTGGTGAGTGCCATTCATGTTGAACGTCGAGAAGTGCAACGCGAAGTGTTCGGATTCATTGCTGCATTGGCGGTCCTGGTTGTAAGTGCTGTTGACGGAAAGATTGCGCGCGTGGAAGCCATTGCAATGATTTCCATTTTCGTGCTTTGGCTGTCGTGGGTGGTGCGAGATGCGAGGAATGACCGCCAAGCAGTGAATGATGTTGCCGAATTACGCAGAGGTTTCATAGTGGTTGATGTTGCAGTGGGCTTGTTACTTCTTATGGTCTCTGGTCGATTGATTGTGATGGGCGCGAAGGATATTGGAGAGTTCTTAGGGTGGAGCCCATTCATTATCGGGTCCATAGTGGTGGCAATTGGAACATCGGCGCCAGAGTTGGTGACCACAATTATCTCTGCGCGACGTGGGCATATTGGCGTTGGAATTGGAACAGTGCTTGGATCAAACATCTTCAATTCAATGTTGATCGTCGGTACCGCAGGCTGGATTTCCCCAATTGAAATCTCCATGCAGCCAACGCTCATCGCCATAGGTGCCTCATTTGTCGCAACCCTTGTAATGATTCCTTCTCGACGTCACCAACTAGGGCGTCAGAGAGGTCTTGCATTAATTGGTTTGTACGGTGCTTTCGTTATTGCCTTGTTGCTGACTGTGTAAGTCGTGCAGAAATGAGTGTCTTCAAAAGCGTCAAATTCAGCGGTTGATCTACCGGTATGTGCAATGCACTTTTTGTGCGTGAGAATGTGGCTAATTCTTTTTCAAACAGAGGCAAGATGGATCCGCTGAAGGGGTAGTAGCCCACGTGATTCTTTGCGGCTTTCATTCCGCAGGCAATTATCCCGTTTACACGAAATGCTGGCATTCCGTAGCTAACGATTTCTTCGGCGTCGGGAAGAATCGTCAATATTCGCTCACGCATTTCAAGCATTGTGTCTTGATGTGGCTGGGGCGAGGATAAATACAATGCGCGCACGACTGTTGGAAGTGTTGATCTTTTTGTCATTTGGAGTGACCGATGCGCGAAAGTGCAACTTGCTGGTTGCTCCAGTCTGCAATCCATAACTCCGGTTGGCCAGATGTTGATTTCACGCGTGATGTCAAGACCGAAGTGGTGAAATACGCAGGTTTTGAAGAAGGCGCAAGCCCAGCCAGTTCTGGAATGGATGCAACAATGACACCGTCCACTACAAGAACACCTTCACAGCGGGAACAGAGTTTTTCAGTTGTTGAGATGCGACCAGAGACACGAGCGGGAACATACGACAGTGTCTTATCGCCGATTCCAAGAAAACTGTTGGGGTCAACATTTGTCCATTGAATATCGGTGCGTTGTGGTGCGTTGTCTGTGGGCACTCGTGTCCCCAATAGTGATCCACTTATTCCAACACGATGAATATCATCAACTGATCCGTCTGCATCGACCCACTTGTCGTAATACCTGACGCGATCGAGAACGGCGTTGAAATCTGTGGTGAGGTCTTTTCCTGTGTAGGGCCACCGCACCCTTCGTGATGCGCGCTGAGGGCAAGTAGTGCTGAGGTCAACGCCGTCTAATTGGGCGGAATGGGGGATACGTGCCACGGATAAGACGGTGGGCAGAATGTCAATAGAGGAGACGGGGCAATCGCTGACGCTTGCAGAACTCTGATTTGGGTACTTGATGAAGAGAGGCACACGGTAGATGTCTTCAAGCGTCCCTGGGTTGTTTGGATTGACTTTGTCACGATAAGACTCGCCCGGCACAAAAGTGATTCCATGATCTGCGGTCACAACAATCATGGTGCGGTTCCAATTGTCTGATTGTTCTAACTGGGTGAGGTATGTAAACAGAAGTGCGTCAGTAGCTACGAATTGACGTAACAGCGACTGGTACGCATCCCGACGACGATCCGGAACTGTGCCTGGACGTGGATCAGTCTCAAGTTCTTTCCCTAATCGACCTTCAGTCGACAGTCGCCATGGGCGATGTGGAAGGAGGATGTGCGAAAAGTGAACAATCTCTTCAGTTGATGTTGTTGAGCGTTGTAAAAGATTTTGAAATGCTCTGATTTGAAACTCGGCTTGACGTTGTTCGTCGGGAATCTTGTTGGGGCACACTCCAGGTGGACACAAGTTAGTGATGGATTGGTACACGTCAAGTTTTTTGTAGCCATTGGCAAGGGTGAACAAATTGATGGGGTGGTCTGACAGAAACGGGTAATTGCGGATGGTTGGCCATTTTCCATCTAGAAGTGCCGGAACAGCTTCTGTCGTGCGTTGGGCAGTACCCAGCATGTTGCGATACCAGGTTGAAGTTGCTGCAAGTTTTGCAAAGCCTGGAAATCGCTGTGCGTTGATGGTTCCATCCGTCTTTAACAAGACCGACAACGGTGCTTCGTCAAGCACGAGCCATACAACAGATGTGCCCGCGGCAGCATTTCCGACTATGGCACTCGTTTGCGACAATTCCCGCTGATTGCTGCTAACACGTGATGTGAACGAGATGAATGCAACTCCAATGAGTGCAGCCACCGAGAAGGTTGTAAAGACTCGATATTTCATGACTGTTCGAAACAGGGTACAGAAGTCTGTCGCACCATTTGGCACATGTGTCCGTGAGGTGACGAATGTTGTCTCAGTAGGTCACCTAAGTTGTTTTTCATGAGGAAACCACGACGAATGGCTTATGTAGTGGCGAGTTTCTTGGCGATGATCACTGTTGTACCAGTTATGACGCACGCGGAGCCCGTTTCAGCGAGTGTCTCAGCAAGTTCATGGGTGGCCAGCCGAAGCAGAACAGCGCTTGGAGGAAAATTGCTATCGGCGTCAACAACAGGTGCAAGCGCCAGTTTCAAAATTAGACGGAAAAGATTTGCAATGTGGTACGTGGCCGGGCCGTCTCAAGGGAAACTTGCAGTTCTTGTTAACGGTCGACGAGTAAAGACGATAGATCAGTATTCCTCAAGAGTTGTTCGCAGGGCCGTTTCGCTGAGAGGTTCTAAATCAACCAATCTTGTGCAAGTTGTTGCATTGTCAACACGTAATTCCAGGTCGCGTGGAACGAAAGTGAATGTTGATGCCTTCTCGCCCACCACTGCGCGTTGCTCATCAGGCTGCCAGAAGAATCCACTTCATATTGAAGTAGGCACTGCGCCAGTTATAGCGTTTGGAGAAGCCGCGTGGTACCCAACCGCGGTTCCAGCACGTGCAGACGCAGAGTGGGCGGTGGCAGTAGGAAGTTACGTGCGAGGTCAAGATGTCACGCCTATCGATACTGCAGTACCAGTCATTCGTGCTGCAGCGTGTGACCAAGCGAAGAAAGTGCCGCGCGGAATTATTGTGCTCTCATTCGGAAAACAAATCGAAGGCGGATCAAACGGGTTTGGGCGCACAATCCCTTACAGCAGCATCGTGGCCACCGCGTCGGCTTGGGCAGCCGGATTAGCTGAAT
>JBMTEX010000090.1:0-5715 GCA_049433485.1 Ilumatobacteraceae bacterium | reverse complement strand
TCACGAACACGGCATACGCAATGATGGACGCAGCAGTAATCACCCAGCTACCAATAATGAAGCCTGCGTCTTCCATTAGTTCACCGCCTCACTTCTACGTGCAGCAATGGCAGCGTCGAGTCCGCGATCTGCCACGGTGTCTTCCAAGAACAATGCACGCTGACGATGCATCACCAACCACACAAACATGGCAGTGAATGTGATGAGCCCAAGGAACAACGAGAACAACATCAACCCATCCATGTGAACATCAGTGCCGCCAGTGGCCACTGTTGCTTCCTGATGCAGCGAACGCCATAACTTCACGCTGAAGTGCACGAGTGGAATTTCAAGAATGGCCAACAATGCAAGAACAGCTGAGCGACGTGCACGCTGGCGTTGTGTTCCACCCAAGCGACGCACTGCCAGATATCCGATGTACGTAATAAAGAGGAATGCAGTGCTGGTGAGACGCGCATCCCACACCCAATAGGTGCCCCAACTGAGGCGCCCCCACAAACTTCCGGTCACTAACGACACGGCAACGAACAACACGCCAATCTCGCCCGATGCTCCCGCCACGCGATCCCATGCAAGTGAGCGATTGCGCTTCGACAAATAAATACCGGAACACACTGCGGTGAGAATGAAGGCGATGTAGGCCACCCAAATAGATGGCACATGCACGTACATGATGCGAACGGAACTGCCTTGGTCGCGAGCTTCGGCGGAAAAGAGAAGCCCGAACTATGCCAACGCCGCGGACAACACCAGCACCACTGCACCAAGTCGACGCGTGGCTGAGGTACCAGTGCCGCGGAGAGGGGTCACGGCCGAATTCACGAAGTCAATTCTTGCCTGCGTGGGAGGCGTGGGGAAATCAGGAAGGGCATGTGTGACCTATTCGTCTACCAATGGGCCGAACGCCACCGACCCAACGGCCACAAACAGCACCGCGAACACCGCTAAGAGACCCACCCACGGCCAACCTTCGCCAATGGTTGCGCCGCCACTGCCAAAAGCCGATTCGGTGGCACGAGTAGCCCCAATGAGAACAGGCGCCACCACGGGCAGAAGTAAGAGAGGTAGGAGGGTTTCACGCCCGCGCACCCCTGCCGCCAAGCCGCCATACAGAGTTCCCACGGTGGCAAGCCCCACGGTCGCGGCCGCCACAGACACCACCAGCAGACCCAGCCCGGCCAGCGAGATCTCCACCGCATACAACACCACAGCGGTGGCTATAAGGAGAGCTTCCAGAACCAAGAGCTGCACGGCCAATGCCAATGACTTACCTAAGAAGATGGCAACAGGGTCAACGCCTGCAACACGCAATGCATCGAGTGCGCCATCAGCAGATTCCACGGCGAAGGAACGTTGAATCACCACCAACATGGAGAACAAGGTCGCGAGCCACACGAGCCCTGGTGCAACGCGTTGCAAGATGCCGTCGTTGTCGAGTGCGAATGCAAACAGCACCATCACAATTGCTGCAAACGGTGCCACTTGGTTCACCAAGATGCGACTGTTCCATTCAATGCGCAAATCTTTTCGGGCAATGGCGCGCGTAATGCGAGCGCGTGATGAACGTGTGATGTTGCTCATCGTGCACCACCACCATCGATGGTGACCATGCGTGTTGCTAAACCGTGTGCGCGTTCACTCTCGTGACTTGCCAACACCACGGTTGCACCCGCACGAACAGCGGCACGCAACAATTCATCTAACTCATCACGACCAGCAGCATCTAAACCAGCATGTGGTTCATCTAACAACCACACTTCTGCACGGCGAACAATGAGACTTGCCAATGCAGTACGACGTCGCTGACCTGCAGATAACTGCGCCGCCTTTACATCTGCCAATCTGCCGTCAATGCGCATGCGTGCCATGGCATCGCGAACTTCTTCAGCCGTAGCGCCAACAGTGCTGGCCCAGAACTCAATGTTCTGTCTCACAGTGAGGTCTAAGTACAAACCGTTCTGATGGCCAAGTAGTCCCACACGAGAACGAATGTCCTCTCTTTGCGTGAAGAGGTCTTTGCCCAACACCGTTCCAGTGCCACGTTCAATGGGCAACAAACCAGCGCACACACGAAGGACAGATGTCTTGCCTGCGCCGTTTGGCCCTTGCAACAGCACGATTTCGCCGCGCTCCACCGAGAGACTCACACCGGCAAGTGCAGGGAAACCACCAAGCACGGCCACCACGTTGTTCAGCTCAATCACGTTGTCCATGCCTGCTTCACGCTAGTGAACCTCAGACAACGACAACAACGTGCCAGTAGGGTCAACTATGTGACGGAGGCCGAAATCACTGCGAACCAACGTGCCCCACGTCGCTCTGATGCCGTTCTTGGTGTTGTTGGAAAGATTTTCATTGCCGCTGGTGTTCTCATGCTTCTGTTTGTTGGTTACCAACTGTGGGGCACGGGTCTCTCCGAACAACGCGCACAAGACGATCTACAGCGAACATTCATGTCGCAAGCACCAGCCATTCCTTCTTACGGCGACCCCGTCACGCGTATTGAGATTTCAAAAATTGGCGTGAGCAAAATTGTGGTGGCGGGAGTGGATTTCAAAGCACTACAAAAAGGTCCTGGACTCTTTGATGGCTCACCACTCCCCGGACAGTTAGGAAATGTGGCCATCGCGGGACATCGCACGTCATATGGCGCACCATTCTCACGCATTAATGAATTGACACTCGGCGATGAAATCATTCTCACGCGCGCAGGTTCAACATTTACCTACATCGTTTCTGAAATACCGTTTGTGGTGAAACCATCACAAGTTGAGGTAGTGAAAACCGTTGACAGAACCACTTCTCAGTTGACATTAGTGACGTGCCACCCTAAATGGACATCTGCACAACGCATGATTGTGAAAGCAAAATTGGATTCTGCAATCACTCCGCAGCCGGCAACGGTGTACTCGCCCACCACCGTCGCCGTCGTTGGTGGATTTGATGCTGGATGGTTCCATGATCCTGGCGCGATTCCGGGTGCGCTTGTTCTCCTGGTGCTCCTCTTGGTCATGACATACGTGGCGACGAATTCTGTCAAACGCGGGCGATCCGCTTGGATGGTCTACCCCGTCACCGCAGTGGTGTTTTTACCCGCACTCTTTGTGTTCTTTGGATTTCTCACCCGATTACTTCCAGCAAATGTGTAGACGATGACGCAAGAAATTGTTACAGCCCCTACCCTTTCCACTATGACCTCCCCGTCACATGACCCCGTGCGAGCCCGACGCGAACGAATTGCGCATCTCAATTTGTTGGCCAACCGAATTGGTTACTTGTTGTGGGCTGTTGCCATCTCATGTTTCGTCATGGCATTCGCCTTTGGATTTAAAGGCCCACTAGTAACAGCCGTTGTTGCATTCCTCATTGCAGGCTCAATTTTGCTGGCACCGTCCATCATCATTGGATACGCCGTCAAAGCCGCAGAACGCGAAGACAGAGAACAAGGTTTGTAACCAATGTCGCACGTTGATCGCCGCCACCAAATTTTGGAAGTGTCTCTCACGGCATTTTCATCGCGCGGCTATCACAACACCTCGATGAATGACATTGCAGAAGCCATGTCTCTCACCAAACCAGTGTTGTACCAATACTTCGACTCAAAGCGCTCGCTGTATTTAGAACTACTTCGACACGTTGGTGCACAACTGGTGGGTGATGTCACGGCAGCCGTCAAAGGCACCACAGACCCACGCGAACAAACAGAACGCGGAATGATTGCCTACTTCACGTGGGTGGCCACTCATCGAGAAGCGTTCGCATTGTTGTTCGAAAGTTCTGAACGAGTGGATGAAGAATTCGCTGACATTGTGAGTGAGTTTGAAGATGCGGCCGCCAAAGCAATCTTGCCGTTTATTGCGATCGATGCATCTGAAGACAACCTCTATACATTTGCCATCGGACTAGTGGGAATGGCCGAAGCAGTCAGCCGACAAGTCATTAAGCACGGTCGAGAATTTCAGCCGGAAGAACTGGGCCGTGCGGTGGCCAGTTTGGCGTGGGCCGGATTGCGTTCGCTGGGTCAATCGCGTAGCGACCAACCGCGATAACCCTCTACAAAACCCACACGCTGCAACACCTGCACCGCTGGATGATCTGGCGACACTGCATCACCATCAATTTTTCTAATTTCCGCACCACGGCGACGGCCGTCTTTCACTAACGACACCAGCGCATCTCCCCACGATGTATCCGCCGTGTAATTGGGGAACGTCACCAATGAATAGGAACGTGCATCGAACCACACCAACGGCTCGCCATTAGATATCACCACCACCGCGCCTGCGCTTCGAGTTGGTCTGCCCGTGGTGAGCGGCCACGGCAAAGTTGCTCCATACGGCTGAGCTGGGTCTGTTGCTGCCAACACAAATGGCGCAGGCGCATCATCGGGATGCAGGTCAATGTCTATTGGTGATCGAGCATCGCGCAATCTGTCTACTGCGCCCGGCATGGCGAACTGAGCAGCACCCAGTCCGTCAACGAAATAACCGCGACGTGTTTGACCACGCTCTTCCATCGTTTTCAAGACGCCATACACACCAGCAAAACCACCCACTGCGTTTTCTGCCAGCACTGCCTCGCGCGTAACAACACCATGACGTTCCAACATTTGCAATGCGAATGCGTGTGCAGCTTCTGTTCCGGTGGGAGTTGGCTGCAACAGCGGCTTCACCAAACTCCATCGGCCAGCACCAGTGGGTGGCCCAATGCGATTCAATCTGCCGGGTCGTGGGCGCGATGCTCTACCCATGGCACGTGGCGATGTACGCGAGGACGACGCTTTGCCGCCAGCGATCATTGCGCGCAGTGGAGCAAACGTGTCGTTCGTGGCTTCGCCAGCCCACACCAAATCCCACAACGCAGCCAACACTTCAGCATCGGTTGCTTGTGGTGCAGCTGCTCGAAGTTGTGAAAAGAACACTGCACCACGAGTTTCTAGGGCGAGCCTCAACGCCACATGAATGTCGCCCTGTGGTGCTTCAGGCCATTCAATGGCTGGTGCAAGAAGAGATAACTGATCTGCAAAGAACAAACGAATGCGGCCGTCACTGGCGCCTAATGCACCAGCACCCACCCACACAATTTCACCTGCTGCGCACAGTTCATCAAGGTCGCTGATTTTGTAGCCACGCACACGCAACGGCAAGACATCACTCTCGAGTGATGACGCAACCAGTGCGGCACCTTGCAACACCGACAATGCAGACACCAATGCATCTTGTCCACGTTGTGGAGATGTCAGCCCGTGCCATGCCGGCAAGAAGCGCGCCAAAGAAGACTGCTCCACTGGTTCCACTTCTTTGCGCAATGCAGCGAGCGAACGCCTGCGCAACTGTCGCAACACATCTGCATCGCACCATTCACGTTCTGACCCTGTGGGGCGGAATTCACCACGCACCATGCGTGCTTCTTTTTCTAAGCGTTCACAGACCGCAGCAATACGTTCCACGGTGGTTCCGAAATGAACAGCAGCATCATTCGATACAAATGGCCCATGCGTGTGCGCGTATCGCGCCACCAGATGTTGCAGTGGTTGTTGGACCGGGTCGGTGAATGCTGCGGGTAAACCAAGTGGCAACGCACACCCCAACGCATCGCGATACAAGGCGGCATCTTCTGCGGCAATGACACGTTCTTCGCCAGCGACTACCACCGAAATTACACGACGGTCATGAACAAGTTCATCTAACCATTCGGACAATGGTCCGTCGGTGC
>JBMTEX010000089.1:0-5753 GCA_049433485.1 Ilumatobacteraceae bacterium | reverse complement strand
CAATCGGATGACCCATCTGCGGCAATCGCTGGGGCCCATGTCGTGCATACCGATACGTGGATTTCAATGGGTCAAGAAGCTGAATTTGCAGAGCGTCGGACGATATTTGCTCCGTACTGCGTCACTAGTGAGTTAATGGCTGCTGCTGGGCCACATGCCAAGTTCATGCACTGCATGCCAGCGCATCGTGGTGAGGAAGTAACGGCAGATGTGTTCGACGGTCCGCACAGTCTTGTCATTCAACAGGGTCATCATCGACTCACTGCAGCGCGTGGAGCAATCGCTTGGGTGATTGGGGAGTGATATGAGCACAAAACAACAACGTCAACAGTTGATATCTCGCCTCATTGGTCAACGAGATATCTCTAGTCAGCCTCAGTTGCAAGAGTTATTGAAAGATCACGGAATTGAAGCCACGCAGGCCACAATTTCGCGAGATCTAGAAGAACTTGGTGCAGTCAAGATTCGTATTCCAGGTGGAGACACCGCGTATGCAATTGCAGAATATGCACCTGCTCGAATCGCGCCCAGCGACCAACTGCGGCGCGTCATGGCTGAATGGGTCGCTGAAGTGACGTCAAGTGGAAACCTCGTGGTGGTGAGAACTCCGCCCGGATGTGCACATGTTGTCGCATCTGCTCTCGACCGCAGCGGTCTTGAAGGGTTGCTTGGAACTGTTGCTGGTGACGACACCATCTTCTGCGTTGCATCTGAATCCGTCGGAGGTTGTGGCTTGGCCAATGAGCTACGCACGTTGTCTGGTGTCACTGATTCCACGGGTGGAATTCCGCGAAAGAAGGGAGCATCACATGTCTGACAAGAACGTTGCCGATGGTGCTGCATTGTGGCACGGACGATTTGAATCGGGTCCTGCAGAGGAATTGATGGCTTATACCGAGAGTCTTTCATTTGACAAGCGCTTGTGGGCTGACGATATTGCTGGATCGCGTGCTCATATTGCAATGCTGACTGACGTTGGCATTTTGTCGTCGGCCGACTTTGATTCAATTTCTGGTGCGCTGAACCAGGTTGAAATTGAATTCACTGAGAACAAGTTTGTTTTCGAAGACTCCGACGAAGACATTCACACGGCGATTGAACGTCGAGTGACTCAAATTGCAGGAGATGCTGGGGCTCGAATTCACACTGCACGCAGTCGCAACGATCAGGTAGCGACAGACTTGCGTTTATGGACGAAGAGAGAAGTGCGTCGAGTTCACAGTTGTGTCTTGTCCCTAATTGATGTTCTTGAAGAACGTGCGCAAGAGGCGGATGCTCATTCGCCGGCACTGCGTTTGCCTGGATATACCCATGTGCAACACGCTCAGCCTGTGCTGTTGTCTCACCATCTACGTGCACATGCATGGGCATTTCTTCGTGATGCAGATCGACTCGCAGATGCATTGAATCGTCTCGATGTTTCGCCCTTGGGTGCTGGGGCATTGGCCGGCTCTTCGTTGCCGATTAATCCGTCTTTTACGGCTGAGATTTTGGGATTCGCTGAACCTTTCGCTAACTCATTAGACGCCGTCTCTGATCGCGACTATGTGGCAGAGATCTTGTTTGACATCGCTTTATTGGGAGTCCATCTCTCGCGTCTTGGCGAAGAGTGGGTGTTGTGGACAAGTGCTGAGTTTGGTTTTGCCACTCTGAACGATGCCTACGCAACTGGTTCTTCCATGTTGCCTCAGAAGAAGAATGCCGACATCGCGGAGCTTGCGCGCGGAAAAACTGGTCGACTGATTGGCAATCTCACGGGAGTTCTCGCCATGTTGAAGGGGCTTCCGTTGGCCTACAACCGAGACCTGCAAGAAGACAAAGAGCCATTGTTCGATTCAGTAGATCAAGTTCGTCGTGCATTGATTGCAATGGGCGGCATGATTTCTACCGCAACCTTTAATGCTGACCGAATGTTGCATGCGGCGGATGCCGATGCATTGGTTGCTACTGACATCGCTGAATGGTTGGTGCAGCGAGGAATGCCTTTCCGTCAGGCACACGGTGTGGTGGGAGCGGTCGTGCGTGAAAGTTTGGCAACAAACACGCCCATGGCAGAGCTCGTAAAATCGCATGCGCAACTTGGTGCAGAAGTGGAAGCACTATTTCAGCCAGGCGTTGCGGTGGAGCGTCGACAATCTCCTGGAGCCGCAGGTCCGCAAGCTGCGGAAATTCAAAAACAACGGCTTCATGCCTCAATCAGCAAAGCTCGTGGACGCTTGTCGTGACGTACGTTGAGCGCATCCGTGTTCGATACAACGAGTGCGACATGCAAAATGTTGTTTTCAACGCCAACTATTGGGTGTACGCAGACGATTCTGTTGCTCAGTTTGTTCGGCATGCGTTAGCCAAAGAGTTGCAGACCGATGTGGACTCTGTCGACCTCATCGATGTGGGTTTTGATTTCATGTTGAAATCTGCGCAAGGAACCTGGCACAGGGGTGCAAGTTACGGCGACACCATCGAGGCCAGTTGTTCTGTCACAAGATGGGGGAACACCTCTTTTGACATCACTGTCTCAATGGCGGTGCAGAACGAATTGGTTTTTGATTGCGTCATCACATATGTCAGTACGACTCCCGGTGCGCCACAGCCCACACCCGTTCCAGACGTGGTGAAGAAGGCATTGGGTCAGTCGTTCTGAACTAACCACTTCAGGTCTTGGCCGTGATAACCCACTTCGGCAAGACGCACGTGTCGAGGTTGTTCGGACGTTCCGTCCCACACATCAACTTGTACGTCTGCCACTGGACCTGATGGTTCCATTCGTGCCCAAATCAACGGAGTTGTTGGTGTTGCACGCATGCCTGCGTTGTGCAGTGCTTCTCGCACTCTGCTTTGCGTTCCGGCGCCAAGGTATTGCCACACAATGGAGTGAAACACCATGACGGCGTGATCAGAGGGTCGTGATAATTGGTTCTGTATCCAATCGTCGGCAGAGCCAGCATCAATGAGAGGTGGATGCTGTTGCGCAATTGCAATTGCTGCACGCGTGCGTTCCAATCGAGATTTCTGGTCGGGCCACAAAAACGACAATAAGCGAAGTTCATGATCCTTTTGCGTGACGTCAAGTGGTGAAATGTCAACGCCTCGTCTCCGTTGAATGCGTGCGCCACTACGTGGAAGATTGGGAGTATGAGTGAAGCAGTCACCCATGAAGCGCACGGGTGAAGACTGTGTTCCCATGCGTAGTTGACCAGAACATGCGTAGTACTTGTCAAAGTTCAGGTTGAGGCCTGCGCTGGCACCAACCTCCAAGTAGTCGAAGTCGGAAACATTCAATGTTGTCAGCCAATGGCTCAATGTCAATTGAACAATGCTGCGTCCAACTTCGTTTGTCTGTACCTGCTGAGTGAGAGAACTATCGATTTCGTCAATATGGTCACGCATGTATGCGATGAAATCTGCGGTGAAGTCTTGTCCCGGTTTCCCACCCACGCTGGGGTAGTGGCGCGCAAGACGTTCATCGCGGCCCGACAGCACGATTCGGTGTAATGCTGCAGCTAGGCGCAACGGGATTGCATCATGAATGGGTCGAGCGCTGCGCCCTGCCAAAATTGCGTACGTACGCCCATTGTCGGCGTAGTCATCTGCGAGATCGCGAAACAATCGTGTGTACATTGACGACCCAATCGATTCACAAGCCCGTGCCTGTGCGTGCAGTGCGCCCAACATGGGGTCTTCTTCCTCGAAGAGACTTTGTGCGCCAGGGAGTAACGATGATGCCACCTGTTCAGAATAGGTCGTGAGGAACGATGCTCTGCATGGCAACATGGAGATGTGACAACTGCAGGATTATTGAATGAACTCACCGCGCGAGGCCTCATTCACGACACCACTGGCGCCGATGCTCTGGAAGCTCGATTGAACTCTGGACCAATTGGTGTTTATGTGGGGTTCGACCCCACAGCGGATTCATTGCACGTTGGTCACTTGTTGGGACAAATCACATTGCGTCGTTTTCAGCTGGCTGGACATCGTCCGTTTCCGCTAGCAGGTGGAGCAACGGGAATGGTGGGGGATCCATCAGGCCGCAGCGAAGAACGCAACTTGTTGAACGCTGAAACTTTGCAGCACAACGTCGACTGCATCAAAAAGCAATTGTTGAATCTTCTTGATTTTTCGACTGGTGACACGCAGGCAACTTTGGTGAACAACGCCGACTGGACTGCGCGAATTAGTGCGCTCGAATTTCTTCGCGATGTAGGCAAGCACATCACGGTGAATCAGATGATGGCAAAAGAATCTGTCAAGAACCGTTTGAATTCCGACAACGGATTGTCATATACAGAATTCAGTTACATGTTGCTACAAGCAAATGATTTCAGGCATTTATGCGCTGAGCACAACGTTGAACTTCAGATGGGTGGCTCAGATCAGTGGGGCAATATCACCGCAGGAATTGATCTCATTCGCAAGACCTTGCAACGTGGAGCGTTCGGTGCAACGTGGCCGTTAGTCACTCGCAGCGACGGACAAAAGTTCGGCAAGACCGCTAGCGGTGCAGTGTGGTTAGACGCACAACGAACATCGCCGTATCAGTTCAGACAGTTCTGGATGCAAATGGCAGACGCAGACGTTGTGAAGTACTTGCCGCAATTTTCGTTGATGTCACTTGATGCGGTGAACGATGTTGTTGCGCAGCACAACGACGCTCCGGAGAAGCGACTTGCACAACGTGCGTTAGCAACTGAGATGACTGCAATGGTGCACGGTGCAGATGCTGCACGTGATGCAGAAGCTGCTGCAGAAATTTTGTTCGGCGCAGATCCCACTACAGCGACTATTGATGCGCTTCATGCAGTGGCGGCAGAAGTTCCGACAACCAAAATTTCTCGTTCCGACCTCGACGACGTTTTCGGACTGTTTGCACGCTCTGGAATTGTTTCGTCGAACAGCGAGGCACGTCGCGCCATCCAACAGAAGGGCGTCAAGGTTAATGGAAGCACCCTCGAAGACGGGGAAACCCTTGCAAATAAAGGGCTTCTGCACGAGCGATGGGTGTTGGTGCGTAAAGGAAAGACCACGTACCACCTCTTCGACCTGTCCAACTAGGGTCAAGTTATCCACAGAGAAGAAGACCAAAAATCTTCTGAAACCCATGTTGTGATTGGGTCTGACGCACCGTTAGCATTGCAACTCGCCCCTCAAAAGCGTTCACGCGTTTGTGGGTGTCGGTATCACTGCCTTTGGTACATACCGAGAGCTATTGGCTCCTTGAAAACAGAAGAGAAGACTGAACGCCAGTGCGGGCAGCGAGTCAATCATTTGATTGTCGACGCTGTCTGTCAATTCAGGGACGGATTCCCATCCGTCCCAAACAAAAACAAAATTAAGTCAGAAACTGGGGCCACGGGGTTATTCCCCCCGGGTCCCACAGACTTTCCAGAACGTCGTTGCGCAAGCAACAAGTTCTTGACGGAGAGTTTGATCCTGGCTCAGGACGAACGCTGGCGGCGTGCTTAACACATGCAAGTCGAACGGAATCCATGGTGTAGCAATACACCGGAAGATTTAGTGGCGAACGGGTGAGGAACACGTGAGAAACCTGCCCCGAACTTCGGGATAACAGTTGGAAACGACTGCTAATACCGAATACCTCTGCGAAGTGGCATCACTTTGCAAAGAAAGAATTTCGGTTCGGGAGGGTCTCGCGGCCTATCAGCTAGTTGGCGGGGTAACGGCCCACCAAGGCATCGACGGGTAGCTGGTCTGAGAGGACGATCAGCCACACTGGGACTGAGACACGGCCCAGA
>JBMTEX010000088.1:0-5849 GCA_049433485.1 Ilumatobacteraceae bacterium | reverse complement strand
GTGTCAAAGTCAATGCCGGCATCCAAACGCCCAAGTCGCAGATTGGTCTTGAACTGACTGAACGCTTGAGCCACGTTCGCATTCGTTGGGCATGACAAATGCGATGCACACCACCGCATTGCAGTCACCACCGCAGCCTGCATCGATGCCAATTGTTGTTCTGCTTGGCGCACCATCGATTCGCCCGGATCTTGTGGTGAATCGAGCACAGCCGTTAGAACCTGCGACGGTTGCGTCATTACCAACGCAGCCGCGCCAGTTGCACCAGTACCCCACCCCATCACTGCAAATTTCTTGAATCCAAGCTCTCGCCGTACCGCAAATACATCGTCAACATCATCCAACGACGACAAGAAGTTTGTATCTGTGAGCTCCAGTGGTGAATCAACAGTCCCGCGTGGCGATAACGAAATAAGTGTGTAATCACGCACTACCGCACCCATTGTCAATGGTGCATCTTCCACCAACTCGCGTGCTGAATATCCGAATGTTCTATCAGGCAACAGCAAAAGTACCGGGGCTTTCTTTTTCGCAGACACACGTCGATACACAGCCACCTTGAAGGTGTCACCCTCCAGGTCTGAGCCCACTCGTGGCACATCTATTCGCGCACACTCAATGTCTCCGCACGGTAACCATTCCACCGCTGATGTTGCCGTTCTCACCACCGTGTCAGTAGTAGTAGACGCGTCGCTCGAACACGCAGCAAGAAAGCCCGTCGCAAGACAGACAACCCCAACTACGGCGCGACGAATCATTTACTTGCGCGTCGAAGTAGCGCCAGCGCGAATGGTGATTTTCTGCGTGACCAAGAATGATCGACCCGACTTCACCACAGCGTGAATCTTTGCTGACTTTGCCCGGCCAATCGAAATGGTGAATACGGACTTCTTACCACTGGCAACGGCTTTACCATTTCGGTACACCACAACGCGTGAGCCCTTTGGTGCGGCAATCACAATGCGATACGCCTTACCTACTTTGCGAGCTCTTGTAATTCGTGCAAGCGGAGCAATCACTGCTGGTGGTGCTACTTGTGATGGAGGTGCCACTTGTGATGGAGGTGCGACAACTGGTGTTTCTGCGCCGTAATCCATCGAGACCGAATCAGAACCATCTTCATTGTTCACTTCGTCGATGGTGTCATCGTCTTCAAAGGATGCAGACGATGCATTCGATGATGGGCGCTGATACAGCAATGCGTTCACCGTGGATGAGTTCAGTCCACTGATAACGCCAGTTGTTGCATCGGCAGCCAAACGAGCCGCTACTTCAGACGGAGTGAGCGCACGAGCATTGCTCAGGATTAGGGCAGCCACACCAGCGACGTGCGGCGCCGCCATGGACGTACCAGACATCACCGCAGACGCAGTTGTTGTGGTGATACCAGCTGAAATGATGGAGCTTCCTGGCGCAAAAATATCCACACATGCACCAGTGTTGGAGAAGTAGGACTTTCCATCTGTGTTGGTGGTGGCCCCAACTGTCACTGCTGCAGGCGCGCTGGCAGGAGACTTCGTACATGCATCTGTCGATTCGTTACCTGCTGCAACCACCACAGTGATTCCGTCTGCAACGGCGCGCGTGATGGCGTCGTTAGTTGCTGCATCGTAAGAACCACCGAGACTCAAGTTGGCAACAGCCGGTTGACCTGCAACGTGATGATCAATCATCCAGTTAATACCCGCAATAACACCGGAAGTTGAACCACTGCCATAACAGTCAAGAACTCGCACCGGAACAATGGTGGCCGCGTTAGCAAAGCCATAAGACGAACCAGCGACGGTTCCCGCAACGTGGGTCCCGTGACCGTGGCAGTCATTTGTTCCTCGTCCGTCACCAATGGCGGTGTAGCCAGACACCACGCGACCGGTGAACTGCGCATGACTTGATGCAACGCCTGTGTCGATGATGTATGCATCAACGCCGCTACCGGATCCGCCACGTGTGAGCAAGCCATCAAGAGGCAATGCACGTTGATCTGCGCGGTCAAGACCCCATGATTCTGCAGTGACAGCAGGAATACCGAGGGCGACTGGCGTCACTTCGTTACTGATATCTGATGCTGGGCTTGTACCGATCGAGTTAGTTGCCGTCACCGTGAACGAGTACACAACTCCGTTTGTTAATCCATTCACTACACATGCCAACACGCTGGACGCGGTGCAAGTGAAGCCACCTGGTGTGGAAGTGACTGTGTATAGCGAAATGACTGCCCCGCCATTATTCGATGGCGCTGCCCAACGTACCGTTGCGCGAGTGTCACCAGCAGTTGCAACAACGTTCTGCGGTGCAGATGGTGCCGTCGCCACAGCACGTGGCGTCACAGTGACAGCCACCGAAGCCGGGCTAGTGCCAATGCTGTTCACAGCCTTTATTCGGATACTCACTGGAATATCAGGTGTAAGACCAGTGAGAGTTGCCGATGTAGACGTTGAGACGCCGTCGTTCCACACAGACCACGCAGCGGAATTGTTCACGCTGTATTCAACGATGTAGTCGGTAATTGCTGCATATGCCGATGTCACAGCAGTCCACTTCACCGTGACCGATGTTGTATTCACTACTGCAGAGACTGAAGACGGTGGGCGTGGAATTCCCACAATGACCGGAGTCAAAGTGACCACATTCGATGGAACACTGTTTCCCACTGCATTAACAGCAAGTACCCGGAATGCGTACGACGTTCCACCAACGAGGCCACTCACTCGTGCAGATCGATAGAGCGCCGTGTTTGTTGCCGCAACAGACCATGTAGCGCCATTGTCCACTGATTGTTGCACTACGTAACCGGTGATACTGCTGCCACCGTTATTGCTTGGTGTACTCCATGACAGATATGCAGTCGACGAAGACAAGAAGCCGTAGAAGTTACGTGGCATACTCGGCACAGACGGCGCAATTGGCGTTTTCGTGACGATGAGAGACGGCGCACTTTCTCCAACCAAATTCACAGCAAGTACTCGGAATTGATGCGCGACACCGCCGGCTAAGCCAGACAACATCAGGTAACGACGAGACGCGGGCATCAGCGAACTTCTCGTCCATGTTGAACCGTCATCAACGGAATACTCAACGTAGTAGCCAGTGACAGGTGTGCCGCCAGTACTTGCTGGAGTTGACCAATACACAGTGGCGGTGTTGTATCCAACGTTTACATAAAGGCTGCGAGGTTCAGAAGGAACCCGAAGCCCCATAGGTGTGACCGTCACGTAGACGTCAGGGCTGGTTCCGTAGGCATTGATGGCTCGTACACGGATGGGGTGCTGCGCATCGCCCTCAAGATTGGCCAACGTGAGCGACCGTGATGTGACGCGCTGACTTCCGATCCACGTTGTGCCACCATCAGTTGACCAGTCAACGGTATATGCAGTGACAGCACTTCCACCGTTGTCAAGAGGCGCCGACCAATACAGATATGCACCCAATAGTCGTGACGACGCAGTGAGATTACGAATTGCGCTTGGCGGATTGAACGACAGCGGAATTGCTACCACCGTATTACTTGCAGAACCAGGGCCAGCTGAATTTATTGCACGAACACGAAGTGTGTATGTGGTGCCTGCAACCATCGGCGACAACACTGCAGAACGCGACGTGCTGACAGCATCTGCATACGTTGACCACGTTGCTCCATTATCTGTTGAATACTCAATCGCGTAGTCCGAGATGACACTACTTCCACTTGTTAATGGTGAATACCAGCTCAGCGTGATTCGTTCACGACCAACAACACTTGATAAGTAGCGAGGTGCACCTGGTACGCCAGGAATGTTTGGCGTGACGGCGATTGATGCTGTTGCCGCACTTGAGCCAACTGAGTTCACGGCGCTCACGCGGAATGCGTACATAACTCCATTCGTGAGACCAGTGACCGTTGCATATGGTGATTCAGATTCTCCATCTGCGAACACCGTCCATGAGGACGAATTATTTGTGGAGTATTCCACGACGTAATCAGTAATGGTTGCACCACCGTTGTAGGTGGGCGCTACCCACGTCAATGCAACAGAAGAATTCAATGGTGTTCCCGCAAGACCAGTAGGTGTTGCAGGAACTCCAGGAGGTGCTGGTTCAAAGGACGCCGAATACACCAAGAGGTTTGGAGTTCCAGTGCCGGGGTTCGTGACAATTCCGCGAGTCGCGGCATTCAACAATGTGCTGGTCACCGCTGCAGGCGAGGCACTTGGGCTTGATCCCAAATAAAGAGCTGCGACTCCAGCAACATGTGGCGACGCCATTGATGTGCCAGACATTGACCTAATACTTGCGGTCCCGCCAATATAAGCAGATGTGATGCTCTGACCTGGCGCAAAAATATCAACGCAATTACCCCAGTTCGAGAACGATGCGCGTGAGTCCACTGATGTTGACGCTGCAACTGTGATGGCATCTGGTGCACTGGCTGGTGAGCGCCTGCACGCATCCGAATTCTCGTTACCTGCAGCGACAACATAGGTAATGCCGTCTGCAACTGCGCGAGCAACTGCGGCATTTACTGCGCTACTTGCGCTACCACCAAGACTCATGTTTGCAACTGCAGGAACTCCTGCTTGGTGATGCGAAACAGTCCAATCAATGCCCGCAATAACTCCCGAATATGAACCGCTACCTGAACAACTCAGAACACGCACCGGAACAATTGTTGCTTTTTTCGCAACGCCATATACGGTGCCTGCGACTGTTCCAGCAACATGTGTTCCGTGGCCATGACAGTCTTCGGTTCCCTTGCCATCATTAATGGCAGTAAATCCATTCACTACTCGGCCAGTGAATTCTGAGTGTGCTGAATACACGCCCGTATCAATGATGTACGCAGTGACGCCGTTGCCATTGCTGCTGTAGTTGTATGACGAGTTCAACGGCAATGTGCGCTGATCAATTCTGTCGAGTCCCCATGTTGGGCTCACTTGCGTCTCATTCACTTCAACGATGCGGTCGGGCTCAATGGACACCACATTGGGGTTGTTGGAAATTTCTTCTACTTCATCTGGCGACAAGTCTGCAACGAAACCGTTGATGGCACTGTTGAACATTGCCACCACACCAGTGGAGACATTGTTTGCGGCCACACGTGATGCAACTGAAGATGCGAAACGCACGATGTATCGACCAGGGATGACGTCGCCATTTAGCAAAGACTCATCGCTTGACTGGAGGCCCGTCATAATTTCGGTGGGCGACTCAGACACGGTGATGGTCTGCTCTGGCGAGATGGCGCGAATGTCTGAATTTGCGGCCAGTGATGCTGCTTGGGCTGTGGTGAGCGTACGAACAGTGACATCACCATCTCGCTCGACGATCACATAGTCAATTCCAGAAGCGGCACTGGCCGATGCTGGTGCAATGAGCGCCACTGACAACAGGGCCGCAAGTGCGACAAATAGCTTGGAGCGATGGGGTTTACTCACGTTTTCCAGCCTACGACACCCCTGCGTCCCCGCGGTACGCAACTACCTCCTATAAAGAGGTATCTATTCCGCACATCCGAGGTGTCTAGACGGCAAAAATGGCCACGAGAAGTGGCGTGATCACCAAACCCGGCAAGAGCGAACCCAGCTTGATGCGCTTTATTTCTAAGAGATTCAGGCCAATCGCCATCACGCAGAATCCGCCAGCGGCGAACAATTCGGTGCGCATCCGGTCATCAAGGAGAGAGTCAATGCCTGTTCCACCGAGCGTTAAGAGACCTTGTACCACCAACACACTGATCGCACTGAAGGCTGCCCCAATTCCATAGGCCGCCACAAAGATGATGGACATGAATCCATCAAGAGTTCCCTTGATGATGTAGAGCTGCGGCGTTTTTCCACTTGCGTCTTCAATGGCGCCGAGGATTGTCATTGGCC
>JBMTEX010000087.1:0-5885 GCA_049433485.1 Ilumatobacteraceae bacterium | reverse complement strand
CTGTGAAATTCATTCGCCAAGTCTTCCTCGCTATTTCGATCGCTGGAATGGTGGCCGGAGTCCTTCGTCGTCGCACCAAAGGTGTCGTTGCACCACAGCAAGGCGGGTGGCGCGAGGTCACCCCACAGCGATAACCATGTCGGAGACGTCACCGCCACTGATTGGCATTGTTGGTCACGGAATTGTCGGGTCACGCGCGGCACTCACGCTGCACACCGGCCAACACAATGTTCGCGTTGCGTCATTGCAAAGAGCAGCAGATCTCTTTGACTGCAAGGTAGTAGTGCTTGCAACTGGCGAACACCATTCGTCGCTGGCGTCACTGTTTATTGCTCAAGGAATTTCTGTGGTGTCCACCAGCGACAATCTGGAAGATGTACTCGCCATGTGTGATTTGCAGGAACGCGCAGAAGCACGTGGAGCCGCAGTTGTTGCTGGTGTGGCATGTTCACCAGGAATGTCTGGACTCCTTGTGAATCACATGCGTCGCGCATTTGAATCTATTGATGAAGTGCACACCGCTGTTCACGGAACCGGCGGACCAATGTGCGCACGACAACATCATGAATCATTGCGCGGTCTATCCATTGGTTGGCACGATGGTGAATGGTTGCAACGTCCTGCTGGAAGTGGACGCGAGTTGTGTTGGTTCCCTGACCCAATTGGTGCAAGGGACTGTTATCGCTTCGCCTCTCCAGAACCATTGTTAATGCAACGCCTTGAACCAACGTTGCAAAGAATCACGTCGCGTATTTCAGCCACACGACGAGATCGTCTCACGGCGCGTTTGCCAATGTTGCGCGCACCACACGCGGAAGGTCTAGAAGGTGCCCTGCGTGTTGAAGTGCGCGGAGTGCGTCACGGACGCCGACATGTTGAGATCGTTGGCATTGCAGACAAAGTGGGAACAGTCGCTGGTGTTGTTGCGGCACACACTGCACTAGCTCTCACAACAAATACGGTGACGCCAGGGGTGCACAATCTTGGTCAATCATCTTTTCCCAACGCAGAAATCCTCGACGGTGCAGTGGCATCAGGTATCACGTTGCACCAATTCGTTGGGCTTGAGCAGTAAAGCCACGCGGTCAGGGCAATTCTCACCCATTCTCGATAGCGTGGCGAAATGGCTACAGGGAAGACAACGCATCAACATGTTGCGGCTGCAGACATTGCGCACCACGTAGCCACCAAACTCGCCGAGATTGGTCAACGTTTTACGTCTGGTCGCAAATCAATTGTTGAAGTGTTGACACATTCACAACGGCCCTTGTCTATTCCAGAAATTCTTCAACACACAACGGGACTTCCACAGTCGTCCGTGTATCGCAATCTCACAGTTCTTGAGAATGCTGGCGTTGTCGTTCGTGTGATTACCACCGATGAATGGGCTCGCTTCGAACTCACCGAAGATCTCACTGGCCACCACCATCACATGGTGTGCAGTGTGTGTGGCTCTGTTGACGATGTTCGTATTCCAGATCGCATTGAAGATGAGCTTGATGCTGCGCTGATGAAGGTGGCGGCGAAAGCCGGTTTCAACATGGCGCATCATCGGTTAGACGTTGTTGGAGTATGTAAGACGTGTCAGTGAAAATTGCGTCTGCTATAGAAATTCCACCGCTGTTGCCAGGGCGAATCGTTCATCTTCCGGGCCGCGGTGAGATGTTTGTGCGCCATCACATTCACAGAGATCCCTCTGCACCAACTCTGTTGCTCCTGCATGGGTGGACAGCCTCGTCCGATTTGCAGTTCTTCACCGCATATGAGGAGTTAGCAAAGAACTATTCCATTATTGGCGTCGATCATCGAGGCCACGGCCGTGGACTGCGTCCGAACAGACCTTTCGCGTTAGAAGACTGTGCAGATGACGCCGCAGATGTGGTGCGTGCACTTGGCATTTCTTCTGTGACGCTCGTTGGTTATTCAATGGGAGGCCCTATCAGTTTGTTGTTGTGGAAACGCCACCCTGAATTAGTAGATGCAATGGTGTTACAAGCAACAGCGTTGGAATGGAACGGAACCCGCCACGAACGAAATCGGTGGCGAGTGGGTCACGCGCTTGGCCCCGTGATTCGCCGTCTCAGTACACCACGAATGATTCGTTTCGGATTACGCAAAGCTATTCCTAGAGGCCACGAACTGAGTCGATTCATTCCCTGGATTGTTGGTGAAATTCGCCGCAACGATCAGTGGATGGTCAGTGAAGCAGGTCGCGCAATTTCTCGATTTGATGCGCGCGAGTTTGCCGCCAACGTTGATGTTCCAGCGGCTTTTGTTCTCACCACTCAGGATCGTTTAGTGCTACCGCACAAACAAAAGGCAGTTGCGGAAGCACTCCGCGCAGACATTGTTGAGTTGCATGGCGACCACTTGGCACCCATGCAGATGCCTCGCGAATTCTCTGCTGCTACGCGTCAGGCTGTTGCGTTGGTGCTGTCTCGTGTGAGCGCTGAATAAGCGCATCTAACGCTCCGTTGATGCGCTCTAGTTGATCACGCAGATCTTCTGTTGTAACAACGTCAGCTAATGCCAAGCGAACACCTGCAAGCTCGCGAGCGAGGTATTCAGTATCAGCCTGTGTGCGCGCAGCCATTTCGCGGTCACGCTCAAGTTGTTCACGGTCGCGGTCCTCTTGGCGATTCTGCGCTAACAGAATCAAAGGCGCTGCGTATGAGGCTTGTAGCGACAAGATCAGCGTCAAGAAGATGAACGGATATTCGTCAAACGGCGCAATGTTGAACACGTTGACAGTCACCCATACAAACACAATGACGGTTTGGATAACTAGATAACGCCCTGTTCCCAGAAAGCGGGCAATTGCTTCACTGAATTGACCGAATGCATCTGGGTCGTAGTGAATACCCAGGCGTCGACGCTGACGTGGCGTGCTGAGATCTTGACGGCGCTTCATGATTGAGCCGCCTGACGTCGACGTTGGCGCCAGTCGGCGGGCAACATGCGGTCGAGAACGTCGTCAACGGTGATTGCGCCCAGCAATCGTCCTGCACCGTCACACACACCTACTGCAAGAAGGTTGTACGACGCGAGAAATTCAGCTACTTCACGATCTGATAATGATGGCAACACCGTTGGTTCCTTCGCAACACAATGGCCAAGCTCGGTGCTGGGTGGCTCGCGAAGCAAACGCTGCAAATGAACAACACCGAGGTAGGTACCAGTTGGTGCTTTGTATGGCGGTTGAGTCACAAATACTTGCGCAGCAATAGACACCAACCACTCTGGGTCGCGCACTTGTGCAAGCGCTTCGGCAACAGTGGCGTTGGCGGGCATAATGATGATTTCTGGAGTCATCAATGCACCAGCGGTACCGGGCGCATATGACAACAGCGAACGCACAACATCTGCGTCTTCGTCGTCCATGGCTTCCAACACTTCTGCTCGGCGTTGCGCAGGCATTTCTGCGAGAAGGTCTGCCAAGTCGTCAAATTCCATCTCTTCAAGAACGTCAATGACGCGATCCAGATCAAGATTTGAAATCAGTGTGAGCTGTTCGCTTTCAGGCAACTCTTCCAACAAGTCGGCCAAGCGATCGTCATCCATTTCTTTTGCAAGAAGTTGACGTTGAGCAAGCGGCAATGCGCGAACAACTGCTGCTACGTCGGAGGGGTGCATGTCGCGTAGACGCGCGGCCTCTGCTGCCATCTCGGTGACTGCGGCAAACAGGCCACCCACTTCGTTCCACTCCACCAAGCGATAGGTGTTCTTCTTTCCAAAGAGTCCGCCGCGGCTGAGACGAACCTTTGCAACTTCCCATCCAGATTCACGAGCAGTCACCATGGGGCGAAGTGCAACATCGCTGACTGATTCGCCATTCACCCGCTTATCGATGATGTCGGCGGACAACAAACGCTCACCGTCGCGTGGCTTAAAGGGGTTCAAGTCCACGTCCCAGCTGCGAAGGCGAGCACCTTCGGTATCAAGAGAACCCACGCGGTTGGCGTTCACGAAAATGCGTCGGCGCTGGCTAGTAGCAACGAATCCGGTGACGCGAGGGGCCATGCCGCTGCGCCCGGGCACCACAACAATGTCGTCAATGCGACCAATTGCTGCACCGCCGGCATCCAACAAGGGCAGGCGCATGATTCTGAATGCGTAAATGAGTTCGCCTGCCATAGTGCAAGGGTACCCTCGAGCCTGTGGGAGAGCGTGGAGATTAATGAGTCATGGCCATCAGGAAAGAGAGATAAAGACTACTTAAGTGTGAGCCGAGTGGTCGTCGATGCTGTTTTTAAGCCGGGGCGAGATGCATTGACAGTGACGGTGTAGCGCCCTGCGCGTAAACCTTTGATGGAGCACGACGATTTCGTGGTGGTGCAGGTACGACCGCCAACTTTTACAACGAACCTAGTGGCTTTTGCGCCAAGTGGAACTTTGGACCATCGAATAGTCGCCCCCGATTTTGTGCGCTTCATAGTGATGTCTCGTGTTGGGCAGAGCGTCCTTCTTGAAGGTTTGGGTATGGACACGGTGATGTCTTGTGTCTGAGATGCACCAAGCGAATCTGTCGCCAAAACCCTGAAGGTAAAAGTGGAACGCGTTGGGTCAAGAGCCCTCTTTGGATGAAGAGTGAAATAGGTAATCCTTGAATGTGTAATTTTTTTAAGAGTAAATAGTTCAGTGTCGCCAGTGTCGCCAGAAAGTTCGAAAGAGGACTTATCGTTCTCCGAATCTGAAATGTCGGCATAAATATAGAGATCTCGACCAGAACACCGATGCCCGTACACACCGCCGGTGGAGACTGAAGGAGGGTTATTGATGGCAATGATGGTGACGTTGTAGGTGATGCTGGAGTTTGGTACTCCAGTGACACCAGTGATGGAGACTGTGTATGTCGTGTCGGCGGCTCGATTGGTTGTGATTGTTGGAGAAAAGACAATTCCGGGCCCCATGAAGTCGCCGCGATGTTCAACATTGGTTGTCACAACTCCATTTGGCCCCATCACAGTGACCTGAGCATTCGAAAAATTTGCACCTGAACGAACATATGACCATCGCCCGTAGACCACTTTGTCTGGTACAAAACCTGGAGGCGGCCACGCAACACCGCCGTCACGTGCACTAACGGCCGTCGATGTATCAAAGACATAGAGAGCGTTAGCGGACGAAGTTTTTAGATTCGCATCGCTAGGGACGTCGCCCGTTGCGACGCCACGTAGTTCTGGCGACAAAATCCAACGTCGATGACCGACGTAAGTGTTGTTGTCGCCGAAGTCATCGATGTACATGTCAATCGCATCAACTCCACTGCCACCTAAAGCGAGGTTGGATTGACTAGTGCCCGTGTAACCAAGTTGGGTGTAACACTTTGCTGTTGCTGCTGGCGTGTGGCTGAGAGCCTTTTCGGCTGCACTAATAAGGGCACCTGCTTGAGCAGCAGCATGGTTAGCCGAGTTGTATGTGACGGGCGGTAGCCCTGCCATCTCGCGGTACCAATTGACGCGTTGCAGCACACTGTTTTGGAATGCAACAGACGTTGTTCCCGGAGTGCAGGTGCTGATGTTCCCTGTGAACTCCATAGGAGGCTCAGTCCGATCAAACTCGGCTTTGTAGGAATCAATCACCGCTTGGCGATTCGTGAGGTCTATTGCGCGAGGCGCCTGCGCATTCACCTGCGGTAGCGATGTCATTGGAAGGGCGGTTGTCATGCCAGCACAAACAGTGACGAAGATGACCCGATGGCAATTTCGCATAATTTCATAGTAATCGGAGCGAAACGACTCCCCAGATGGGTCACGCCAAAGCCACGAAAGGTCCCGATCTACGGATGAGTCAAGTCCGAATTTGCGCCGATAGTCTCTTACCTGCCCTTCGGGGACGTAGCTCAATTGGTAGAGCGCCTGCTTTGCAAGCAGGAGGTCGTGGGT
>JBMTEX010000086.1:0-5910 GCA_049433485.1 Ilumatobacteraceae bacterium | reverse complement strand
TTTGGGTGGGAATAAAGAGTTCCACTGGCACGTCAACTCAACGTGCAGCGGAACTTGGTCCAGGATCGAGCATGCATAACGCTGGCGCAGTGGCGGGTGAAGTAGTGGGGACCCTTGCCGTGGGCGCAGTGGAAGCCGCAGTTGGTGTCATTGGTTGCTTCGGAAAAATAGTTCTCGCCGTCGCTTATACATTTCTCATATTGATGAGCTTCGTCCTTCTTGCATTTGCACCGCCAGCCGGATTACTCATGGCGGCGTTCACGGTGTGGTTGATGTATTCCGCAGCAAAGAAATCAAAGAAGAAAACGTAGGGAGAGGTACATGGCAGTTGTGTTGAAACATGGCCCCATCGGTCATCGAGAGAAGATGAAGTACAACGGAAAGGCTATTCGACTCAAGATCTATCGGTTTGGGGGTTACGCGCCGCTAAAGAAGAAGATCAAGATCAAGAATGAACAGATTGTGCGGTTGGTGTTCGCTGAATCCGACCGTGTTGATGACAAGGTGCTGGCCGCAATTAAAGGGGAAAACGTGTCGTGGTGTTTCTACATCACGGCATCGAGCAGGTCGTCAAAGACGAAGACATTCAAATTCATCATCATTCGAAAGTCTCTACTAGCCCGGAAAGAAAACAAAAAAGCGATGGAGGAAGCGCTCGATTTCGCGCGCGCAGTTGCCAAAGGCGTTGGTTTTCATGAGATACGCGGCGAGAACGATTCGTATCTCTTCACCCGAGATGCGTCAAGAGTCTCGATGGCAGAACTTGTGACACTTCTTGATGATGAGTCAGAGATTGAGTCTGGTGACGAAGATTTTGAAGACGACGAGCCAGATGACGACTGACCTGCTTAGCGCATCAAATCAACAGGGTTGATGTCTTCAAGTTCGCGATGTGCGGTTTCTGGATAACGAAACCACACCACTAGAGACGCAATCACAGGGCCAACGACAAGCCACAGCATCACCGTTCCATACGAAATGCCCGTATCGATGATGAATCCACCAGCGACGAGGCCAATACTTCCGCCTACCAACGCAGACGTCATGATGATGCCACCAGCAAGACTGCGCACGGCGGTGGGGAAGAGTTCGCCTCGGTACACCGCCATTGCTGGATATGACACGCCAAACGCAAGACCACCGGTAATTGCCGCCAACCACATGGTGGCGCCTGATGTGTTGAACGACATGGCCAACAAAAACGCACCAAGTGGAACCATGGTTGCACCAAGAACTCTGCGCCCGCGTTCATCTGCAATGCGTCCACCAACAATTAGCCCAAGTGAGGCGGGGGCGCTGGTGGCAATAGTGAAAATGGCAACTAGTGCAGCTGAATAACCACGATCTTCCTTTAGGTATCTGTTTTGGAAGATAGATGCAGTTGCGATGTATAAGTTGGTGAGAAATACCACCGTGCAAATGCGGCCAATGGATGTTCGCAAAGCAGATCGTGCAGCTAAGACAGCGTCATGACTTAAGTTCTGGTGTTTTTCAAAGCGCTGTGATTCGGGCAACCACTTCATTAATGCAACGGCAACAACTAGCCACACCAATGTCACTACATACACATATCGCCACGATGTGTCGCTGATATCTGCAAGTGGCAATGATGCCACTGCAATGCCTGCGCCAAGCCCGCTGAGAACTGCAAGTAATCCAGTGGCATATGCGCGTGCGTTCCTCGGCATTTCTTCTATGGCAACGACGCCAATCAGAATGTCGAGCGTTAGGCCCAGCGGTCGACCAATTGTTTGTGTCACAACTAGAAAAGGAAACGACGGTGAAAGTGCGCCTAGCGCGCACACAAGTGGAGCTACCCACGCCATTGCAATCATTGTTGGCCGGCGACCATGTCGATCAGCGAACGCAACAATGGGAAGACAAATGATGATTCCCCAACGCACAATTGCGGCGCCAATTCCTTGACCCGAATTATTGATGTTGAACTCGTCTGCTGCGTAGGCAACTGTTTGTGTGAAGAGTGTGTTGACAAAGGCTGATGACATGGAAGCCAGTGCCATGAGGAGGAGAATTTGCTTCTGTCGAGGCGTGAAGGAATCACTCGGTGAGGCCCATTGGGGCAAGCGATTTCGGGGAGTACTCCCGTTGGGGGTCACGGCGGGAGCATACTGATATGTATGTCAGATGAGTCGAGCAACCACACCGACGTCATCGTCGCTAGCCAAAGCGGCCCGCTATCTGGCGAAGTTGTGGTGCCAGGCGCCAAGAATTCAATATTGAAATTGATGGCCGCCACGTTGCTGGCAGATGGTCAGTATGTGCTCACCAATGCCCCTGTGATTGACGACATTGTCATCATGGCTGATTTGTTGACGGCGGTGGGGCTTGACATTCGTTGTGCCCCAGCGCCCGTCGGCGAGGTGGGCCAACATGTGTCCATCCGTAATTCTGGCAACATCACGCCAGTAGCGCCGTTCGAATTGGCCGATCGAATTCGAGCATCGGTGAATCTGGTGGGTCCGTTATTGGCGCGTTTCGGCGAGATAGATATTGCACTGCCAGGTGGCGACGACTTTGGTGGCCGCCCCATTGACATGCATCTGCGCGGACTTGAAGCAATGGGCGCCACATTCGATGTGACTGCCGAGGGCATTGTTGGCCGGTGTGCGCGGCTACAAGGAGCAGACATTGAGTTTGATTTTCCAAGTGTTGGTGCAACAGAAAACATTCTGATGGCATCTGTTCTTGCAGAGGGAACAACCACAATTCGTAACGCTGCACGCGAACCAGAAATTGTTGATCTATGTGAGATGTTGAAGAAAATGGGCGCGCGCATTGATGGCGTTGGAACCTCCACCATCACTGTTCACGGAGTTGCGCCGTCATCCTTGCAAGCGGTGACACACGAAGTAGTGACTGATCGCGTACAGGCGGCTACATACATTGCTGCTGTCGCAATGTGTGGCGGAACCGTGCGTGTGGCTCGTGCAGTTGCAGAGCACATGGGCATGATGCTGTCGCGCTTTGCGGACATGGGAATTGCATTTCACATCGACACCGACGGCATCACCGCTACGGCGCCAGATCGTTTGCATTCCATTGACGTCTCCACGCTTCCGTATCCAGGTGTTGCGACCGACTACAAACCGTTGGTGGTTGCGATGCTGTCCATTGCGGATGGGGTGGGCATTGTGACGGAGAACTTGTATCCCGGTCGATTCCGCTATGTGGAAGAGCTCCGCAAGCTTGGCGCTGACATCACAATTGATGGGCATCACGCTGTTGTTCGTGGTGTTCCGCATTTGCATGGTGCAACAGTGGTGGCTCCAGATATTCGTGCTGGAGCCGCACTGGTGGTGGCCGGCCTCGCATCGCCCGGAATTACTGAAATTCACGATGTGTTCCACATTGACCGTGGTTACGACGACATTGTTGGCCGATTGGCAGGTCTAGGAGCGTCAATCAGTCGAATTCGCCTGTAGTCGATTCGTTACTCGTGGTGTTGTCCACAGGGCCTGGCAGTTTTCGGGCCCTGGTGGTGGCCAGGCGCAAGAGCCCTGCGATTACGGCGATAGGGACTGCGGCGTACAGGAATTCATCCCAACCACCTTGGTGACCGAACATGTCATTGAGCGTAGGCGAGCAGGGCGCGTAGTTGGGTATCGTTTGCTGTGAATTGGAGGACTGCATGTCAATGCGTCAACAGGTCGAAGAGACAATTGAGGTCATCAGGCCAGCACTGCAAGCAGATGGTGGAGACATCATCTTGCGTGAGGTGGATGAAGCAACAGGCGTTGTCACTGTCACGCTCACTGGTGCATGCACCACGTGCCCAGCCTCCGATCAAACTCTGAAGGCTGGTATCGAGCGCATTATGCGTGATCGAATTGACGGCGTCACTGAGGTTGTGCAGGTCGCCTAAGTGAGTCGTCGCAACTTAAGCCCTCAAGCTCTTTTCGATGCCGCATGTGCAGGAGACCGCGCCGCCTTGGCTCGCGTGTTGTCGCTACTTGAGCGTGGCGACGTGGTGGCTCGTGAAGTTGGTCGTCTGGCGTATCAGCGTGGCGGCAATGGGTACACGGTTGGTATCACTGGGGCGCCTGGTGCTGGCAAGAGCACGTTAACCAGTGCAGTCATTAAGCATCTGCGATCCATGCAGATGGAAGTTGCTGTTCTGGCAATTGACCCATCGTCGCCATTTACGGGTGGCGCCATTCTGGGTGACCGAGTTCGCATGCAAGATCACGCCACCGACACCGGCGTTTTTATTCGTTCCATGGCCACGCGAGGTCACCTCGGGGGACTGTCTCTCTCCACGCCTGAGGCAATTCGCATGTTGGATGCGGTGGGTCGTGAATGGATCTTGGTGGAGACCGTTGGCGTGGGGCAAGTAGAAGTGGAAATTGCCGGCAAGGCAGACACCACTGTTGTTGTGTTGAACCCAGGTTGGGGAGACTCAGTACAAGCCAACAAAGCCGGTCTCATGGAAATTGCTGACATCTTCGTCATTAACAAAGCTGACCGCAAAGGTGTGGAGGAGACGCGTCGCGACATTGAGCAAATGTTGGAACTCAGTGACTTGCCGCACGAAGCATGGCGTCCGCCCATCGTTGCAACAATCGGCAATACAGGCGAAGGCGTGCCGGCATTGTGGGATGCAATTGTTGAGCATCGCGCCACAATTGAGCAGTCTGGTGAATTAACCAAGCGCCGCGAGTTTCGTCTACGTGAAGAACTGCGTGAAATAGTTGCACGTCGCCTAGAACAACGCGCACGAGATATTTGCACCGGCGAACGGTGGGATTCTCTTCAAACCGGCGTGCTGAATCGCTCTATCGATCCGTGGTCCGCTGCGGATGAAATGTTGAAAGGTGTGGGTGCATAGATGTCTAACCAGGACTTAGTGCTTGTTGAAAGCCCAAGCAACGGCGTATTTGTGTTGACGTTGAATGCACCGAAGGTGAATGCCCTGTCCACTGCATTGCTGGAACGTCTTCACTACCTCGTCACCGATCTCACGTTGTTGTCCGCACACACAGTCATCATCACTGGTGGCGATCGTTTGTTTGCTGCTGGTGCTGAGATTTCAGAATTTGGTGGCCCGTCCGAAGCCAACACCATTGGTCAGCAATTCCACAAGACGTTAAATGCGGTAGCGGCATTGCCGGGTTTTACTATCGCAGCCATTAGTGGTTATGCGCTTGGTGGTGGCTGTGAACTTGCGATGGCCTGTGACTATCGCATCGCTTCTACAAAAGCCGTGTTTGGACAACCCGAAATTCTTTTGGGCATTATCCCTGGTGGTGGTGGCACTCAGCGTTTGCCTCGTTTGGTCGGCGCAAGTCGTGCGAAAGAACTCATGATGACTGGCCGTCAAGTAAAAGCTGATGAAGCACTTCGCCTTGGGCTCGCTGATGAAGTGGTGGAACCAGATCAACTCATGGCGCGCGCTCATGAACTCGCATTGTCCATCGCAAATGGTGCAGCACAGGCATCGCGCATTATCAAACGTGTCGTCGATGCTGGAATGAACAGCACATTGGAAGAGGGTCTTCGTTTGGAACTCGATGGTTTCGTGGAGGTCTTCGAAACCAATGACAGTCAGATTGGTGTGAAGAGCTTCCTCGAGAATGGTCCAGGAAAAGCCGCATTCACCGGTTCATAGAGTGAAGACGTATCGCGCACCAGATGCGCGTCGATTTGTGAGTGCATCTCTCATCATTGGCGTCGCATTCGTCATCTTCGGAATGTCGTTTGGTGTGCTTGCGGTGACCGCAGATGCATCTATTGCGCAAGCAACAGTGATGTCGTTACTGGTGTTCACCGGTGCATCACAAATGTCTGCCGTCAGCGTGATTGCAGCTGGCGGAACAGCGGCCAGCGCATTTGGCGGGGCTGTGCTTCTGGCAGGACGTAACGCTGTGTACGGTTTGGCGCTATCGCCCGTGT
>JBMTEX010000085.1:0-6024 GCA_049433485.1 Ilumatobacteraceae bacterium | reverse complement strand
TACTAGGAATAAAATTTTTAGCATCATTAATAGATTTACTTACATCGTTTAAATTTTTATCTATTTCTTTATTTAATATTTCTGTGGAATTTTTAATTATTTTGGTTGATGCTTCTAAATCATTATTCTTTAATAAAAAATCTGTAATGAAATTACCATTGAGTCGTGTAACGCAATGGTTCCTGGGATGAGAACTCGAGCGTAGACACCGAGGTTTTGATTCAAGTCGCGCACAACGTGCCGCAAAATGGCTCGATCTTCAGGAATGTTGTCGTTAATGCGACGGGTGATCATCACGCACCGCGGGCAAGGTTCCAAAAACTCAATGGTTGCCGATCCGATCTGCGCTTTCTTACCAGTCCATGTGAATTCAGGATGACCAGGTTCATCTGTGTCAATCACGATGCTGGGACGAAAACGATTGACGTCAATCACTGAATTCGGAAGTGCTTCTTGCATTGCCCGGAATGCCGATGTGGTCATCACCATGAGTGGCCAACAGTCGTGATGCGTTCCAGGAGGAGATTCAAATTCTGCAACCTCGGGTGGGAACGCACCGAAATTGGGAAGTGGCTCGTCTTCTTCTCGCCCGAAGATGCCGCGAAGTTCTGTGAGTGGGTCGTTACTGTCGCCTGGACCGCGACGAAAGTGATCAAGATTGTTGTCTGAGGGAAGTGATTCCAGTTGCACTCTGTGGTGAAGCGCACGCGAGAGTTTTTCGTTGATTTGTGGATCGTCTGATGTCACAGTTTCGCCATTTGGCATTGTGATGGTGACGCGGTTTCCACTTCTCGTTGCGGCGAACTGCATTAACTCGCCGATCTTCTTTGCGCCGCGAATACCACCACGTTCGAGATCACGAATTGCCCAGTGGCGATCGCCAACTATTCCTAACTCAGTGAGTTCAATGCTGTTGACTGTGGCGCCCATCATTGATTTGACGGGATACATCCACAGTTGATTGATGTTCATGAATTAGCTGTAGTACGGGTTTGCGCCAGTTGCGTGGTCTGTGACGTCACGAACTTTGAGGATGCCTGGAACTTGTTCCACCAATGTTGTTTGAACACCTTCCAGCATTGTCATCTTGCTCATTGAGCAACCATGGCAACCGCCACCCATGGTGAGGTACGCAACGCCTTCGCCATCGTGACCAACGAATGTGACGAAACCGCCGTGTGCCGCGAGTGATGGGTTGATGTCTGTGGAGATAACTGCTTCCACAGATGCAGAGAGTTCGTCATCATTGGTGAGTCCGTCGATCATTGGTGCTGGTGGCTTATTCGGGTTACGGATAATGAGACCTTGGCGCTCTGAGTAATCGAGAACCGCGCCATTGATGTGTTCAAACGTTTGTAACGGAATGATGACTTTCAAACCGCCAATGGTGCGCACTTCATCTGTGAAAGCGGCTTGCGTGACGATTTCAAATGACAGGTCATATTTGAATTCTTCGCCTGGTGTGGCGATGACTTCCAGACGAAGACCCAGGCGTTCTTTCTCTGGTTCTTCATCACGAAGGGTGAGCAGCTGCGTGAGTGCTTCCTCTGTGATCTCAATGATGGTGTCTGAGTTTTGGGGGGCAAGTGGGCTCACGCCACGAAGGATAGCGGGGCTTACTGACCCACACGGAGGCTGTTGCCTCCCCCATTGACCTGCAGGCGCTGGCCCGTCACATACGACGCCTGAGGCGAGCAAAAGAACAAGACCGCATTGGCAATGTCTTCTGGTTGGCACACGCGGCCAAAGGGTGAATTGGCGTCCATGGAACGGAGATCGTCCATCTCCTTGCGTCCGGTGATGGCTCTCGCAAGGCGGACTCCCATATCTGTTTCCACCAGGCCGGGAGCAACGATGTTCACGTGGATGTTGTGTGGTTCTTCTTCTTTTGCCAAGGTGAACGCGAGAGCTTCCATGGCTGCTTTGCCCATGTTGTACGGAGCGCCGTTGGCTGCCATGCCGCTGGTTGCCACTGATGAAATAAACACCACATGTCCGCCGCCTTGTTCACGCATATGTGGAAGGAATGCTCTGCAGAGTTGATGTGGTCCTAGTGCGTGAGTGGCAACAAGATTCCACACTTCTTCTGCTTCAGTGTTCACAACGCTGCGACCTTTTGATGCAACGCCACCATTAACAACAACAATGTCGAGTTTCTTGTGTGTTGCGATGACATCGTTGACGAGCTTGAAATTTTCTTCCGGGATGTCGTTTGACCCTTGATGAATTGTGGCGGTTCCACCATAGTCTTCAATAGCGCGTTGCGTTTCTTCAGCAGATTCTTTGTCTCGCTTATAGTTGATCGCAACCGTTGCGCCTTCGTTCGCTAACGCAATGGAGATTGCTCGACCGATTCCGCGACTCCCCCCAGTGACAAGTGCGATTTTCCCTGTGAGTGTTCCCATGTCAGTGTCCCCCTCTGAGTTCGATATGTGACAACCTAGAACAATGCATGAGGGAAGTCGTAAAGCGGTCATTGCGGCGTTTTTCGCCAACTTGGGAATTGCTATCTCAAAGTTTGTTGGGTTCTTGTTGACGGGGTCAGCTGGTTTGGCAGCAGAGTCTGTCCACTCGTTGGCCGATACGGGAAACCAGGGGTTGCTGTTGTTGGGTGCGCGCCGTGCCGTTCGTGCGCGCGACGATGAGCATCCGTTTGGCCACGAACGTGAACGCTATTTCTGGGCATTTGTTGTGGCGTTGGTGCTGTTCAGCATGGGCGGATTGTTTGCCATTTATGAAGGCATCAGCAAGTTGCGCCATCCCCACGAAACGGACAGCTTGGGAATTGCTGTCGGAATTTTGGTGGTCGCCATTCTTTTGGAAACGTTTTCGTTGCGCACAGCAGTGCGTGAAGTTGCTCATGTGAAACCTGCAGGTCAGTCGTACTGGCAGTTCATTAAGGCTGCGAAGTCGCCGGAGTTGCCCACTGTGCTACTGGAAGATATTGCTGCAGAGACCGGATTGTTCTTGGCATTAGGTGGTGTGTTGTTGGGGCATGTCACACATAACCCACGTTGGGACGCCGTGGGGTCTATTTCTATTGGCGTACTGCTTGTGGTGGTGGCTTTTGTGTTGGGTGTTGAGATGAAAGCGTTGTTGCTAGGTGAAACCGCATCTTGGGAGAATCGCGTTGCGTTGGCCGCAGCATTACGTGGACATTCGCATGTGCAGTCAGTGGTGTACATGCATACGGAACATTTGGGCCCCGACACGTTGCTGGTTGCGGCAAAGGTGATTTTTGATCCGACATTGCCGGCCGCTGATGTGAGCCGAACGATTGATGAAGCAGAAGTAGCAATGCGAGCCGCAGTGCCGATTGCCACTTTCATTTTCATTGAGCCAGACATGGCCCGCTGATTGGTCCGAGATATGTGGCGCTATCCCGCCACTTGACTCCTCATCTCACTTCAAAAAAGGTGCCGTCATACCGACAATTTTTGATTCCTATCCCTGCATGCCGTCATGCCGTCACGCCGTCACGGCGCCTGGCTCGTCATGTTGGCAAATCCGGCGGGATGCCGTCACGCGGGTAATGCGTCATGCGGGGATGCGGAACTGAAATCGGCGGGATGCCGTCACCAAATATTGGAGTGGGAGGGGCTGGCGACAGGTGGGATACCGACACATGGGGCGGGATGCCGTCACCAATAACGAGATAGCCTGACGATCACAACACAACCAATGGGGAGCTCGCGCGTTTCGGTGGGCTGAGAGGGTGGCCGCGGCCATCGACCCAAGAACCTGATCCGGGTAATGCCGGCGGAGGGAATCGGACATGGCATCACGGCAAGCACTCATCTTCATTGGCGGCGACGCACCACACACGAACGCGTTCGCCTACTCGTTAACAACTGGAGACTCAGATGCACTCATCATTGCCGCCGACTCCGGGTGGGAATTCGCCATCGCAGCCGGACGAACTCCACACCTACTAATAGGCGACATGGACTCCATTAATCCGCAGCATCTGAAAGATGCCCGTGACTGCGACGTGGACATCATCGAACACTCCCCTGACAAAGACCACACCGACACCGAACTTGCACTACAACTTGCTCAATCACTGCAGTACGACAACATTCATGTCATCACTGGTGGTGGCGACAGGTTCGACCACGTATTGGCAATGGTTCATTCATTGGTCAACTTCACAAACGATGCAACGGTGACGGCACACATCGGTCAATCATTCGTGCGAATCGCCACACCCAAAGAACGCACCGTGATCACCAGCAATGTGGGTGACACCATCTCGCTGATTCCACTCGGGGGTCACGCAAAGGGTGTCACCACAACTGGATTGAAATGGAATCTCACACGCTCCACATTGAAATCTTTCGAATCTCGCGGCGTGAGCAATGTTGCAACATCCACCGACATCACTGTTCACATCAGAACGGGAATTCTCGCCATCATCGTCACTCCCACAGAAAGCAACCCACAATGAAGAAACCCCTCATCCTCATTGCACTCCTTGCATCAACAGCACTCACCGCCTGCACCAGCAGCAGCAACAACACCACAGAAAAACCAAAAGAAATCACGCTTGTTGCATATGACGCCTTCACACCACAAGAAGGAATCTTTGATCAATTCACAAGAGATACGGGCGTGACCGTCAAAGTGATAACGGCTGGCGACACCGGCACCATGGTAAGCAAAGCCATTCTCACAGCGGGCAATCCGGAAGGCGATGTGATGTGGGGAATCGACAACACATTCCTCTCACGCGCGCAAGAAGCCGAACTTCTCACGTCGTATGAGCCAGTGGATGAGGGCGACATTTGCGTGAACTACGACAAGAACTGGTTCGCACAACGCAACATCGCGATGCCGCAGACATTTGAAGATCTTGCCTCCCCCACGTACAAAAACTTGTTGGTGGTTCAAGACCCCACGACATCGTCACCAGGTCTGGGTTTCATGCTTGCAACAATCGCCCACTTCGGTGAGACACAGTGGGAGAGCTATTGGAAGAAGCTCACCGCCAACGGCGTGAAGATTGTGTCTGACTGGACAACTGCATACACCGTGGAGTTTTCTGGATCATCTGGAAAAGGCAAATATCCATTAGTTGTTTCCTATGGTTCAAGCCCACCGGCCGAGGTGGTGTTTTCGGCGACCCCCATTGATGAACCACCAACGGGAGTGATGGAAAAGACATGTTTCCGTCAAACCGAATATGTGGGAATTCTGCGCGGAACAAAGAACGAAGAGATTGCACAGAAGTTAGTGGACTACCTCTTAGGCAAGACCTTCCAAGAATCGATGCCATTGACCTTGTTTGTTTTCCCCACGAACAAAGACGCACAACTTCCTGATGTGTTTGAAAAGTTTGCAGTGCGACCAAGTACTCCACTGAGCGTTTCTCCTGACACGATTGAAAAGAATCGCGATCAATGGCTTGATACATGGAGAGCAATCGCTTTGTGATGAATCACGTTTCCCGAATATTTCGCCGCGTTCAGCTACTCCCCATTGCTGCACTCGTCCTCTTCTTCGGGTTTCCAGTCGCTTCAATGGCAGCGAGATTCGTGCGGCCGTCGACTCTCGCGAGCACCATTTCAGATTCTTCTCTAGCGTCTGTGTGGTGGTTCACCACGTGGCAGGCAACGGCGTCAACCATCCTCACTCTCAGTGTTGGACTCCCACTCACCTGGGCATTGTCACGTTTCACATTTCGTGGCGCCCGAACCATTGCAGGGCTCGTGACGGTTCCGTTCTTCATGCCGGCCGTCGTCATCGCAACGGGCGTGAAAGCAGTGTAGTCCGAGCCGTCAACAACAGGAATCGTGTGGGCTCATGTGATGTTCTACGTGGCTGTTGTGGTGCGAATTGTGGGCCCGCGATGGTCACTGATGGACCAATCAATGGAAGACACCGCTGCAGATCTAGGGGCAACTCAGTGGCGCATCTTCAGATTCATCACTCTCCCGTATATCAGTGGCGCACTTCGCCAGGCCAGCGCAATCATCTTCATCTTCTGTTTCTCAAGTTTTGGTGTGATTGCCATCTTGGGCGGAA
>JBMTEX010000084.1:0-6103 GCA_049433485.1 Ilumatobacteraceae bacterium | reverse complement strand
GGGGGCCGCGCCCCGCGCCCCTTGTTCGCGAGGCATATGAACAATTAGCCAACGAACCAACCGCCGTGGAACTGGTATACGAACCCGAATGGCGCCGTATCGGTCTGGCAACTGCGTTGGCGAACGCAAGAAGCGAAGATGTTCGGCGCGGCATCTCTACGGTTGGCCCTCATCGCGACGACGTGCAGTTCTTCATAAAAGGTATGCCGGCAAAAACCCATGCATCACAAGGGGAGTGTCGCACGCTCGCTCTAGCAATGAAATTAGCCATTCATCGCTTGGTGACAGAAGTGGTGGGCGCAACACCTCTCTTAGTGCTGGACGACGTGTTGTCAGAGTTAGACCCTCAACGTTGCGAGGCACTGTTGCGACACATGCCACCAGGACAAGTTCTCATTACAACGGCGCAGACATTGCCGGAGGCGGCGCATCCCGATTCCATCATTCATATCTCCCATGGAACCGTTGTGACAGATGGCTTTGATAGTGATGATTCGCCATGAGTAATGACGACATCCCAGAAGGCAGACCGCCCAAAGTTCTTGCTGATGTGTTGGCTCGCGTGTTGCGTGGCATGAAAGTCAGTGATGAATCAAAAGCGGTGGGCCTGTTTTCTCACTGGCCAGACATTGTTGGTTCTGCAGTGGCAGAACATGTCACACCAAAGCGGCTCGAAAAAAGAGTGCTCACTGTCGAGGTTGATGATGCTGCATGGGCTACACAATTGAAGTTCCTCGAATCGCAATTGTTGTCCACATTGAAAGACCACATCGGAGATGAAGTCGATTCTCTCAACATCAAAGTCCGACGTTCCCGATAACGAGGGCGTCCAATTGTTAGGATGTCAACGCAATGTCTTCATCTAAAAAGACTCCCGCTAAGAACCCGTCTGCTGACTACGGCGCTAAAGACATTCAGGTTCTTGAAGGACTCGACCCCGTTCGTAAACGCCCCGGTATGTACATCGGGTCAACAGGCCTCGCTGGTCTTCACCACCTCATTTGGGAAGTCGTCGATAACTCCATTGACGAAGCCATGGCAGGTTTCTGTGATCGCGTTGGCATCACACTCTTGGCCGATGGTGGTTGTCGTGTAGACGACAACGGTCGTGGCATCCCCGTCGACCCGTACCCATCTGGTCCACACAAAGGCAAGAGCGCAGCCGAAGTGGTTCTCACCGTCTTGCACGCCGGTGGAAAGTTCGGTGGCGAGGGTTACAAGGTGTCTGGCGGTCTACACGGCGTGGGTGTCAGCGTGGTGAACGCGTTGTCCACCAGGGTTCTGTTGGAAATCGACCGTGGCGGCGATCGCTACACCATGGAATTCGCCGATGGCGGCAAATTGAAGCAAAAACTGGTGAATACGGGTAAAACCCCAGCTCGTGGTCGCAAGACAGGCACCTCGGTCACCTTCTATCCAGACCCCGTCATTTTTGCGTCCGAAGGAATTGAGTTCGTTGCGCGGACCGTCATGGAGCGCCTCCAAACAATGGCCTTCCTTAACAAAGGTCTTGAAGTCGTTTTCGAAGATCAGCGTCCAGGCAAAGAACAACAGGTCACCTTCCAATACAAGGGCGGCATCGTCGACTTCGTCAAGCACTTGAACCAATCAAAAGAGTCGCTCTTTAACAAAGTGGCATCGTTTGAAGACGAAGACGAAGACGAAGGCATGCAGCTCGACATTGCTATGCAGTGGAACACGGGTTACTACGAAGGCATTCACGGATACGCGAACGGTATTTCCACCACTGAAGGCGGCATGCACGTTGAAGGATTCAAAACCGCACTCACGTCAGTTCTCAACAAGTACGCACGCGAAAAGAACCTCCTCAAAGAAAAAGACGACAACCTTTTGGGTGAAGACATTCGCGAAGGCATCACCGCCATCATTGCTGTGAAGTTGCGTGAACCTCAGTTTGAAGGGCAAACAAAAGCCAAGTTGGGCAACGTTCCCATGCGCTCGTTTGTTCAAAAGAGCACCAACCGTTACTTGGCAGAGTGGTTAGAAGAAAACCCCACCGAAGCAAACAAAGTGGTGAAGAAAGCAGTGGCCGCAGCACAAGCTCGACTTGCTGCAAAGAATGCACGCAACGCTGTTCGTCGTAAGACCGCATTGTCTGGTGCAGGTATGCCGGACAAGTTGAAAGACTGCTCCAGTGGTAAGCCCGAAGAGAGCGAATTGTTCATTGTGGAAGGTGACTCTGCAGGCGGCACCGCAGTAGACGCTCGCGATCCACGTACTCAGGCAATTCTTCCTATTCGCGGAAAAATCTTGAACGTTGAACGTGCGCGTCTCGACAAGATGTTGAAGAACAACGAAATTCAAGCACTCATCACTGCTATCGGCGGCGGCGTTGGAGACGAATTCGATGTCACCAAGGCTCGCTATCACAAGATCATTGCGTTGGCAGACGCAGACGTAGACGGCAGCCACATCCGAACACTGCTGCTCACGTTCTTCTATCGACAGATGCGTCCAATGGTGGAAGCCGGATACATCTACATTGCACAACCGCCGCTGTACTCAACGGAAGTCGGCAAAGAAAAGGTGTACCTCAAGGACGACGTTGCAAAGGCTGCGTTCCTCGAGGAAAAGCCCAATCACAAGAAAGAGTTCCAACGTTTGAAGGGACTTGGCGAAATGGACTGGGAAGAATTGAAGAGCACCACCATGGATTCCATGACGCGCACATTGTTGCAAGTCACTGTGGAAGAGGCCGCTATCGCAGACGAAGTTGTTTCCGTTCTTATGGGAGACGACGTCGACAGCCGTAAGAAATTCATCACCACTAACGCGCGTGATGTGCGCAACCTCGACTTCTAATTCGGGCAGGAGCCACTAATGAGCGACAACCCAAATCTTTTTGACCAGATCCAACCAGTACCGCTGCAAGATGAAATGGAGCGGTCATTCCTTGACTACTCCATGTCGGTCATCATGTCGCGCGCACTACCAGACGTTCGCGACGGATTGAAACCAGTACACCGTCGAATCATTTGGGATATGGAACAACAGGGTTTCCGACCAGATCGACCATTCGTGAAGTGCGCACGCGTTACAGGTGACACTATGGCGCGCTATCACCCACACGGCGACAGCGCCATTTACGATGCATTGGTTCGTATGGCGCAGCCATTTTCATTGCGTCATCCACTTATTGACTTCCATGGAAACTACGGCTCGCCAGACTTTGGTCCTGCTGCTGCGCGTTACACCGAATCCCGTTTGCATTCATTAGCGATGCAGTTGCTTGCAGGTATCGACGAAAACACTGTCGACATGTTGCCGAACTATGACGGCACATCAGAAGAACCATCGGTGCTTCCTGCACGCTTCCCTAATTTGTTGGTGAACGGTTCACAAGGAATTGCAGTTGGTATGGCCACCAGCATTCCGCCACACAACTTGGGCGAAGTTATCGACGCCACCATGCATCTCATTGACAATCCGGAAGCAACGCCAGACGACTTAATGAAGTTTGTGCAAGGTCCAGACTTTCCAACAGGCGCATTCATTCTTGGTCGCGCTGGAATTCAAGACGCATATCGCACGGGCCGCGGAAGCATTAAGACACGTGCAAAGGCGACCATTGAAGAAAACCGCAATGGCCGTATGGAAATTCAGGTCACTGAATTGCCATATCAAACCAGCTGTTCTTCCATTGCTGCTCGTATTCAAGAACTTGTTGACAACGGCGAACTCGACGGTATCGCAGACGTTAATGACGCATCATCTGGTGGAAAGACCAGTCTTGTCATCTTGTTGAAGCGTGACGCAAACGCAAACGTTGTTCTCAACAACTTGTACAAGATGACATCGCTGCAGAGCAGCTTCCCCGTCAACATGGTTGCTCTTGTAGACGGTGTTCCTCGCACCGTCAATTTGGCTGACGCATTGAACGGTTACGTGCGTCACCAAATTGAAGTTGTGACACGCCGCACACAGTTCCGTCTCGATAAAGCTCGCGACCGAGGACACATTCTTGAAGGCCGCATCAAGGCACTTAACGTCATTGACAAGATCATCAAACTCATTCGCGAAAGCGAAGACGCCGCATCTGCAAAAGATGCGTTGATGCAGAAGCCTTACGAGTTCTCAGAACGCCAAGCAATCGACATTCTCGACATGCAACTCCGTCAACTCACACGTTTGTCACGTATCGACCTTGAAAAAGAATTGGCCGACGTACAAACACGCATAAAGGAATACGAATCAATTCTCGCGTCCGACGCAAAACTGCGCGGGGTTATCAAAGACGAATTGGCCGACGTGCGCAAAGATTTCGCCACCGATCGCGTGTGCAAGATCATCAACGACTCTGGCGACATGGCTCTTGAAGACTTGGTGGATGACAAAGAACTCGTCATTGTCATGACGCAGGCGCAGTACGTAAAAGCCGTTCCCGCAAGTTCATTCCGTGCGCAAGCCCGTGGCGGCCGCGGCGTGAAGGGCGCAACACTGAAAGAAGACGACATTGTGCGTCGTGTGTTGTTCACAACCGCCCACGCGTATCTGCTGTTCTTCTCAAATCGTGGACGCGTCTACAAGTTGCGCGCCGCAGATATTCCAGAACGCGAGCGCACCGCAAAAGGCATTCCTATTGTCAACCTCTTGCCATTGCAAGCCGGCGAAACAGTGCAAGCCATCATCGATACGCGTGAATTCCCTGGCGAACGCTTCCTGTTCTTCGTTACCAAGGCCGGTCAAGTGAAGAAGACCGCGTTCGATGCATATAACTCCAGTCGTCGCGATGGACTCATTGCGTTGAACTTGAAAGATGGCGATGAACTGGTTCGCGTTATTGAAACGTCTGGCGATGACGACATCTTTATCATCAGTCGTTCAGGTCAAGTCATTCGTTTCAACGAACAAGAAGTGCGTCCAATGGGTCGCACAGCGGCCGGTGTTCGCGGAATGAAACTGCGTGCGGGCGACGAAGTGGTTTCTGCAGACCCAGGCCACGATGACGATGCACTGCTCATCGTGTCGGATGCCGGTTATGCAAAGCGAACACAAATCGCTCATTTCCCACGTAAGGGTCGCGGAACACAAGGTGTTATCGGTGTGAAGATCACTGATAAGAAGGGCAAAGTTGTCGCTGCCTTTATGGTGGGGCTCGATGACGAAATTGTTGCAGTGGCATCGAATGGTGTTGCCATGCGTACCGAGGTCAAGCAGATCTCCAGTCAAGGACGCGCAGCTACTGGCGTACGTCTCATGAATCTTGACAACGGATCCGTCGTTGCATCGGTCGCGCCAATTCTCGCAGCGGACGAAGGGTAATTCTCGGGGCAGCGTTGCGCTGCTGTCTGTGGTGTGGCTCAGCATCGCCGTGGTCGGAGTTACTTCTGTTGTGCGTGTCACCGAGAAGATTCATCATCGTGCTATTGCACAAACATCTGCAGACTCCATCGCCTTGGCTGCAGCAGGCTATGACGATGAAACGGCCCTCCGTTTTGCTCGCTTATTACATGTGTCCGTAGTGTCACTACATCGCGATAACAACACAGTGACAGTTCATGTACTGCACCGGGGGCGCCGTGCTGTGGCTACGGCCCTTCAACCCGTGTGACTCTTCTCGGCTCTGTGTACTCACTACGCTCGTGACATGTCCAGTTCTGCAGACTCAGTATCGACGCGCCGTCGCGTCCGACGGGTCACACGAACCATCCGAGACATCGACACCTGGAGCATCTTCAAGGTGGGCCTTGTGTTCCATGTCGCCCTGTACGTGGTGGTCCTAGTGACCGGTGTGCTGCTGTGGAACGTTGGCAGCGCCACGGGCACCATTGACAATGTAGAGCAGTTCCTCGAGTCATTCGGCTGGGATTCCTTCACCTTCAAAGGGGTTGAACTATTCCGATCCTTTGCCATTTTGGGGCTCTTCGGCATTGCCCTCGGTACGGGCGTGTGGGTTCTCGGAGCCGTTGTTTTCAACCTCATCACCGAATTGGTGGGGGGAGTGAGGGTCACCGTTCTTGAGGAAGAAGTGGTGGCTCGGCCGGTTGAGCCCGGCCAACCTCACAGATAGAGTCTTAAGTCCCGTTAAGGGGCTATAGCTCAGTCGGTTAGAGCGCATCCCTGATAAGGATGAGGTCACAAG
>JBMTEX010000083.1:0-6234 GCA_049433485.1 Ilumatobacteraceae bacterium | reverse complement strand
ACAACACCGACGGATCACTCGACACAACATTCGACACCGACGGAAAACTCACCACGGCCATCGGCGCCGGCACTGAGGGCGCACTCGGAGTGGCTCTTCAGCCGGACGGAAAACTGATAGCGGTCGGGTACTCACACAACGGAACCAACAATGACTTCGCAGTCGTCAGGTACAACGCGAACGGAACGCTGGACACAACTTTTAACTCGGATGGCAAATTGACCACGGCAGTTCGTAGCGGAGACGATAACGCAGTCAAAGCAGTCCTTCAGCCTGATGGAAAACTGATAGCAGTCGGATCTTCACACAACGGATCCAACTTTGACGTAGCCCTAGTCAGATATGACCTGGGCACTACTTCTACAACTACCAGTACCACCACCACTACGACAACTACTAGTACCAGTACAACAACAACAACTACGACAACGACTCCCCCAGCTTCCTCATCCACAACGTCAACCCCATCCACAACGTCAACGTCAACTCCCCCAGCTTCCTCATCCACAACATCAACCCCATCCACAACATCAACCCCATCCACAACATCAACGTCAACTCCCGCGTTGTTGACCACTTCCACCTCTACAACGGTTCTTCAATCACCAGCTGATGCAGTGGCTGAAGTCAGCACAACAACTCCCACGTCGCAACCGACTCCAACGACCTCCTCGTCAGTTACTGTGCCCCTCGTAACGACGACATCACCATTTCCAATTGACAAGAACGCAGATAGTGCGTTGACCGAAGAGCAGTCCGACAAACTCGCGTCAACTATCGACGCACAAAACGGTGGAGTTGTACTCCTCAATGGGAAGATCGTTGACACAAAAGTGTCTACGACGAACACATCGTTGACAATAAGCGCGTACGGCGCAAGCATCACTGTTCGGTGCTACGACGCGACTGGTTCTAACATTCCTCTGTCTGCTGATTCGCGATTCAAACTCACACAAGATGATTCGATTGAGCTAATTGCCTCGGGCTTCAAACCAGGGACAGACGTAATCGCCACCATTTATTCAAGGCCAATTCTTCTTGGAAAGATTAAGGCCGATGCAACAGGCACAGGAGTTCAACGTTGGAAGGTACCCGACTCGTTACGACCAGGTCTGCACACATTGGTGGCATCGGGTGACCTCACCCAAGCTGACGACGCCGTCTTCGGACTGCGAATTGCAGTTGACGATACGCCTTTCTTCAATCGCATAGCAAACAGTTGGGTGGTCAGGATCCTTCTGGTACTGGCAGTAATTTTTGCACTGCTCATCCCCGCGCGTCTGCGACGTAGAGAAGAAGAGTTACCAGAAAATCAACTGGGGCTCAACGGTTAGAGCCTTTCCGAGCCTCTTTCCGACAGCTACGGGTTTCTCGAGGTTGATTAAGCGATACCAGCCGACTCACTTGATTGGTCACGAGCCTGACGCACGCGGCGTGCGGTTTCTGCAGCAACTGCCAGAAGAACCAACATCCACCACGCCGAGGTTCCACCAGCAACACCCATGGAGCTCTGCGTGCTGGAGGCTGGCGCCATAGATGCCGAGTAATCAGCGGCAGGTTCATCAATTGAAGTAATCGTTATGGAGCCACTTTCCAACTGTGGCGTACCGACAGACTTAATTGCTTTCGGAGTGGACTCAGCGTCCGATTGAGGTGCAGACAAATCGCCTGGGGTGTCTGGCGACGTAGAAACCTCCGGCGACGATGGCGACACCTCTGAGGGAGATTCCACTGGCTGAGGAGCAACTGTTGTGACAGGAGTTTCTGATGACTCTGGAGCGGGAACTTCAATCACCACGGTGTCCGAGCCGGGACGTGAAATTGGTGGAATCGACGATGTCGCACTTTCCGCTGCAGGTTCTGGAAGAGGTGCAGGAACCGTGGTGGAAGGCGTTGTGTCTGCAGGAATGGTTGCGGAGGGCGACGGATCACTCGATGGTGTGCATGAGTGGTCGTGATTGCGGTGACCGTAGGCGTGGCCACGGCCGTGCTTGGTGTGGTGGCAGTGGCCGTGCATTGAACCGGACCCACCAGTGCTTGCCGATGCAACTCCACCACTGAGAACCGTCAGTGCAACCGCTGCAGTAATGCTTACGGTGATGAGTCTCTTTGCTGATTTCATGGTGCCCCCCGTTGTTGGTCTCTTTCATTGACGACCACCACCGGTGAGGAGTTCCCGAAAATTTCAAAAATCTGGAAAATAAAAAAGGGCCCGGATGCCACAGCACCCGAGCCCTTTAAAAACTGAGGAAAATCAGCCGCCTGAAACGTCAGACACCTTCTGCTTGCCTGCGGACAACCATGGCATCATGGAGCGAAGGCGTGCACCCACTTCTTCAATGGGGTGCTTCGCACCTGCCTCACGCAATGCATTGAAGTTTGCGCGACCCTCTTCTGATTCCTTCACCCATTCGCGAGCAAACTTGCCACTCTGGATTTCCTTCAAGATCTTCTGCATTGACTTCTTTGTTGCAGGAGTGATGACGCGTGGTCCACGTGTGACGTCGCCGTACTCGGCAGTGTCGGAGATGCTGTAACGCATTCCGGTGATTCCTTCTTCGTACATGAGGTCAACAATCAACTTCACTTCGTGCAAGCACTCGAAGTACGCCATCTCTGGCTGGTAACCAGCTTCGGTGAGCGTTTCGAAACCAGCCTGCACCAATGCAGCAACGCCGCCACAGAGAACAGCTTGTTCGCCGAACAAGTCTGTTTCTGTTTCTTCGGTGAATGTTGTTTCAATGATTCCGGAACGAGCGCCACCAATTGCTTCTGCGTAAGACAATGCGAGTTCTTTTGCCTTGCCAGTGAAGTCTTGTTCAACAGCAATCAAACATGGAACGCCGCCACCTTCGGTGTACGTACGACGCACGAGGTGACCTGGGCCCTTTGGAGCGATCATGATGACGTCCACATTCTTTGGCGGACGAATGCGCTTGAAGCGAATGTTGAATCCGTGTGCAAATGCAAGAGCCTTGCCAGCCTTCATATGACGCTTGATGTGGTCGTTGTAGGTGGCCTTCTGCTCGGTGTCTGGCATGGTGAGCATGATGACGTCGGCCCACTTAGCGGCATCCGAGATGCTCTTCACGGTGAGACCTGCGGCCTCTGCCTTGGCTGCAGACTTCGAACCTTCACGAAGACCCACCACAACCTGCACGCCACTCTCTTTGAGGTTCAGCGCATGGGCGTGGCCTTGTGAGCCGTAGCCAATGATGGCGACTTTGCGGCCGCGAATAATTGAAGGATCGGTGTCCTTTTCGTAGTACATCTTTGCTGCCATCAGCTTGCCTTTCCCTTTGTGGCACCCTTTCGTGCCTCACGTTCCAACTTGGGCAGAGCGACTCTGCCCGTTCTTTGGCTCTCTACGATGCCGTAACCCCGCAACAATTCCTCAAAATCGTCCAGTTTCTGGGGTTCGCCATCAAGAGAAATGGTGAGAACGTCGGCTCCGACGGCCAAAATCTTGGCCTCGAAAATGCCGGCGACCTCAATGACACGAGCCCGCTGTTCGCCATCGGCTCGCACCGTGGACACCATGAGCTCGCGCTCTACCGACTTGCGTGGGTCGAGTTCCGTAATGCGCACCACATCAATCAACTTGAACAATTGCTTCACAATTTGCTCAAGAGGCGTAGCCGAAATATCGACGACGATGGTGATGCGGCTGTAATTTTCGTCTTCAGTTGGTGCGACAGCCAACGAAAAGATGTTGTATCCGCGGCGTGCAAACAAACTTGCAACACGTGCGAGAACACCCGGGCGGTTTTGCACCAACACCGACAAGATGTGGTGATGATGCGAATCGCCGTATGGATTGTTTGTATTGATGGTGCTCACTTCAAGAACTCCCGACGATTCTCTTGTGTTGGGTGAAGTAGAACTTCGTCGTTGCTTGCACCTGCGGGAACCATTGGGAAGACTTTTTCAAATTCTTCAACACGGAATTCCACAACAACACTGCGATCGTTAATGCTGTTTGCTTTTTCAATGGCAGCATCAATTTCTTCTGGTGATTCAACACGAATACCAACGCATCCCATTGCTTCGGCCCACTTCACAAAGTCTGGGCAACCAGAAAGATCAACTTCTGAATAACGCTCGCCGTAGAACATTTCTTGCCACTGGCGCACCATTCCCAAATAGGTGTTGTTGAGAATTGCAATCTTCACGTGAATGCCTTCAGTGGTGGCGGTGACAAGTTCTTGCGCCGTCATTTGGAAACAACCGTCGCCGTCAATTGCCCACACTGTTGCATCGGGACGACCAGCCTTGGCACCAATTGCTGCTGGAACAGAGAAACCCATGGTTCCAAGACCGCCAGAGTTGACCCATGAATATGGCTCGTTGAATTTCCAGAACAAGCTGGACCACATCTGGTGCTGCCCAACACCGGCCACCAAGATGGTGTTCTTTGGCGCAGCATCGCGAAGTTTTTCCAAGCAGAACTGTGGCTTCAAACGTGCGCCAGGTTCTGATGGTTCATAGGTGAGCGGAAACTGTTCTTTCCAACCATTCACACGACTACGCCATGGTGTGATGTCGACTTGCTTCGTTCCTTCAGCCAACAATTCCTTGACTGCTTTGACGATTTCTTCAACAACTAAACGGCAATCACCAACAATGGGAACATCTGGCTTACGAACCTTGCCCTGTTCTGCAGGGTCAATGTCGACATGGATGATTTTTGCATCAGGTGCGAAAGCGGACACTTTGCCAGTGACGCGGTCGTCAAAACGTGCGCCAAGTGCACACAACAAGTCTGCTTTCTGCATTGCAGTAATTGCTGTTGCTGTTCCATGCATACCTGGCATGCCGTAACACAATTCGTGATCGTCAGGGAATGCACCGCGTGCCATCAATGTGGTGACAACGGGAATCTTCAACAACTCAGCAAGTTCGCGCACAGCTTCTGCAGCATGTGCCTTCAACACGCCACCACCGAGATACAACACTGGACGCTCTGAAGCCAACAACAACTTTGCGGCTTCTTTGATCATTCGTGGATGACCCTTTGTAATGGGTCGGTAACCGGGAAGTGCTTCTTGCACATCTTCATCAGTTGGCCAATGCCATTCCATGGTGTTTTGCAAGACGTCTTTTGGAAGGTCCACAAGAACTGGTCCCGGACGACCTGTTGTTGCAATGTGGAACGCTTGACGAATTGCCATGGGAATGTCTTGCGCGCGCATGACGAGTTCGTTGTGCTTCGTGACACTGCGTGTAATTCCAACGGTGTCGCATTCCTGGAACGCATCGGTACCAATGGCGGTGGTGCTCACCTGGCCGGTGATGCACACCATCGGAATGCTGTCCATGAATGCATCACACAGTGGCGTGACCATGTTTGTTGCAGCCGGACCACTTGTCACCATCGCAACACCAGGGCGCCCCGTGACATGTGCGTATCCCTGCGCCATGTGCCCTGCACCTTGTTCGTGGCGAACGAGGACGTGGCGAATGGACGACTTCAGAAGCGGGTCGTATGCGGGCAAGATGCAGCCACCAGGAAGACCGAACATGACGTCCACGTTCTCCATCTCAAGAGACCGAATGAGTGCTTCGGCTCCTGTGAGGATCTCTTTTTTCGACATGTGATGTCTCCTATGTCTGGTGGTTACTAGTGATTCTTGCCTGTGAAACAAAAAAACCACCCGTTTGGGTGGTTTTCAGCGCGTTCGGCGGGTGCCGGACGCGCTACAGAACTACGACAAGCGGGTTCTGATGGGTATTTCCAGTTGTCATCGGTTTCAGTCTGCCACTGCAGTTTGAGAGTTCGCAACCCTCAAAACATCGTCTAACGAGACCTTCCCCGCCATCACGAGGGCTCCGAATGTCAGGGCCGCGGCCGTGACCCCAGGGTTGGCCGCAAAGGCCGCCAAAGGATCTGCCCCCAGCAGATACAGCCCGGCTCTGGTGCCGCCACAGCTGGGGCATGGGATGCCAGCAAACCTTTGGAGCGGACACAGACTGGGCTGATGGCTGAGCCAGTCGGCAGCCATGCGAGCCGCGGGACTTGCTACCGCAAGCCCCGCCACTGCAAAAATCGTTCGAGAAGAGCGAAAGTTCAGAACCATGCCTTATCGCCGTACCCATATGTCGCGTTGAATTCACCGTCATCCTTGGTGAGGTAGATGATGCCCTCAATAAAGGCAATGATCCCCATAACAATTGGCCCGATAAAAAATAAACAAGTTCCAACCAATGTGATGACCAACATCACGATTCCTGCAG
>JBMTEX010000082.1:0-6302 GCA_049433485.1 Ilumatobacteraceae bacterium | reverse complement strand
CTTCTTCGCTGATGACTTGTCCGCCGGTAAGAACTGCCATGTCTTGCAACATCGCCTTACGACGATCACCGAAACCTGGTGCCTTCACTGCTGTGGAGTTGAAGGTTCCGCGGATCTTGTTCACAACGAGAGTTGCGAGTGCTTCACCTTCAACATCTTCAGCGATGATGAGCAATGGACGACCAGTCTTCATGACTGACTCCAATGCTGGCAAGAGCGACTGCACCGAAGAGATCTTCGATGAGTAGAACAAGATGTAGGGCTCGTCAATCACGGCCTCTTGACGCTCTTGATCGGTAACGAAGTATGGCGAGAGGTAGCCCTTGTCGAACTGCATACCCTCGGTGAACTCAAGTTCGGTCCCGAATGTGTTGCTCTCTTCAACAGTGACAACGCCATCTTTGCCAACCTTGTCGATTGCATCTGCAATGACTTGACCAATGCTTGCATCTGCAGCAGAAATAGTTGCAACGCTGGAGATGTCTCCCTTGTCGTCTACTTCTTTTGCTTGGCTCTTGATTGATTCAACAGCTGCAGCAACAGCCTTTTCAATGCCACGCTTCAAGCCCATTGGGTTTGCGCCAGCAGCAACATTTCGCATGCCTTGCTGAACGATTGCCTGTGCAAGAACTGTTGCAGTGGTTGTTCCGTCACCAGCGACATCGTTTGTCTTGGTGGCAACTTCTTTCACCAACTGTGCACCCATGTTCTCAAACGGATCGTCGATTTCGACTTCCTTTGCAATGGACACACCGTCATTGGTGATGGTTGGTGCACCGAACTTCTTGTCGAGAACGACGTTGCGTCCCTTTGGTCCGAGGGTGACTTTGACTGCGTCAGCAAGTTTGTTGACGCCAGCCTCTAATGCACGACGGGCTTCGTCGTGAAACTTCAATTGCTTTGCCATGTGAGTGACCTACTTTGTGACAACTGCGAGGACGTCGCGGCTGGTGAGAATGAGAAGATCATCTCCACCGTGTGAGATTTCAGTTCCGCCGTACTTGCTGTACAACACAACGTCGCCCACTTTGATGTCGAGTGGGAAGTGCTGGCCTTCATCGTCGCTCCAGCGTCCTGGACCTACAGCGAGAACAGTTCCCTGCTGTGGCTTTTCTTTAGCGGTGTCCGGGATAACGAGTCCGGATGCAGTGGTCTGCTCGGCTTCGCTGGGCTTGACAACGATGCGGTCGTCGAGTGGCTTCAGGTTCATGTTTCCTCCGAATAATCAGCGTTTCGCAGATGGAAATCCGAGCCGGTCTCCCGACTCGGGGGGTTTAGCACTCAGGGAGTGCGATTGCTAATGATACGGACTGAGTCGCCCTGTTAGCAACCGAGACAAGGGAGTGCTAACCGAGAAAGGAGGGGTCTGCCGTGGGCTCCAAGCCCAGTAACTGGGCTGTTTCCCGCAGGGGCAGGCCGACGATGGCGCTCAAAGAACCTTGATATTTCTCCACCAATGTGCCGCCCAGGCCCTGGATGGCATAGGAGCCCGCCTTCCCCTGCCATTCACCCGTGCCGATGTACCAGTCCAGCGTCTCGTCGGTGACCGGATGAAAGGTGACGAGCGAGGTCACCACAAGAGACTGCAAGCCAGATGTGCCGCTGACGGCAACACCAGTGTGAACGCGATGTGTGCGAGCACTTAGCTGCCGCAACATGTGTCGAGCCTCATGTTCGTCGACGGGTTGCCCAAGAATCTGGCCGCCAAGATCAATGGTGGTGTCAGCTGCGAGAACGCGCTCAGCGACATGGCGACGTTGAACGACTTGTGCTTTCTCACGTGCGAGGCGTTCAACATACGCCACTGGATTTTCACCATCATGTGGAGTCTCATCAATATCAGCTGGGTCAACAATTGGTTGAACGCCGATGCGTGTGAGTAACTCAATGCGTCGCGGTGATCGCGATGCAAGAACAATGGTCATGTACTACCCACCACTTGGTGCGGTGTCATATGCATCATCGGGAATCGTCATGTCATCACGGTTATCCAGATAGCCATCGGGAAGAACAACTTTGATAGGTCCGTTTGTGTGACCACGTGCCAAGCGCTCGCCACCAGGAACCAAACGCATGGAGTGATCAAGTTGAGATGCAATGGACTGCAGATCTGCAAAAGATGACGCAGTGGAGAATGTTCGGCGAACATCGGAACCAACTGGGTAACCCGTGAGGTACCAACCACAGTGCTTGCGGAAGTTACGAATACCAAAGTCGGGGCCCATGATGGCCATCAAACCTTCTGCATGTTGCAGCATGACATCCAAGACAAAACCGAGCGATGGTGACTGCTGAACATCTACACCAGGGAATGCGTCAATGAGATCGCGGAATAACCACGGCTTACCTAAACACCCGCGCCCGACAACAACGCCATCGCATCCCGTTTCATCCATCATGCGAATAGCGTCTGATGCTTCCCAAATATCGCCGTTACCCAACACCGGAATTGATGTGACCGCGTTCTTCAATTCAGCAATTCGTTCCCAATGCGCATGACCGCCGTAGTGCTGCTCTGCAGTGCGCGCATGAAGAGCAATCATTGCAATGCCTTCATCTTCAGCAGCTTTTCCAGTGTCAAGAAATGTGGTGATGTCGTCGTTAATGCCAATTCGGAACTTGCAGGTGATGGGCACTCCGTAGGGCTCTGCGGCAGACACCGCGGAGCGCATGATGGCGCGCGTCAGGTTGCGCTTCACAGGAACGGCAGCCCCACCACCTTTTCGCGTGACTTTGTTTGCTGGACAACCAAAGTTCATATCGATGTGGTCTGCAATGTCTTGCTCACACAACGCGCGCACGGCTCGCCCCACAAAGTCTGGGTCACTTCCATAAATTTGCAGACTTCGGAAATCTTCGTCTGCTCCAAACGCCACCATCTTCTTGGTCTTTTCGTTGCCGTGCACCAACGCAGCGGCCATCACCATCTCGCTCACATAAATGAGACCTGGACCGAACTGCCGGCACAAAGCACGAAACGGAATATTCGTCACGCCGGCCATGGGCGCGAGGACAATGGGAAGCGGAAACTCTCGTCCACGCAGAACGAGCGGCATGCGACTCATCGCGGCACGTCCGACAATTTCAAGTTTGGATAGGCACCACACGACAGATCCATTGGTCCGTCTGACTTCAAGCGATGCCACGCGGCTGCCGCGATCATGGCTGCGTTATCAGTACACATGGCGCGGCTTGGTAATGCCACGGTGAAACCTGCTTCCGCGCCACGTTGAGTCATCTGTGCACGAAGTGATGAGTTTGCAGACACTCCTCCGCCAAGAACAATTCCCTTGGCCGTCACTTGTTGTGCAGCCTTGATTGTCTTTGAGCACAACACATCAACGACAGCCTCTTGAAATGAAGCAGCAATGTCTACGTTTGATACCGACGGATTCTTCCGCACGTAGTTAATGACGGATGTCTTCAATCCACTAAAGGACACATCGAGACCATCGTGCATCATGGCGCGTGGGAAATCGATGGACGTTGGGTTTCCTTCAGCAGCTAATCGATCAATCACGGGGCCACCTGGATAACCAACATTGAGATAGCGCGCCACTTTGTCATATGCCTCACCGGCAGCGTCGTCGATGGTGCGACCCAAGATGGTGTAGTCACCATGTCCACGCATTTCAATGATCATGGTGTGTCCACCAGACACCAACAACACAATCAATGGGAACTCAAGGGTGGGGTCGTCTAGCAGGCCTGCGTAGAGATGTGCTTCTAAGTGGTTGACGCCAATGAATGGCTTATTCCACGCAAGCGACAATGCCTTTGCTGCGGATACACCAACAAGCAATGCACCGATTAACCCAGGGCCCGCTGTCGCGGCCACTGCATCAACACGCTCAGGAAGAATTCCCGCTTCTTCAATCGCTGCATTCACCACTGGAATCAGAGACTCTAAATGCGCGCGACTTGCCACTTCTGGAACAACCCCGCCAAAACGCGCATGAATATCGATCTGGCTGCTCACGATGGAGGACAACACATCGTTGCCACCCATGACGAGCGATGCTGCTGTTTCATCACAACTTGTCTCAAGCGCCAAAACCACGGTTGATTCGTTCACGTTCATACTGGTCTCCGTGATTCAATGAGTCGCAGACGATCAAGAAACTCATTGGTGTTCACACCATGGGCCCACATGATGATGGCGTCATCGGTGTTCTCGTAATAGCGCTTGCGTACTCCAGCCGGAACGAAACCGAAACGACGGTACAACTGCTGAGCTGCGGTATTGGTGTGTCGCACCTCAAGCGTCATTGCCTCGCACCCACGATCGTGTGCAAGAAATCCGAGATCTAGCATCATCTCGGTGGCAACTCCCCTGCCTTGCCATTCGGGATCAACGGCAATGTTGGTGATATGCGCGTCATCACCAGAGAACATGAGCCCTGCATAACCCACCATGATGTCGTCCACATAGGCCACCATGTAATAACGAGAGCCGTTCCGCATTTCGCCTAGTTCGCTGACGAATGTGCGATGCGTCCATGGACGCGGATACACCTGGTCTTCAATTTGCAGCACACGTCGTAGATGTCTCCGACGCATCACTTCTGTAGTGAGTGCGTTCACAGGACGCTCACGCATGAAACTCATGGCGTTCCCTCGCGAGTCTTCCAATTAATTTCCGCGTCTGGAGCTCGTAAATACATCGGCTCCACCTTGTCTGGTGAGACGGTGTTGTCATTCAATAATGCGAGTGCACCCAACGAAACAACTGATGATGCCGTGGGGAACAGTGTGTCGCCGCCAACGATGCGGACCCACGGATTTCCGTCGAATGTTTCTGCGTATCGCTTGAACCCTGTTCCCACACACACCACTTCTTCTGCACGGTCGGCGATGTGGATAGCGAGGTCATCGGGTGATGTAACAGTGGGTTCACTAATGCGCTGCAGTTCTTGCCCACGTGCGCGATACAACGCCCAATACGCCTCGCCTCGACGTGCGTCGAGTGAGGCAACAATTGGCGTATCGGACCACGACACACTGTGCGCCAATGCATCAAGGCTGCACACTGGAAGAATCGGCACATCAAGTGCCCACGCAAGACTCTCTGCTGTTGCAATTCCTACGCGCATGCCAGTGAACAACCCCGGCCCAATATCCACGGCAATTGCTGATATGTCTGACATCTCACATTCGGCTTGTTCCATCACAAAACGAATCATCGGTGTTAACGATTCGGCATGTTTCCTGTCGCTAGAGATGGACGCAGATGCTCGAATTCCATTGTGATCGCCAAGTGCAACCCCAACATTCTCTACAGAAGTTTCTATCCCCAAGATCATGATGCGACACTCCACGTTCGCAACGCATCTTTCAACCGTTGCCATCGAGAATCCCACGAGTGTCCTTCAACGCTGAAAACAATGTCGCGGGCGTCATCATCTTCGTCGTCGTGCATGAAGCGAATAGTGAGTGTGTCCCCCAAAACATCGCCAACAACGTCGCCCCACTCCACCAGCACCACCGCACCCAGATCTGCTTGTTCTCGCAAACCGAGGTCTACGACTTCACCAATTGTTTGCAAACGGTAGAGGTCGGCGTGAAGTAATGGATACTTCCCCGATTGATATGAATGAACGAGTGTGAATGTGGGTGATGACACATGGTCCTCGTCGTTGACACCAAGTGCTCGCGCAAAACCAACGGTAAACGCCGTTTTACCAGCACCCATTTCGCCAGCCAGAACAATGATGTCTCGTGGTCGCACAAGTGACGCAAGGACCGATGCAATGGCGTGCGTGTCGTGAACGGAACGCGAGCGACAATCAATCACTGATATCTCCGGAACACTCGCGGCCCAATGCCACACACAATCTCGTACCCAATAGTTCCCAGTGCGCGCGCCCAGTCATCGGCTGTAATGCGGGCATCACCTTGTTTCCCAATGAGAACAACTTCATCACCAACGGTGACTGCCGAATCTTGTTCGCAGTCAATCATCAGTTGGTCCATGGTGATTGTTCCTGCAATGCGACGTGGGATTCCATTGACTAGAACACCAATGTCTGTTGTGCCCAGAGATCGCGGAACTCCATCTGCATAACCCAATGGAACTGTTGCAATAAGAGAGGACTTCTTCAACGGAGTTCGCAAGCCATACGACACCGCTTCTCCCTCGTCTACCCAGCGCACCGCAGTAATGCGAGCCTTCAATGACATGGCGGGAATAAGTCCCGCACAGAGTTCTGCAACTCCCGGACCAGGCTGCAGTCCATACATGGCAATACCCAAACGCACCATTGAGAATCGGCTGTTGGGCATAGAGAGAGCTGCCGCGCTGT
>JBMTEX010000081.1:0-6664 GCA_049433485.1 Ilumatobacteraceae bacterium | reverse complement strand
CGAGGAGCGCCCCCACTGGAAGAGCCCAAACAAAAACACTGCCGGGAGTGTTAAAAAGTTCATCTAGCGAGTATTTGCCTGGTCCAGTGAGCGATAGCGCTGTGGCCACAACTGCAATGGAGCCGCAATATTCCCACCCTCCATTCGGAAGAAAGATGAAGAAACCCACTTTCGCATGGACAATTGCGATGGCAACAAGCATCAGTGCGATGAAGATTGTCGCCCCTAGACCCGTTGCGAATCCTGCAGCAACTAGTAGGCCGGCACCAATCTCAGAGTAAGCGGCAACATTCGCCTGCAACTTTGGCCACTTCATTCCGATAGAGGCGAACCACTTTGCGGTACCAGATATGCCGGATGAAATCTTGTTCCATCCGTGGTACATCATGGTTGCTCCAAACATGATGCGTATGAGAAGTAATCCGAGATCAATTTTGTACACCGCAACACATTAAGAGATACAGAATTAGGATGTGCAAGTGCTCCGTCGTCAGGTTTTGAAGTTTCTTGTATTCATACCGTTAGTTGTGACGTCATGCAGCTCTACTTCAGACTCGTTATGTGAGTCGGCCTTATCAATCCCAAGTTTTACGATGCGCTTCACACAGGGGCTAGATAATTTTTCTGAGGACCAGTACGAACAATTGAGGCTGGATTCACTGGATGCACTCGACACCATTAATTCAGTAGCGGTGTTGGCCGATGCGCCTGAAGAAGCATCAAAGGTTGCTATCAAGATCAACACTTTTGTTGCATCAATGGACGATGTTGATTGGGATGTCTCCATCGCGCTTTTGACAAATGAGGCCGTGGAGGCTGCATCTGTTTTGGGTACTACAGAGACACTTTCCCAAGCGAATGCGATTGATGCGTACGTCATTTCACAATGCGGGTTGCCCAGCACGCTTGCGCCAATTGCAGGCTCGGTGGATTCCTTGCCTCCACCGTCGATTCCATCTCCTACGCAGACAGATCCGCCATCCTCTCCGCCGAACGATTCTTCAGAGGCAAAAGAAGAGGGACGCTTAGTTGCGCAAATCTTCGGCTTGGATTTACCCGACGCTGACTTGGTGTGTTTGGGAGAACAGTTGTCGAACATTGTGGATGTCAGTGGGGCTAACGCAAACTTGGCTCAGTACCAGGGTCAATTTCAAAAAGCCTTTGATGCGTGTTCAATCAATTTCAAGGTTCCGGTGGAATAACAAATGGAAATCATCATCATTCGACACGCACAGCCAGAGTGGGTGAAAGACGGTCTTAATGTAGTGAACCCACCACTGACGTCTTTAGGTTTTGAACAATCTCAGCTACTTGCAGAGTCCTTGCGTGATTCATCATTTGATGAAGTTTTTGTGTCTCCTCTTCTGCGCGCAAAACAAACGGCAGCACCAGTTCTTCAGGTACTACAGAAACAAGAAGTCATCGCAGATTGGTTGGAAGAAATTCGTGACCCCATGTGGCATGGCACTCCAGAAGAGCGAGCACAAGAAGCGTGGAAGGCAGAAAAGCAGAAGCACTCTCATGAACGTTGGCTGGGTCTAGATGGGGGAGAGAATGTCTCCGACTTCGTCAGTCGCATCAACGACGGAACCGCGCGCTTCTTGGAGGAGCAAGGCCTGCGCCGTACCGATAATTCTCTACCTGTATGGGTTGAATCCGACACGTATCAACACGGGAAGAAAATCGTCCTCATCTGTCATGCGGGTACTGGAAGTGTTGCTATTTGCCACATGTTGGGCCTGCAGCCCACTCCATGGGAGTGGGAGCGATTCGTCATTGGTCATGCCACCATCAATGTGATTTCAGCTCTGAAGTTAGGGGACGGAATTACTTTCGGTCTCAAGACATTGTCTGGAAATGATCATCTTCCAGACCATATGCGAACCTACTGAGTGAGTTCTCCGTCGCCCAGTGGAGCATAAGGTGGTGCCATGAGCCAGCCCACCAACATCAATCCTGATGCCCTCAAGATGTTCTCCTTCATCGTCTTTTCGAAACTAGAAGGTGCCGTTACCTCCGGAATGATTCATCTGGGAGATCGTCTCGGTCTGTACACAGCCTTGGCAGACAGTGAACACGGCGAGACATCTCATTCGCTCGCAGCAAAAACAGAACTTCACGAACGATGGGTTCGCGAATGGCTTCACAATCAAGTCGCCGCCAACATCGTGTCGTGTAAGAACTTGTCCGCGCCGACTCCAGAGTTCTTTCTTTCTCCTGAGGCAAAACTGGTGTTGGCTTCACCATCACACCCTGCGTACGGGATGGGCATGTTTCATCGCCTGCCTCAAACCATGGGAGCCCTGAACCAGATGCCTGAATCATTTCGAACGGGCCTCGGTCACGACTACGACTCGCATGGCCCCGAAGGTGCTGTTGGTATTGAACGCAGTTTCGAACCATGGAACCAGAACTTCCTCATTCCGCGAGTTATCCCTGCGCTTGAAGGCATGAAACACAAACTTGAAAGTGGAATTCGGGTGGCCGATATTGGCTGTGGTGCTGGTGGATTGGCAATTCTCTTGGGGAAGACGTTTCCTAACTCCGAATTTGTCGGTTATGACATTTCTCGTTATGCACTTCAGCGTGCCGATGAACGCCTGAAGGATGAAGGATTATCAAATGTGTCCTTTGCGGATCCGCGCGAAGAGCCAATGAATGGAAAGTTTGATCTCATCTGCACATTTGACTGCATCCACGACATGACGCATCCCACCGAGATGATGAGAACCATTCGTCAATCTCTCCACGACGATGGAACGTGGTTGCTCGTTGACATAAAGGCCCACGACTCGCTAGAGCTGAACGTCACAAAGAATCCAATGGCATCCCTGCTGTATGGCATCAGCGTGTTGAGTTGCATGTCCTCTGCAATGTCCACTCCAGATGGAGAGGGACTCGGAACATTGGGTCTGTCAGGTGAAAAAGCTGAAGACATGGCCCGGGCTGCTGGATTCAGCCAGTTCAAGCGTTTAGATGTTGAGCACAACATCAACGCCTTCTACGAAATAAAGCCGTAAACGCAAACTTCCGGTTCGCCCTGGATCACAGGCGAACCGGAAGAGATTGTGTTGTGGTTTATCTAATTAGGAACGTGGTGCCGTCACATTGCATGCGTCAACCGCTGCAACAATTGACGTTGGGTCGATGGCATCGCCACCACGTGGGTGCACTTCGAAGTGAAGGTGTGGGGTATTGGTGCCGCCAGTCTTACCGTTGTAACCAATCACTTGGCCAGCAGTGACCTTGGTCCCGACGGTGATTCCCTCTGCAACGGACTTGAAGTGACCGTAGAAGAAGTATGTTCCGTCAGCGGTGGTGAGACGGACGCCGTTTCCAGCAAGCTTGTCAGTTGCCGTGCTGTAGACCTTGGTGATGGTTCCATCAGCTACTGCATAGATCAAGTTTCCTTCTTTGGCAATAATGTCAACACCAAGATGCAAACGGCCGCCACCACGTGGGGCGTGCCAAGTGTTCTCAAAAGAACAAGGGCCCTGAACAGGAAAGACAGAAATCTGTACTGCAGGTGCAGCAACTACTCCCAATGCGATGGCAGTGCGCTGATCTAACTTGCCGGTTGGGTTAATGCCCCTAGCAGTTTGAAAGGTCTTGATTGCTGCGGATGTTGCACCTCCAAAGATGCCGTCAACTCCACCTTTCACGGTAACGCCGGAAGCAACCAGTGCTTGTTGAACAATCATGACGTTATTTCCGCGATTTCCGCGTACAGGCAGTTTTGTGATTGTTGCGGTTGGTGTTGTCGCAGCAACTGGTGTTGCGACTGGCTCAGGAACGGCAACTGGTGCTGGAGGCGCAATCAATCCAAGAGCAACTGCTGTGGATGTGTCCAGCAAACCATTCATCGGAAGACCCTTTGCCTTCTGGAAATCTTGAATGGTGGCAGCTGTTCCAGAACCAAACATTCCGTCAATTCCGCCTCGAACTGTGATGCCTGCGTTCTTCAGCGCGTTCTGAAGAACAATCACGGCGTTGCCACGATTGCCTCGTACTGGAAGGGATGCGACAGTCAATGGGTAGGTCACTGCTGGAACCGTGGTCGTCGGAGCAACGGTTGTAGCGGGAGCAGCAGTAGTGGTTGGGGCTTGTGTCGTTGTCGATGGAGTAGCAACTTTCAACACCTTCGCAGTGGCAGCATCAACGACTCCGGTCACCTTCAGTCCGACGACCTTTTGAAATGTTTTCAAAGCCGCACGTGTGCGCTTGTCGAATACACCCGTCGCTCCACCCTTCAAGGTGAAACCATTGCGCATGATTGCTTTCTGAACAGCTACAACGTGCGGTCCGCGCTCACCGAACTTCGGTTGACCAGGAGCTGTCTTGGCCGCTGGAGTAGCGACGGACACCAGGTTTCCTGTGGATGCCTGGGCGACGCCAGGGATGGCCATGAAGCCAAAGCTGATAGCAAGTGCAGTTGCTGCAATTCGACGTGTGAGTTGTAAGCGGTTGTTAGACATCTGTCTGCTCCCTTGTTGATCCGGTTAAGGGATCGGCAGGGTTTGGCAGAACTTGAGAAATTTCTCACGGAAAATGTTCTATTAACCACTTTCCGTGGTTGCAGTGGGCATGTAGCCACAAATAGTGATGAAATCTGGGCTTAGAGCGGCCTCAAGTGGGGGTTGGTCCGCCCTCAATGGGCGGCGTCAGGCTCTCTTTGGCCTAGCGGGGTGCGTAGCCGTCAATCATTCCTTGAAATCCAGATGGTTCATGTTGACCGATGACAAGGGTTTCAAGAACTCCGATTCCTTGATGCGTCGAACCATCCGACATCACGCAGGAGACATTGCTCAGGGTTTGCACATGGAGGAAATGCGGTGCCAATGGGTCCGGAACTGGAAGCGTGAATCGATCACTGGTGACTTCCAATTCACCTTTCCAAAAGCCGTGACCCCATTCCGGATGGAGATACCCGAGTCCTGACATTTGAAAGTGAAGGAGTGGTGTGAAGGAAAGCTGCATGGACGTATGTGCGAATTCGTAGGTCAACGAGAAATTCTCGGCTCGACGAGTTCCCTGTTCCCATCCAAAGTCGTACGTCACCGAATGTGCATGCTGAATGGTGTCTCTGCCGACAAGTCGCGCACCAGATTGGTGCCATCGTTCGCCGTCTGCGTATTCGTTCACATCAAAGACAGTTCCAAATGTGTCAAAGCACACTGGAGCCCACAGCCAATAGAACTGTGGTACTGCGTGGACGGGCGCACCCAATTGCACGCGCTCTCCAACATTTCGAATTCCCCAAGAGCGGTCTCGAGACCCCACACAATCCGAGGATGAAATGTTGATGCGTTGACCGTCCACTTCTAAATTGCCGCTCCACGAACCAAGTTGAGTGAGACGGGTGTAGTGCATGGTCTTTCGATTGCCTGACATTGTTAAGAACGGCGCTTCTTCATATGGCAAGGAAGACGCTGTGAATTGAATAGAACCTGTAATACCGTGCTCTGGGGAAGACAATGTCACTCGATGTTTGACGAGTGGTTCCACAATCTCCACGGAGATGGGTCCCACTGTTGTGCACTTCAATCGATCATTGTGAGCGCGTGCGGACGCTCGCAGATTTATTTGCTCGCCATTAATCACAACGCTAAATGCAGCATCCATCACATGTCTATTTGGATACAGTCCCATCGCTAACGCAAAAAAGAGCGACCCGTCCCTGGTGTAGCCATTGAAAAAATAACGGTCGTAGTGACCGGGGTCGCCCGACTCAGTGTGGGCAATTGGTTGCCATGTCTGATGAATTGGGTAGTCATCGAATGATGTGATCATGACTGTGACCGTAGCCACTTTTGTCGGGCTGGTGGAAAGTGGGCATACCTAGCCACTTCGCTCTACAGTCGGAGCGTGGCTCAAGTGTCTGAACGAACTTTTCGCGTCGTTTGCGGAGCGGCGTTAGGAAGCTTGTGCGTCATCGTCTTCACCGGCGCCATGGTTCGCCTGACTGGTTCTGGACTCGGCTGCAGCGACTGGCCTCGATGCAATGAGGAACGCTTTGTAGACGTCTCCACTGGACACACATTTATTGAACAGGCGAATCGTTTGTTCACTGGAGTGGTCTCAGCAAGCGTCATCTCTGCTGTTCTCTTGGCTCATGTCAGAAGACCTCAGCGCCGAGATTTGATTCTTCTGGCATGGAGTCTCGTTGTTGGTGTTCTGGCCCAAATTGTGATTGGTGGGATTGTTGTTCTCACCGGACTCAACCCCTACGCCAACATGGCCCATTTCTTGGTGTCGCTAGTTCTCATTGCGTGCGCTTTACTTCTGTACCGCAGGGCGGCAGTTCATCACTCAGAAGAATGGTTTCGTCGTATTCCAACCCAAGTGGTAAAGCCTCATCTCATTCTTCTTTTGTGCGCAACAATTGCGATTGTGACCGGAACGGTGGTTACAGCAACTGGCCCGCACGCTGGTGGTGAAGATGCAGTGCGCTTTGGATTTCAACTCGTGAATGTTGTGCGCGTCCATAGCGTTTCGGTGATCACTACCGTTGCGCTACTGACGTATTTGTTGCTGAAGTCGCGACGAATCAATGACTCCGATTACCGAGACTCACTGACGTCCATTGCTTTCGTGGCCGTCTCCCAAGCGGGCATTGGTTATGTGCAGTACTTCACGGGAGTGCCAGTGGTATTGGTCGCGGCTC
>JBMTEX010000080.1:0-7260 GCA_049433485.1 Ilumatobacteraceae bacterium | reverse complement strand
CCTGACCACTAGGCAATGTGGCGTGAGCACTAGAACCTAATTGTCCGTATCCATTGTCTCCCCAACACCACACCACATCATCGCTGGCAATGGCACATGTATGCGATGTACCCGCAGCAATACGCCCCCGTGCGGGACTGCTAGAGATAGAAACACCGCGGACGCGCGCAGCAACGGGTACGCATAACAGTGCCGCTACCACCATGGCCACGCACAACTTGGTTCGTGAAATGATCCCCCCGGACAAACCCACGGGGTGAGTGTAGGAAAATTATTGGTTGTTGTCAGCAGCTTCGGCGGCGGCAATTTCGCGACGAACTTCTTCCATGTCGATGTTTTGCGCAGCGGTCACAATTTCTTCCAACGAATGAGCGGGCAATGCCCCCGCCTGGTTGAACAACAACACGCCGTCACGGAAGATCATGATGGTGGGGATAGAGCGAATCTGCAGCGCCGCAGCCAAACCCTGTTCTGCTTCGGTGTCTACTTTGCCGAAACGCACGGTGGGGTGTGCCTCAGATGACTGCTCGAATACTGGAGCAAACATTTTGCATGGGCCACACCAGTCGGCCCAGAAGTCGACAATGGTGATTCCTTCGGCCAGAACTGTTTCTTCGAAATTCTGTTCAGTGAGTGTGAGCGTTGCCATGGAGTATCCGTTTCTTCTTTAGTTCTGCACGATGGGGAGGGCTAATGCCTGAGCTGCTTCTTCCACTGCTCCAAGGTCAACCACATTTTTGAAGCCGGCATTCCGCATGAGTTCCACCGCGGCGGCCGAACGATTGCCACTACGGCAATACACCGAATATGTGGCCTCTTTATCTAGGTCAGCTAGAGCTTTTTCGAAATCGCCATTTTGAATGTCGAGATTGCGAGCCCCGCGCACGTGACCCTCTGCGAATTCACTCGCTGTACGGACATCGATCACTTTGGCCGCAGGGGTCAATTGAACATCAATCACAGTGGTGTCGGACGCCTGTGCGGAATCAGACGATGAGCACGAACTAGCTCCCATCACCAAAATTCCAACAACACCAAGAGAACTCAACAGTTTCTTCATACCCCCAAGGGTATCTACTTTGCTGCCGTAGCGACGAATCACTTGACTGTGACTTTCAACGTGGTGGTCATCTTTGGATACGAGCGATACTTTGCGACAGTGAGCCGTAACACACATGTTGTTTTTCGTTTTGGAGCGACGAGACGACCATTTGAGATATAGCACGGGCCCGATTCGCGCCACGTCTTCTTACCCCGTGACGGCGTAGTGAGAAAAGACGTCAGACGAATTCTGGTACCTCGAGTCATCGTCGATCGACGGACTGTGAAACCAGGTATGGCAACAACGGTTCGAGGTGTAGCCGATTGAATTTCGAAGCCGACCGAAGTGAAGATGGAGAATGTATACCGCACGCCATTCTTTAAGCCCGGTACGACGCATGAAGTACTACTTGTGACACAACCAATCGACTGGGGCGATGTTGTGACCACATAACTTGCATCTACCAGAGACACAGATGACCAACGAACAAGGACTGATTTATTTTGTGAGGTTGTCGATGCAACCTCTGGAGCGCTAGGGGGCACTGTGGTCACTGGTGGCGGCGCTGTGGTCACTGGTGGCGGCGCAACAGGAGTCGCTGTCGTTGTAGCGCTTGGGCCAACACCGTCGCTATTTGCTCCACTAACAGAGATGGAATAAGTCACCCCGTTTGAGAGACCGGTGATTGAACACGAAGCTCCGCCGACGGTGGTGCACGTTGCACCACCGGGAGTAGCAGTTGCCGTGTACGTGATCCCAGGAACATTTCCTGACCATGACACCGTGACACTTGCATCGGCCGCTGTCGCGCTCAATTGAGAAACCTGCGCTGGAATCCCAGGCGGCGCGTACAACAAACGGTTTGGCGATTGCGATAATCGGTTGGCATTGAAATACGAGATTTGACCGGCGGTGGCGTTTGTACTGAGCCAGGTCCATGCTGCTTGCATACCAGTTGATGAACTCGTGGGGACAACACTGAGTGTCTGCAAGTACCGGGCAACCGCGCCTGCAACAAATGGTGATGCCATTGATGTACCAGACAAACTTACGTACGTATCCGATGTTCCACGAAAATATGGATACGTTGAGGGGATTGATGAACCAGGCGAAAAGAGATCAACACAGTCGCCATAATTTGTGAAACTGCTTTCGATATCAAGAATGGTTGAGGAGGCAACAGAAATAGTTCCAGGTGTTGACGCAGGTGTGGAATTACATGCCGAGATAGCTGAATTGCCGGCAGCTGCTGTGACGACGATGCCCTCGTTCAAAAGCGCAATAATTGCGTTATCAACTTCCTGAATTTGGCTACCAAATCCCAGGCTCAAGTTCAGCACAGCTCTCTCATTTGAATCGTGATCATTAAGAATCCAAGTAAGCGCTTCTCGAATCATCGTAAGTGTTCCATTGCCACATGAATCAAGAGTTCGAACAGGAATAATGGTGGCGTTCTTTGCAACTCCTACCGAATCGCCGGCGGCGATTCCTGCCACATGAGTGCCATGTCCATCATTATCAGTTCGTCCAAAATCTGAAAGATCTCGCTGTGCGGGAGCATCGAATGTCGCGGGGTCAATCGCGTGATTCTCAGGGTCATACGTGCACGGTTCAATTCCAGTTTGTGGATCTTGCGCATAATCAATCAGAGCATTTTTATAACTGGTGAGCGCAGTGGTACTTGAGCGATAACTCCAACCGTTCACCACTCTGGACCCGAAATCAGGATGATCTCCGTCGACCCCAGAGTCAAGGATGTAAATATTCACTCCCGTTCCATTGGTTTCGAAACTGTATGAGCGATTCGAATTGACTGCAGTGCGTTGATCGATGCGATCAAGACCCCATGGCACCGTATTGCCGGGCCCCGATACTTGAGGCGAGGTAGTCACCGCTTTTCGAACCACTGGTTCAGCAAAGACGTCTTCTGTGCGGACAACTGACGAACCACCACTAGCGACCACACACGATGACACCAATAGTGCAGCAACCACGAACCGCTTCATGGAATATCCACGCCTTGCATTACCGCGGCATTCACGGTGTTCTCCATGAGACAAGCAACCGTCATCAGACCTGTTCCACCAGGCATTGGAGTGAGAGCTCCAGCAACTCCGGTCACCGATGCGCTGTCGACATCTCCAACAAGTCCAGCATCGGTGCGAGAGATGCCAACATCAATCACCACCGTGCCCGGTAGGACATGTTCTGCAGTGATTGAGGAAGCAACGCCCGTTGCCGAAATAAGAATGTCAGCTGAACGACACAGCTCTTCAAGGTTCTGCGAACGTGAATGCGCCAACGTGACCGTGCAATCAATTCCCTTTCGCGCAAGAAGAACCGAAAGTGGCAACCCCACCAATGTTGACCGACCCAACACCACTGCATGCTTTCCCGCGGTGGGAATGTTGTAGTGCTGTAACAAACGAAGAACTCCTAATGGAGTGCAACCAATGTGCCCGGGAAGGCCGCGCATGAGTCTGCCCATAGATGCACTGGTGAGTCCGTCAACGTCTTTCTCGGGCGGCAACAAATCAAGTACCGCATCGGCGTTCAAATGATTCGGCAATGGCAACTGCACCAAGATTCCATGAACTGAGGAATCTGCGACTAGTTCGGCCACGCGCGCTTCCACATCTGCTTGTGTGGCGGTGGCGGGAAGCTCCACATGGACTGATGAAATACCAATGTCATGAGCCGTGCGATGCTTGCTCGCCACATATTTCTGACTCGGACCATCGTCTCCCACAAGAACGGTGGCCAGCACCACGTGTGGCGACCCGGCAGCTACCAAACGTGACGCCACAGTGCTCAAGACCGCATCACGAGCAGGTCCGCCTGCAAGCACTTGAGTAGAGATGTTCTGGGTCACCTCTTCATCGTACTTGTGGGCCTAATTCCTTTTGTTTCGCGGATTAAAGAATTAGTTAAACCTGCGGAGCATCAGCCCGAGCAGGCAGGAATTTGAGCGCAAAAAGTGACCCCACAAACGCCATTCCTGCTGTCACCAAACATGCGGTGGAAAAGCCGTGCATGAACGAATCACTCACTGCCCTCAACACTGCAGATTGAGCGCTTGTTGGCGACTGTTGGGCCACAAAGTACGCAGCTCCCACTGAATCTTGCGCAGCCTCGTATGCACCTGCCGGTAATGCGTCTACTAGGCCAGGAAGTGCAGTGAATCGTTCCATCAACTTGGGCGTATAGAGACTGACGAACACCGAGCCCACCACTGCAACACCAAGTGTTCCACCTACTTCACGTGAGATGTCGTTCACTGCGGAACCAACGCCAGCTTTTTCTCGCGGCAATGATCCCATCACCGATTCCGTGGCTGGCGACGTCACAAGTGACAGTCCGTTCGCCATCAACAACATGCCAATGATGACGTGACCCCAATACGAACTATTTGCATCCATTCGCGACGCAACAATGAATCCAACGCTCATGTTGAAAAGTCCCAGAGCGACCACTCGCTTGGTTCCAAACTTCAAAGCGGCGCGCGCAGCAAATGGTGCAGTGACACCGGCGCCAACTGCAAACGGAATGGTGTGAATACCAGCACTCAACGTGTCATATCCACGAACAAATTGGAAGTATTGCGTGACCAGGAACGTGAATCCGAAGAGACAAAAGAATGCGATTCCAATACTTCCCGTCGCCGCACTAAAACGAGCACTCTTGAAAAAGGCCACTTCAAGTAGTGGTTCATTTTTTGACATCTCCACACGAACGAAGAGAATCAACGCGAGTGCCGCAATGACGAAACCAGCATTTGATGCAAGGCTTCCCCATCCCCAGTGCGGCGATTCAATAACGGTGAACACCAATGCAGAAATTGCAATGACCGACAACAAGAAACCTGTCTTGTCTAGTGAATGAGCATTGTCGTTTTTTGAATTCGGAATGATGCGTGCACCAATCAGCAACGCGATGGCAACGATGGGAATGTTGATGAGGAAAACAGAACCCCACCAGAAATGCTCCAACATGAATCCACCAGCAACTGGTCCAAAAGCAACCGCCATGCCAGACACCGCCGACCACAGACCAATTGCTTTTGCACGCTCAATGGGATCAATGAAGATGTTGGTGATGATGGCAAGAGTTGCAGGGAACACAAGTGCTGCACCAATACCCATAGCGCCACGCCAGAAAATCAGTGCGCCCGAGGAATCTGTGAATGCAGCGAGACCGCTGCAAATGGCAAACAACACCAGGCCAATTTGCAATACGGGTTTACGGCCGTAGCGATCTCCAATGCCACCACCAGCCAACAACAAACCAGCAAAGACCAGTGCATACGAGTCAACAATCCACTGCAGTGATGTAGTGGAGGCATTTAATTCTCTCTGCAATGTGGGCAGGGCCACGTTGATGATGAGGTTGTCGACAACCACCAGAAAAACGCTGACGCTGAGAATGGCCAAAATGAGCCAGCGTCGGGCGTAGACCTGTTCGGAGGGACCGGAAGTAACCGTGGAATTCATACTTGACACTGTCTAACAAAACTGCTTGACAATGTCAAGATGTCTTGTACAGTCCTCTATATATGGCGCGTCAACGTTCCACTCCTGTTACCCCAGAGGCAAGCGTGGACGTTCGGCGCGCCGTTCTAGACGGAGCTCTGGACATCATTGCCACAGAGGGCGCAGAAGCCGTGTCGATGCGCGAGGTTGCCAGACGTGCGGGCGTCAGCCACCAAGCCCCGTACCACTACTTCGGTGACCGGGCCGGAATTTTTGCGGCCATTTCTCAAGAGGGCTTTCGAAGCTTTACCGAAGAATTTCGTCGTGCATTGGACATACCTGGAAACATCGCGGCGAATTGTTTACGTGCATACGTGTCATTCGCAATAGCTCACAAAGGTCACTACCGCGTGATGTTCCGTTCAGATATCTGCGGTATTCACACTCATGAAGACACCATGAGTGCAGCAGATGAAGCTTTTCTCTGTCTTCTCGACTTGGCAGAAGCAGTTGACCCAGAACGAGATCCGGCAGATGCAATGACTTTGCCTATTGCGTTATGGGCACAGGCACACGGTTTGGCAACTCTCATCATTGACAGTCCGCTTCTCGACAAACTTCCGCCCGAGACAAACCTCGACGAACTCATCAACAAAGTCTCACAACTCACCACATGGAGCAAGCAATGAAAACAAGCCCAAATCCATTTCTCTCTGGAAACTTGGCACCAGTTTTTGAAGAGGTCACAGAAACAAATTTGCGAGTAACTGGAACTATTCCGCCACAACTAGATGGCCGCTATGTGCGCAATGGACCAAACCCGTTTGGCCCAATCAACGAAGAGAAGTATCACTGGTTCACCGGCGATGGAATGGTGCACGGCATTCGCATTCGTGAAGGCAAAGCAGAGTGGTATCGCAATCGTTGGGTACGCGATGCGAAACTCGCAGCGCGCATGGGCGAAGAGGCTCCCCTATCCGATTGGCCCGCAGACCACAACACGTTTGCCGCAAACACAAACGTGATCCAACATGCAGGTAAAACCTTTGCAATTGTTGAAGCAGGTTCGCCACCTGTTGAGTTGAATTTTGAACTCGACACTGTTCGCATCTCAAATCTCAATGGCACACTTCCCATGGCCTTTTCAGCACATCCGAAACGAGATGCACGTACTAATGAATTGCATGTCATGACCTATTGGTGGGGCTGGGGCAATCAAGTGCAATACGTGAAAGTAGACCCAACAGGCAACGTGTCCCACACAGTTGATATTCCACTTCCTGGTGGCCCCATGATTCACGACACCTCCATCACGGAGAAGTACATCTTGGTGTTCGATCTTCCCTGTATTTTCAATATTGACGCTGCGATGAACGGTGCAAGCCTTCCGTACTACTGGGACAACAGCTATGAACCGCGAATTGGTCTGTTGCCACGCAATGGAACTGCCGATGACATCTCGTGGATATCTATTAATCCGTGTTACATCTTCCACCCCATGAATTCGTATGACCTTCCTGATGGTCGCGTTGTTTTAGATGCAGCGCGCCATCCAAAAATGTTTGATCGCGAGCGTCGCGGACCAAGCGAAGGTCCGCCCACATTGGTGCGTTGGATTCTGGATCCAGCAACCGGACGCGCCACCGAAGAAGTTCTTGATGACAGACCACAAGAGTTCCCTCGCATTAATGAATCACTTGTTGGGTTACCGAATCGATTCGGATACTCGGCAGGAATTGCTCCTGGATT
>JBMTEX010000079.1:0-7334 GCA_049433485.1 Ilumatobacteraceae bacterium | reverse complement strand
GGGCAGTCCATCAAAATGTAATCCCAGTCGTCGCGACAGGCGTCAATTGCGTCTTTCAGACGGGGCTGAGGGAACATCTCCGCCACCAACTGCGCTTCCACCTCAGCCAACTGTTGTCCCTTTGGCGCAGGTGCCACAAAGAGGTTCTTCTCTGCGGTGGGCTCCACAATGGCCTCAAGGGTCTCTTCGCGGCGAAGTACCTCGGCAATGGTGGGGGCATCTTCGGGAATGTTGACACCAAGACCGGACGAGGCGTTGCCCTGCGGATCAAGGTCAATAATGAGGGTGCGGAAACCCAATTCAGCCAAAGCGGCCCCGAGATTGATCGCTGTGGTGGTCTTGCCCACGCCACCCTTCTGCAGGGAGATGGCGAGGACAATGGTGTCTGAGTTGCTCATGTGAACATCGCTCCTACGGAAATTCGTCAAGGGTGGACACGGCAAGCATAGAGGCAGCCTGTGGAAAACTGGTGGATGGCATGGGGTGTTTCACGTGAAACAATCCGATCAAACGGCAATGGGTTTCAATGTTTCACGTGAAACATCTGAAGGTTTTGAAACCTGTCCATGTTTCACGTGAAACAATCCGGAAGCCTTGAAATTAAGGGTTTGCGACCAGAACTACCACGCCTTTGCGGTATTCGGGGGCCCTAAAACGACTCTCTCGAAGGAGTGTTTCGGACCATCGAGAGGGGTCTGGGGAGGGGGGTTCGGACACAATAAGTGACCCTCCGTTTTTTAGGAGGGTCCTGGCGAGGGGGGCGGTGGACTCCGGTGGGCCGAACCCTCGACACACCACTGCGTCGTACTTGCCAGCGTGTTCGGGGTCTCGGCCAAGGTCTGCGATATCGGCGGTGACCACAGAGACCCGATCTCCCCATCCGAGCGCAGCCACTCCCAGCCTCAGTGCGTCCATGCGGGTGGCACGCCTGTCGGCAAGGACAACTTCTAGGTCGGGTCGGTCGTCTGCAATCACCAGTCCGGGGACTCCAGCGCCAGTACCAATGTCGATGATGCGACCGGTGATGCTGGTAAGCGCCTCCACAAAGTGGCGTGCATGCTCGATCACTTCGGGAATGGGGCGGTCGCCCAGGGTGCCAACACGCTGGGCGGATTCCAAAATCTCAGCAACAGTACGGCGAGCAACCACGGTGAAAATGTAGTGGGTACAGCAAAGGGCCCGCCTGTCGGCGGGCCCATAACTGAAAGATTGCTGCTTTTATGCAGGTTCAACAACCACGCGGCGGCGTGGGTCTTCACCCTCGCTGCGAGTGGTGACGCCTTCGTACTCCACCAAGGTGTCGTGAACGATCTTGCGGTCGGCTGACGACATTGGCTCGAGCATGCGGGCTGAACCGGTTTCCTTCACTTCATCTGCCACCTTGGTGGCGAAGCGGCTGAGTGCCTCGCGGCGGCGCTCGCGATAGCCAGCAATATCAATACGCAAGCGGGAATCTTGGTCTCCCAAGCGACGCTGACTAGCGACACGGGTGAGGTCTTGAATGGCCAACAACGTTGCTCCGCCAGGTCCCACCATGAGGCCAAGCTCGGTGCCGTCTACGCGTACTTCAATTTCGCCGTCCTCACGATGAACCGTAACGTCACCCTTAGTACCAAAGGCGGCAACAAGGCCGGACAGGAACTCAGATGCAGCTTGGCCAACAACTGCGGGGTCTACGTCAACCTTTTCGCGTGGGGGGCGTGGCTCGCGCTCTGGACGCTCACTGCGCTGGCGATCGTTACGTTGTCGTGGCTCGCGGCGGTCTCCGCTTTTTTCCTTGTCACGGCGTGGACGACGCTCTGTCTTGCCGCGTGGGGTGCTTGGCCTCACGCGTGCACGAACTCGTGCTTCACCGCGTGTACGACCAAACAGGCCTTGCTTTGGCTCTTCGATGACTTCGAATTCAGCTTCGTCTTCAGCAACACCCAATTGATCAAGGGCTGCTTCTTTTGCTGCTTCGAGTGTGTCTCCTGTGGTTTCTACCCATTCCATGGGATCCTCATTTCATTCTGTGCGCAGGATGCGCGACTACTTGTTTCGCTTACTGGGTGGGACGGGGCGGTTCGGGCGACCACTTGGAGTTGGTCGGTTCTTACCTGGGGTCACACGCTTGCTCTGAATAGGAGCCTGTGCTTGCGATTGTTCATTCTTCTGCTTGCCAGATTTAGCATCGTCGCCAATCTCGCGAGCCTTAGCGCCAGCAGCTTGTGCCTCGCGCCCAAGGCCACCTTCGCCGTAGAAACGGCGCGTGATGTAGCCCTGCTGAATGATTCGAAATATTGCCTGTGTGCCGTAGTACACCACGAGGCCAGTTGGCAAAAAGACCTGAAACAAGGCAAACGCCACTGGCAAGTACTGCATCACCTTGGCTTGGCCAGCAGACATGGTGGGGCTGGCCGTACGACTGGCCACCATGCGCTGCTGAATAAAGAAAAGTCCGCCGAGACCAACAATCAACAGCGCATAAGGAATTCCGCGGACAATGTCGTCCCCCATTGCGTTAGCTGGGCTAATCGCCAAGTCCAGACCAAACGCCAACATTTCCTTCTTGCCCTGCAGTGATTGGAAAAGCTCAGACGTGTGGGAAATGTACTTGGGCGCAAATCCGGAGCCAGGGGTGACTTCGTAGGTCAGCCCATGCAGAACACGGAACATGATGATGAAGACCGGCATCTGTGCCAGCAACGGCAAGCAAGAGGCCAACGGGTTCACCTTGTGCTCTTGGTAGAGCTTCATCATCTCTTCGTTGAGCTTCTGACGATCGCCCTTGTACTGGTTCTGCAGTTTCTTCATCTCGGGCTGCAGGCGTTGCATCTCCAGCATTCCCTTGGTGCTCTTGAGGGTGAGCGGGGCGATGAGAACCATGATGGCAAGAGCCACTAAGGCAATTGCGATGGCGTAGTTGTGTACCCATCCGTAGAAGGTGTCAATTAACCAAGCGGCAGCTCTGAACATAGGTCAGCCTTTCTTACACGCGCCCTTTCGGCGCAGGAACTGGGTCGACCCCTGAGGGACCAAAGGGGCGACAACGAGAGAGTCGGCGAATCGTGAGCCACAGCCCGCGACCCGATCCGTGGGTTTCAATTGCTTCCACGGCGTAGTGGGAGCACGACGGCCAAAAACGACAAGGGGAGGGGCGGCCTTCGCGCGCCACTTGGTAGAAGCGGATGGCGCGAAGCATGGCCCGCTGCAATCGGGAAAGCTCGGTGTGATCCGTGTGCTGACATGCGTGGGTAGCGGTCATGACTGCCGACCTTCCACACACTTCACGAGAAGTTGATCAACGTGGCGTCCCAAGTCCTCAAAGGAGTATCCGCCAGCTCGGGGCGAGGCGCCAAAGACATACACGCCGGGAACTAAGGCCGATTCGCGAACTTTCACTAATTCACGAAGTTGCCTCCGCAGTCGATTACGGCGCACGGCAGACCCATATGAACGACCCAAGGCATATCCAACTTGGGGAACGGGCAAAGAAGCGTCAGGGAACATGGTGCAAGACAAAGGGCCAGAGCGGACATGGACCCCCTTCTGGCGTACCTGAAGGAAGGCGGATCGGCTCTGAATGCGGCCGATCAAGCGCTGAGGCGGTGACGGCCCTTAGCGCGACGTGACTTGAGGATCGCACGTCCTGCGCGGGTGCTCATACGTGCACGGAAGCCGTGCTTGCGGGCTTTGCGTCGATTGTTTGGTTGAAAGGTGCGCTTCATGGCGCCTCCTATGGGACAAGCTCCGGGATGGAGAACTGCGGTCTATGTGGCTTTCCTGTGCCAGCGGCACGAGACGAAAGCAAACGACAGGCTAACGCCCTTCTGGGCCACTACGGCAACGTTGCGTCGGGAAGTATCCACAGGACCCAAGAATCGCCTCGGGGTTCCCTCTCACCTGTTCTCAATTTGGAGTATCCACAGGGTCTGACTACGGTCACATTCCCACCCAGATGGAGGGGGAACGTCATCCACACCCTGTGGATTTCGTTGTGGACGAAGCTTGAGGAGGCACAAGATGAGTAACCACGAAGCAGTGTGGAATGCAACTGCACAACTATTGAAAGCGCAAGTCTCCGAAGGTGTTTGGTACTCCACTTTCAATGACGTTGTCGCTGCAGCAAGCGATGACGATTCACTTCTCTTGCAAGTTCCGAACGCTCATGTTCGTGATCGCATTGTCACTCGTTATCGCCCTCTCGTTATCGATGCTCTCGACGAAATAGGTGAAAGCGATCGCGAACTCATCATTGAAATTTCTGACGTCGCACTCGTGGAAGATTCCTACACATCATCAGAGCCGCTCGTTGCCCCCGAAGAAGCTCTAAACACCAATAACAACAAGGGAAATGCAGTGGGTCTGAACCCCCGCTACACCTTCGACAACTTCGTAAAGGGCGCGTCAAACCAGTTCGCTCTTGCCGCCGCACTGCGTGTCGCAGAAACGCCAGCACGTTCGTATAACCCGTTGTTCATTTACGGTTCAGCTGGACTTGGAAAGACCCACTTATTACAAGCAATCGGTTGGTACGTGCATGCGCATTACGCGCACTATGAAGTGCGGTACGTATCTACCGAAACATTCTTGAACGAATACGTCGACGCCATTCGTACAAACACCACTGCTGCGTTCAAGCGTCGCTACCGAGACGTCGATGTTTTGCTCATTGACGACATCCAATTCATGGAAGGAAAAGAGGGTCTCCAGGAAGAGTTTTTCCACACCTTCAACAGCCTCCACGGAGCAAACAAACAGATCGTCATCTCGTCTGACCGCATGCCAGATGCCATCCCCACCTTGGAAGACCGCCTCCGTGGACGTTTCCGCTGGGGCCTCATCACAGACATTCAGCCGCCAGACCTAGAAACCCGCCTGGCCATCTTGCGAAATAAGGCTGAGCGGGACAACACCCCTTTGCCAGCCGACGTTTTGGAGTTCATCGCAAGCAATATCACCTCCAATATTCGTGAGCTTGAGGGCGCACTCATCCGAGTCACCGCCTATGCCAACCTCACACGGGAGCCGGCCACGGTCCAGATGGCCGAGCAGCAATTGGCAGACCTTCTCACCGCAACCGCTCCCAAGCACCGCACAGACGAAGAAATGCTCACGGAGATTGCCGGTTACCTGGGATTCTCAGTGGAAGCCCTGAAGGGTAAGTCCCGCCAGCGCCCATTGGTGTCGGCGCGCCAGATCGCCATGTACGTCTTCCGGGACATGACCGAACTGAGCTACCCGGCCATTGCCCGTCTCTTCGGGGGTCGCGACCACACCACCGTGATCCACGCCGTTGAGAAGACCCAGCGCATGATGCGCGAAGACAAGGCTACGTTCGACCAAGTCACCGACATCATCGGCCGAATTAAGAACTCATAGGGCTGTGAATCTCGTGGGGACGATGCTGTGTGGACCATGTGGGCAACAGGGGACAACTTCGTCGTCATCCACACGCTCCGAAATTCCACTCGTGCAACATGTGCACACCCACACATCACCGTACACATGGCATTTTCAACAATCACAAGGGCTGCAGACCCTTCATCCACAATCCACAGCACTTATTACAACCATTAAGCACATACACATCCTCACGGCTTCGGTAATCGCAGCGTCCTACACTGAGGAAACGTTCACAAAGGTCAGAGCATGAAGTTCAAAAGCGAACAAGGAATTCTCGCTGAGTCACTCGGAGCACTTGCTCGAGTTGCCACATCGAAAAACGCCGGCACTCCAGCACTAGCCGGAGTCAAAATGATTCTCACTGGCGACACGTTGGTGGCATCTAGTACCAGTCAAGATCTTTCACTGCAGTTCACCATCCCAGTTGCTGGTGACACAGACGGCCAAGGACTGGTCAGTGCTCGAACCTTGAACGACATCATCCGAGTCATGCCATCAGGAAAAATCACCGTTGAGTTTGCTGGTGATAACGCAACAATTACGGCGCAACGTTCACAGTTCACGATCCCCACAATGAACGCCATTGAATTTCCGCGCACCCCTGCTCCAACTGGTGAACCAGTCACGTTGTCTTCGTCTGTCTTGAAAGCCGCACTTGAACAAGTGGTTCTTGCAGCAAGCGGCGATACACACAAGCTTCATTTGTCGGCCGTGATGATGACATCCACAGATCAAGGACTTCGTTTAGTTGCAACTGACGGTTATCGCTTAGCAATGTGCGACGTTCCAGGAACGAGCGGGTTATCCAGTGACACGTTCTTAATTCCAAAGCAGGCTTTCGCGGAATTGCAGCGCTTGCTTGACATCTCTGATGAAATCATTATTCGCTTTAACGATTTCGACGCAACGTTCCAGTCGCAAACGATGACATTGGCCACGAAACTCATCAATGCTGAGTATCCGCCATATATGAACATCATTCCGAAGAACAACACAAACGAAGCAACAATTAATCGTGAAGAGCTTCTAGCAGCTTTGCGTCGTAGTCGTGTTCTCGCTTCAGAAATGACGCCGGTGCGTATGCGTATGAGCAACGAAGGCGTTCGCCTCACAGTGACACTCACTGATGGTTCAACAAGTGTTGAAGATCTGGATGCAAAGTTCACCGGCGAAGACATCACGGTTGCCTTTAACTCCGAGTTCCTCGCCGATGGTGTCGATGCATGCGGAAGCGAAGAAGTGTCAATTTCCACCAGTGTTCCGCATAAGCCAGCAATCATTAAGCCCGTTGGTAATGATGACTACTTGTATCTCTTGATGCCACAACGTCTGTGACGTGATTCGCCGTATTGAACTCACCGATTTTCGTGTTTATCGACACGCAACCATTGAGTTAAACGAAGGCGTCACTGCAATCATTGGTAAAAACGCGCAAGGGAAAACATCTCTCGCTGAAGCGATGAGTTATTTATCAACATTGCAAAGTTTTCGTGGTGTGGCAAACGATGCATTAGTGAGAACCGGCGCAGACACTGCTTACATTCGGGCAGAGATTGTCCATGACGACGGTCGAGAGATTCTGGTGGAAGCCGAAATTAATCGTGCCGGCCGCAACCGCGTTCTTGTGAACAAACAAAAACTGGCACGTGTTAAAGACCTGCTAGGCGTCGTTCGCACTACGGTTTTTGCCCCAACGGATCTAGAGCTTATTTATAAAGGGCCAGAGACTCGCCGCGACATGTTGGACGACGCACTTGTAGCACTAGCTACACGTAATGACTCTGTGCGTACCGAGGTAGATCGCATTATTCGTCAACGAAACGTGTTGCTCAAGCAATCAAACGGCCGCCTCACCGAAGACATTGAAATGACGCTTGATGTGTGGGACGCACAGTTTGTTGAGAAGGGCTCGTACTTGGGAGAGGCGCGCGCAAAGGTGGTGGCGCGGG
>JBMTEX010000078.1:0-7390 GCA_049433485.1 Ilumatobacteraceae bacterium | reverse complement strand
TCGGAGACAACGTCAATCCGAAGAATTGATTAATGGTGTGAAGATTCCCCGGCAACGAATACACGTTGCCACCAGACGTTGCCTTCACACGGTGGTTATATGTTTCCATCGCACCAAACCGATTGATGTATTCCCACACGTTCTGAAAACCAGTGTGGAAGATATGCGGCCCGTACACGTGCACCATCACGCCATTAGAACGTCTCTGAGTATGCGCGTTGCCGGCAACGTGAGAGCGTCCGTCCACCACCCATGAAGCAATGCCTGCTTCAGCTAATTGCCGAGCAACAACTGCACCGGAAAACCCGGCACCGACTACGACGATGGATGCTGTCACCCGTGAAACGCTAGTTGTTTAGTGACTCATCCACGGGGCACACAGACCGTCAAGGTCTCGAACTTCAATGCGATCGCGATTCTCGTATGTGACCTGATTCTTGGGATCAGGACGCAACTTGAACACTCGGAACGACATCTCGGTGGTGTCCACGCTAAGAATGCGACCGATCAGCGGGTCGCCGAGTTCAAGAATGATCTTGATGGTTTCCAAAGCCTGGATAGAGCCGATGATTCCGGGCAGAACACCCAACACGCCTGCCTCTGCACATGATGGTGCTAGTTCTGCTGGAGGTGGCTCTGGCACCATGTCGCGATAGGTAGGTCCAAGTTTGGGGTGGAACACCGACACCATTCCTTCAAAACGGAAGATGCTTCCATGAACGACGGGAATACCCAATTTCACGCTGGCATCGTTCAACAAATAGCGGCTGGGAAAGTTGTCTGCGCCGTCGACAACAACGTCGTATCCAGACATGATGTCCATGATGTTGCTGGCATCTAAACGCGTGTCGTACGTCTTCACTTTCACATCGGGGTTCAACTTCGCAATGGTCATGCGCGCAGATTCAACCTTGCGCTCACCAATGCGGTCCATGTTGTGCAAAATTTGACGCTGCAAGTTCGACGCATCGACATCGTCCATGTCAACAATGCCAATTGTTCCTACACCTGCTGCTGCCAAATACAACGCAGCGGGTGAACCAAGTCCGCCCGCACCAAGCATGAGAACCTTTGCGCCGAGCAACTTTGCTTGACCTTCAACGCCAACTTCAGGTAACAACAAATGCCGCTGATAACGGTTGCGCTGATCTGGTGTCAGGGTGACGGGCTGACGCCATTCGCGGCCTTCGTCTTTCCACTTGCCAAATCCACCGGCCATGGACAGCACATTTGTGTATCCGAGTTCTTGCAATGTTCGCGCTGCAAAAGCACTCCGTACACCACCAGCGCAATAGACCACGATCTCTTGGTCACGGTCGGTCGCGCGCCCTTCAATTTGTGCTTCCAAGTGTCCGCGAGGAATGTGCAACACATTTGGCAATGCACCTTGTTCATACTCATCTGGTTCCCGAACATCGAGAACTAGTACTCCGCCAGCCAGAATGCGTTGTTGCGCTTCGGCGGTGTCGATTTCGGTGATTTCCGCCTTGGCGGCGGCGAGGAGGTCACGGAACGTTGCCATGACCAAAACCCTACCAACTAAGTCGGGAATCCAGCACGGGCCACTAGGTCGGTGAGGATACGAGTGATGTCGCCCTGCAGAATCAGATTGGCGTAGTGGTCACGCTCGGTGGGGCCGCCGTTCACAATGATGACTTTCTTGCCAGCATCCCGTGCCCTGTCGACAACGTATGCGGCCGGGATAACACCCAAGGTGGTGCCGATTGCTAGCAGCACATCGCACTCCACTGCTTCAGTAAACGACCGCTGCAGCACGTCTTGAGGGAGCGATTGTTCAAACAACACGGCATCGCTTTTCACAATTCCGCCGCACAACTCACAATGAGGGTCTGGGTCACCTGCTCGAACGCGCGCAATGAATTCACCCATTGGTCGCCGATCGTTGCAACCCCAACAACGGCCGTACTTAATTGTTCCGTGTACTTCCAACACGTTGTGTTCATGAATGCCAGAGTCTTGATGTAGGCCATCAACATTTTGAGTAACAACAGCGACAAGTTTTCCGGCCTGCTGCATTGCTACTAATGCAAAATGGCCGTCGTTGGGTGTCGCAGAACCGTCAAATGTTTTCTCTCGTCCGGCCCACGCAACTTTTCGCACCTCTGGATCATTCAAGTAGTAACTCAACGTTGATGTTTTCTCAGCGAGTGGATTCTTGGCCCACAGCCCATTTGGTCCTCGAAAGTCTGGAATACCTGAGTCTGTTGAAATACCAGCTCCGGTGAACGCAACAACGCGATTGGCGTCCATCAACCATTGCGCAGCAAGGTTCAGATCATCCTCTGATGGATATGTGTCGTACATATGTCTCCATTCTGTCGGATTTGTACACATGACGTGACTCCAAACGAAAAGAGGCATTATGCAATCAAGTCACTCAGCCACCGCGGCAACTCTCACGATTGTTCCGTGGATAGACCCCATCGTTGACGAGAAAGGCTTCCCCGTCCACGACCCTTACATTGAGATGTTCTGGCTGCCCGTGCTTGGGCCGACGGCAACATGGCTGTATCGCCGCATGGTCTCTGGAGTGCTGTCTGAACCAACTGGATTCACCGTGGACATGAGCGAACTAGCCCGAGGAATTGGAGTGGCCTACACAGCGGGCCGGCACAATCCATTTGCCCGAGCACTTCACCGATGCATCATGTTCGGCACCGCCCAACAAGTAGCCACCCACCCTGTCCACACGGTGGCCGTGCGCAGGAGTCTGCCGTTACTCCCCCGTAGGCATTTATCTCGTCTACCGGAACCACTACAGATTGCACATCACGATTGGATTCACTTACCCACCGCATCGTGATGCACTCACTCTTCACCATCAGCACATAGCCTCGGTGATATGGCGCGATTGTTTCACCGTCTCCTCATCGCAAGTGTCTTAGCAATGACTGCGTGCGTGTCGTCTATTGCTGGCCCTGCCAACGCAGGTCAAATAAAAGTACTGATTCTCGGCGATTCCGTGGCCTCAGTGCTGCGGTGGTCTCCAACTTCAATGAAAGCTCTGTGGAAGAAGCCATACGCCGTGACCCTTGAAGTATGGGGCTGTCAAAAACTTGTCGATGCAGGCTGCATTGAAGGAAAAGTAGCTCAGAAGAGTGCTCTTGAACTCTTACGCAAACACCGTGGAAAGAAGTTTGATTTTGTGGTCGTGGCAACGGGGTACAACGACACGGGTGCCACTTACCTTCAAAAATCAATTCGTCGTATCCATGCAGAGGTGTCTAGTCAGGGCGCACAACTCATGTGGCTCACATATCGCGAGAATGGCAACGTCAAGATCAAAGCGCGTGCATTCAACAAAGTGGTGAAGACTCAGGCGAAGAGACTGAAGTTCCATGTTCTTGATTGGGCCACTATTTCTATGAAACAGAGGCACTGGTTCACTGGGGACGCCGTCCACATGAATGCTCATGGTGGAATTCGTCTTGGAAATCACATCCGGCGTGCGCTTGATGCGGTGGTCAACGGCCAGCCCATCTCCACCACCACAATTGCCACCACCACCACCGTTCCTGCCAACGGTTAGGTTGAGTGCGTGGAACTACGCGTCTTTACAGAACCTCAACAAGGTGCCAGCTATCAACAACTTCTTTCCGTTGCACAATGCGCAGAACGTAGCGGATTCAACGCATTTTTTCGGAGTGATCACTACCAACGAATGGGCACCCATTTCTCTGGACTTCCGGGCCCATCTGATGCGTGGATCACACTTGCTGGAATAGCGCGCGAAACCAACACCATTCGTCTTGGAACGTTGGTGAACTCCGCAACATTCCGTCTTCCTGGAGTCCTTGCCATCTCAGTTGCCAACGTCGACGAAATGTCGAACGGACGAGTGGAGTTAGGTCTTGGTGCTGGGTGGTACCAAGTAGAACATTCCTCGTACGGAATTCCATTTCTTCCATTGGGAGAACGTTTCAATGTGCTGGAAGAACAATTAGAAATCATTTCTGGCCTGTGGGGCACTCCCACGGGCGTTGACTATTCATTTAGCGGAAAACACTTCACTCTCGTTGATTCGCCTGCGTTACCAAAACCAGTGCAATCTCCCCCACCCATCATTGTTGGCGGCGGCGGACCAAAGCGCACGCCAATGCTGGCGGCACGATTTGCTGCAGAGTTCAACTTGCCATTCCAAAGCACAGACCGTTTCACGCAACAGTGCGACCGTGTACGCGCTGCATGCACCACCATCGGACGCGACCCAGAAAGTTTGGTGTATTCAACCGCTCAAGTTGTATGTGTTGGCAAAAATGATGCCGAGATTGCAAAACGCGCCGCAGCAATTGGTCGTGAAGTGGACGAATTGAAAATGAATGGCATTTGTGGCACACCTGCAGAAGCAGTTGAAAAACTCGCAATGTGGGATTCACATGGTGCGCATCGCGTGTACTTACAGTTCTTAGACCTCAGCGATCTTGAACACATGGAACTGATTGGTGCGGAAGTTATTCCACACTTGTAATCAGAGAACGCCTGTCGCCAAGAAAATTGTGGCTACTGCGGCGATCAATAGTCGATACCAGCCAAAGATTGCCAGCGATCGATTAGCCAGGTAGTTCACCATCCATTTCACCGCAACAAGCGCAGTGAGGAATGCAACTACTCCTCCAGTTACCGGGCGCAGAATTCCAAATTGCTGCACAATCTCGTCGCCGTATTTCACGAGGTCAAAGGCCGTTGCTGCAGCCAACGTGATGACACCAAGAAGGAACGAGTACTCCACAGCGGCCGACAATGACAAACCAACTGCAAGGCCAGCAATCAACGTGGCAAGACTTCTACTCACACCGGGCCACATGGCAACACATTGCGCAACTCCAATGACGAGTGCAGACCGCACAGTGAGTTGATGAATGTCGTGCCCGGCGGTGTTGGGCTTCCACACCAGCAGCAACACACCACCCACAGCCCATGCAATGGTGATGGGAATTGGACCAAAGAACGTGTCTTTAATTTCATCACCAAAGAGAACACCAAGAATTGCAGCAGGTAGGAACGACAACATGAGAGCAATCAAGACAGCGCGCCCCACAGAATCTCGCCCCACCAATCCTTTGGTCAGCGATGCAACTCGGAGACGAAAGAGAAAGAGCACCGCAACTATTGCGCCCAGTTGAATGGCGATGGAATAAGCATCAGCGGCGCTCTGCGACTCACCAGTTCCGAACCCAATCAAATCCCCGACAACCAAGAGATGGCCAGTGGACGAGATAGGAAGAAATTCAGTGATGCCTTCAACAATTCCCAAAAGGATTGCTTCGGGGATGGTGAGCAGCGAGGAAAGCATTGTGTCTAGCCTGCCACGCGTACTGCGATAACTACCTGATACCTATTGGCACTCCCAACGGGATTCGAACCCGTGCCGCCACCTTGAGAGGGTGGTGTCCTAGGCCTCTAGACGATGGGAGCCTGAAGCGACTTCCAAGGTTACAGGCGACATCTAGCGCTTACGCCCTACCGCGACGGCGCTTGAAGATGGGGCGACCACCTAACAACGCCAAGGCAATCGCCAGCGAGATCACAAGTACTGCAAGGCGGGTGTTGCTCTGGCGCTCCATCACTTCGAATCCCATCGAAACAGATATCACTTCATCGCCTGGACCTACGCCATTGACCTGCAACGTGTGCTCTCCTGCTTCAACGTCGTTCGGCACGAGAACCAATTCATTAACGGTTCCCTTCGCAGATGTTTCACCGCGTCCAAGTTCGACGGGGTCAGAGAACATAAATACGGTGTACGTCGTTTTGGGGACAAAGCCAATAACAGAAACACTTAGATCGGTATTGCCATACATTCGCAACACACCATCCGCACCAACTTGCGCTTCTCCCGATGCAGAGTTGGTAGTGCCAATCCGCAAAATGACATTCCCTGGCAAGGTCATGATCATCTGTCCATTTTCGGTCTTCGTCAGAACTTTGACTTTTTGACCGCGCACCACTGCAGTTGCTTCTCCCGCTTCAAGTGTCGGTGCCTCACCATTTGCCAGGTAAGGACTGCCCGGATCTGCTGGCAGAGTTGTTGTGGTTGTAGTTGTTGTTGTAGTTGTCGAAGTCGACGTAGTTGATGTGGTGCTTACTGGAGCAGGAACTTGACTTTGTGGAATCGTTGTTGTTGACACATCTGTATTGGATCCACTGCTACTTGGCGCTGGCGGAACAGTTGTTGTTGAAACAACTCCTACAGTGATTGATTGCGATGCAGCTGCTGCGGCATACACATCATTGCCGGATTGTGAAGCAGACACCAAGCAAACACCAACTGCATTAAAAGTCACCACACCAGCAGAGATAGAACACACTGACGAAGACTGATTCGCAATCACCACATTCGCGGCGAGTGATGCGTCACTATCAACTTGCACGGTGTACGTGCCGCCTACAACTGGAGACGATGGTGGCGTGGAGCGGAACGTCAGTACTTGAACGATTTTGTCAACAGCAACTGTTTGAGTGACCGAATCTGCGTAGTAGTTGGAGTCTCCGGCACGCGTCACTTCAACAACGCATGTGATTCCACCACGAGAAGCGGTCAGCGTTGATCCACTCAAGGAACAAATACCCGAGTTCAACGACCAGGACAATGAACCAGAGGATTGCCCACCTGTCGCAGTAAGAGATAGAGAGTCGCCAGTTGTGAATGATGCAGAACTTGTCACCGACAATCCCGTTTGCGATGCCTTCGTAATGGAAATTGTGGTGTTAGTAGACGAACGCTCGAGGTAATTGGTATCGGTGGCTTTCGTGGCCTTGATAACACATGATGATCCTGCATTGCCTGGGGACAACAGTGCACCAACAATGCTGCACGTACCTGACACCACCGAATACGACACAGCGCCAGAACCGGAACCGCCCAAGATTCCTAGAACAAGCCCCTGTCCGTACGCCGTTGTTGTTGTGGCGATGGAAATTGTTGACTGAGAAGCTTTAGCTGTGCTGATAGACGTAGCCGAGGAAGTGACTGAGTTGTAATTTTCATCTCCGGCCTTGGTTGCTACGACAGAACAAGACGATCCTGCATCACCCGGTGTTAGAGATGAACCAGACACACTGCATGTACCCGACACCACCGAATACGACACCGATCCCACACCAGAACCACCACTCGTCGCCAACGACAACACCGCACCATACGTTGCAGAAGTAGTCGACACCGTCAACACAGACTGAGCAGCCTTGGCGATTGTGATGGTTGTATCCGCGGAAGAGCGTTCCAAATAGTTCGTATCCGTGGCCTTCGTTGCCTTAATGACGCACGACGATCCTGCGTTGCCTGGAGTCAACAATGCACCAACAATGCTGCACGTACCCGACACCACCGAATACGACACCGATCCCACACCAGAACCACCACTCGTCG
>JBMTEX010000077.1:0-7390 GCA_049433485.1 Ilumatobacteraceae bacterium | reverse complement strand
CGCGACTACTACCTCGAGCGTTTGTACCCATCATTTGGCAACTTGGCACCGCGAGACATTTCGTCACGTGCAGCAAAGCGTGCCGTGGACAAGGGTCTTGGCGTTGGTCCAAAGAAGAACGGCGTGTATCTCGACTTCTCCGATGCCATCAAGCGTTTGGGTCGCGATGTTGTGGAAGAGCGTTACGGAAACCTCTTCGAGATGTACGAGCGCATTGCTGGCGAAAATCCATACGACACACCAATGCGTATTTACCCTGCATCGCACTACACCATGGGCGGATTGTGGGTGGATTACGAACTCATGACAAACATTCCTGGTTTGTACGCAGCTGGTGAAGCAAACTTCTCCGATCACGGTGCAAACCGTTTGGGCGCATCTGCCTTGATGCAAGGTTTATCAGACGGTTACTTCGTTTTGCCATACACAATCGGTAACTACTTGGCACCGCTTCTCAACAAGCCTGTGCCGGGCACCAATCACCCAGAGTTCAAGGCCGCAGAAGTTGCAGCACAAGAGCGCTTCGCTGGTTACCTCGCCATCGGCGGAACCAAGTCTCCAGACTTCTTCCACCGGGAGCTTGGAAAGATCATTTGGGATTACTGCGGCATGGAGCGCACCGAACAAGGTCTTGAGAAGGCATTGTCGGAAATTCCAGCGCTGTACGAAGAATTCAAGAAAGACCTTCGTGTCACCGGTAACGGAGAAAGCATGAACCAAACACTTGAAAAGGCCGGTCGCGTTGACGACTTCTTCCAGTTGGGCATGTTGATGTGCAAGGACGCACTCGACCGTAAGGAAAGCTGTGGCGGTCACTTCCGCGCTGAATACCAAACGGATGAAGGCGAAGCACTTCGCGACGATGACAACTACTGCCACGTGTCTGCATGGCAGTGGGGTGGCGATCCAATGTCACCAAAACTCAACGTAGAGAAACTCGAATTTGAAGAAGTTCACCTTGCAACAAGGAGCTACAAGTGAGCAACACCATCAAGAACATCACGCTCAAGGTCTGGCGCCAAGCTGGCCCAACTGCGCAGGGACACTTCGAAACTCACGTCATTCCTGAAATCACCGATGAAGCATCATTCCTCGAGATGTTGGACATCTTGAATGATCGTTTGGTGACCGAAGGAAAAGAAGCCATCGTGTTCGACCACGACTGTCGCGAAGGAATTTGCGGTACGTGCTCGTTGATGATTGACGGACAAGCGCACGGTCCACAGCGCGGCACTGCAACATGCCAGTTGCACATGCGTAAGTACAAAGACGGCGACTCCATCACCATCGAGCCATGGCGTGCATCTGCATTCCCGCTTATTCGTGACCTCATGGTCGATCGTTCTGCATTCGACCGCATCATTGAATCTGGCGGTTACATCACCGCTGAAACCGGTGGTGCACCAGATGCAAACCTCATCCCCATTCCAAAGCCCATCGCAGACGCTGCAATGGACTCAGCGGAATGCATTGGTTGCGGAGCATGCGTGGCGGCCTGTCCAAACGGCGCAGCCAACTTGTTTACCGCTGCCAAGGTGGCACACCTCAACCGCCTCCCACAGGGCCAGGCAGAGCGTTACAGCCGCGTTGAGACGATGGTGGAGACCATGGACGAGTATTTCGGTTCTTGCACCAACCACGGCGAATGTGAAGCTGCATGTCCGAAGGAAATCAGCATCGACGTGATCGCACTGATGCACAAGGACTACCGCAAGGCAAAGTTTGCTAACCGCAAAGACCTCGCACGTTCATAAGTACTAGATAACTCGCAAAATGGGGTGGTGGCATTTGTCCCCGCCCCATTTGTGTTTTCTTCCACTGTGAGAGTGGGGGAAGTGGCGGGTACTGTCACATCTATGACTACGCCAGACGTGCCTTCCTCCTTGCCCACCACACTTGGCGCATTGCGCGCTTCTGGTTGGCAATCACTCCCCGTGAAAGAAGAGTTGCGTCGTAATGCTGTGCGCAACATCTCAGAAGGCAAGCCTCTGTTTGAAGGTGTGATGGGGTACGAAGACACCGTCATGCCGCAACTTGAAAACGCAATGTTGGCCGGGCACGACGTGGTGTTTCTTGGAGAGCGCGGCCAGGCAAAGACGCGAATGATTCGCTCGCTCACCAATCTCCTTGATGAATGGATGCCAATTGTTGCTGGCTCTGAAATCAATGACGATCCATACAACCCCGTGTCACGCTCTGCAAAGAATGCCGTTGCAGAAAACGGTGACAACACGCCCATTGCATGGGTGCATCGCAGTGATCGTTTCGGCGAAAAGCTTGCAACGCCAGACACATCCATCTCGGACCTCATTGGTGAAGTAGACCCCATCAAGGTGGCGGAAGGTCGTTACCTCAGCGACGAACTCACGCTTCACTACGGACTGGTTCCACGTACCAACCGCGGCATCTTCGCCATCAACGAATTGCCCGACCTCAGTGAGCGCATTCAGGTTGGTTTGCTCAACGTCTTAGAGGAACGTGACGTGCAAATTCGCGGGTACAAAATCAGCCTTCCTATCGATGTGTTATTAGTGGCATCAGCTAACCCTGAGGACTACACCAACCGCGGCCGCATCATCACCCCACTAAAGGACCGTTTCGGTAGCCAGATTCGTACGCACTATCCGTTGGACGTCGACACGGAGATTGCCATCATTCGTCAAGAAGCTCGCCCTGCATCAATTGGTGATGTCACTGTCACCATGCCCGAGTTCATGGAGCACATCATTGCTACATTCTCACAGCAGGCTCGTAGCAGTAGCCACGTCAACCAGCGCAGCGGTGTGTCGGTGCGTCTCTCTGTGAGTAACTACGAAATCCTGAGTGCCAACGCAGTGCGCCGTGCGTTGCGTGCAGGAGAGCGCAACGTGGCACCACGCGTCAGCGACCTGGATGCTCTCGCAGCATCCACTGGCGGCAAAGTGGAAATTGAGTCGTTGGAAGAAGGGCGCGAATCACAGATTTTGCAACAGCTCATCTCTCAGGCAGTTCTCACTGTGTACAAGGAAATTACTGCGGGTGTCTCCATGGCAGAAGTGGTGAAGGCCTTTGAAGAGGGCACCATCGCCCACGTTGGTGAAGACATTCCAAGCGCAGATCTCATTGCTCTTGTTGCACAAATTCCATCTCTGCAAACTCCTGTCACAGTGGTGACGGGTGGTGACAACACTCCTGCAGTTGTTGCAAGCGCTGTGGAATTCTTGTTGGAAGGTCTGCACCTCACGCGCCGTCTCAACAAAGATGCGTCTGGTGCACGTGCCACGTACCGCTCACGCGGCGTCTAGGAACTAAATAACGAAGGGGGAGCGAGTCCATAACTCGCCCGTGTCGTTACGTGCCTGATTTGTTGCTTCGCCGGTCAATGTGACCACAGGAATTGCTTCGTTCAATCCGCGCAAGGTAAGTGGTTCGTGCGGAACTGCAACAACACCGTCTGGAAGATTCTCAATTTGATCTAGCGGGATGATGACTTCATACGGATGTGCTGCATCGCACAAACGCGCCGCCATGTTGACAGCGGTTCCGATGTAGTCGTCGCCTTCAAACAACAACGCAAGACCAGATGCCATGCCAATTCGAATGGCAAGAGGTGCACAAGGCACCGCCGACTTCTTTTGAAGTTCAAGCGAGAACGTGACAGCGTCGCGCTGGTCGACCGCAACAATCATGCAACCGTCACCAAGCCACTTGGCGATTCTGACACCAGTCTCGCTTGCCACATCGCGTGTGACGGCGCGCCAAGCAGCCAACAATCGGCCGGCGGCGTCGTCTCCGTTCTCGGTGGTGAAGTTGGTGAACCCCGAAATGTCGACGAATACAAATGTTCTTGGTACTCGCATGCTGACTTCCACCTTAGAGCAAGTAAGTTGCGGTTATGACCGCCAGGTTCACCTATTCACGTTGGGACGGCACCCAGACCGGATTCAGCATGGATGCGGACGAATTAATGGCCGAAATGACCGACGATCTCATGTATCACGGAGACGTGAACGCGGCCCTTCGGCGATTAATGCGCGAGGGAATGACCGACAAAGACGGAAATCGAATAGAAGGCATTCGAGAAATGATGGAGAAGATCCGTCAGCGCCGTAAAGAGATTGAAGAGAGCGGCGACTTGGGCGGCGTGTATGCAGAAATCGCAGAAGCCCTCAAGGACATCATCGACGAAGAACGTCATGCGGTAGAAAATGCGGTGCGCGAAGCGGAGGCATCTGGCGATGAGCGTCGTGCAGACACTGCTCGCAATGCTGCAATGGAAAGAAATTTCCGCCTCGACATGATGCCAGACGATTTGGCTGGCATGGTGCGTGAGTTGCAGAACTACGACTTCGAATCGCAAGAAGCTCGTCAGCGTTTTGAAGAGATGTTGGACAAGTTGCGTCAACAAATGATGCAACAAGTTGTCGATCAAATGTCCGAGGGCATGCAGAACATGACACCCGAAGACATGGCGCGCATGAAAGACATGATGGCTGCGCTCAACGACATGCTCGACAAGCGCGAACGTGGCGAAGATCCTGAGTTTGAAAAGTTCATGGAAGAGTTCGGCGATTTCTTTCCAGAAAATCCAGAGACACTTGATGAGTTGTTAGAGAACATGGCCAAGCGCATGCAAGCCATGCAAGATTTCATGAACTCATTAACACCAGAACAACGTTCGCAAATGCAGCAGTTGTCAGAGCAGTTAATGGAAGACATGGATCTCAATTGGCAAGTCCAGCAATTGGGTCAGCGCTTGCAGCAAATGTTCCCTCAACCAGGCAATGGTCAGGGCTATAACTTCCGTGGCGAGCAACCCATGGATATGCAGCAAGCGATGCAAGCCATGCAAGAAATGGCCGATTTGGACGCCATGGAAAACATGATGCGACAAGCTGCCGGACCATCCCAATTGGGCGAATTCGACCTTGACAAGGTACGTGAAATTCTGGGCGAGCAATCAGCACAATCGCTGCAAAGACTGGCAGAAATGACCAAAGTGCTTGAAGATGCGGGTCTTATCAACCGCAAAGAAGGTCGCATTGAACTCACGCCACGCGGTCTTCGGGCCATTGGTAACAACGCTTTGCGAGAACTGTTTGGCAAGTTGTCGAAAGACAAGTTCGGTCAACATCGCATGCATGACGAAGGCATGGGTCATGAACGCACGTATGACTCAAAGCCGTATGAATTTGGTGATCCGTTCCGTCTTGATTTGCAGCGCACCATTCGCAACGCACTGTCACGCAATGGCACGGGCACACCCATCACACTGACACCAGATGACTTTGAAATTGAGCGCACCGAGCACACGTCGCGCGCATCAACGGTGCTGTTGTTGGACCTGTCGTACTCCATGGTGCAAGCCGGGCGTTTTGTGCCGGCAAAGAAAGTTGCCATGGCGATGCATTCGCTCATCTCGTCGCAGTTCCCGCGCGATTTTCTCTCCATCATCGGATTCAGCAGTGTTGCCTATCCCATTCGTCCCGAAGACCTGCCAGAGGTCAGCTGGGACCAAGAGTGGGGCACCAACATGCATCAGGCCTTCGACATGGCGCGCAAGCAACTCGCAGGTCAAACAGGCACCAAGCAGATCATCATGATCACTGACGGTGAGCCCACTGCTCACATCACGCCAGAGGGTTATCCCATCTTCACGTACCCCTACATTCAGGAGTCGGTGGAGTACGCCATGCGCGAGGTGAAGCGCTGTACTAAGGACAACATCACCATCAACTTTTTTGTCCTCGATGCCAGCCGATCTCTGCAACATCTCATTGAAGACATGACAAAAATCAATAAAGGCAGGGCTTTTTTCACTACTCCAGACACGTTGGGTGACTATGTCCTGGTCGATTTCCTCGAAAATCGTCGTAGAACCGCCCGTTCTCGCTAATTCTCAGCTCTCAAGTTGCTATTTTCGCTGAGATTTGTCACAATGACACCGTTGTAATTACACGGTCGCAAGATGATGTCTCCCCGGAGAGTCACTTCGGTCATTTGCTGGGAGGCAACACATCATGCTCGGAGATGCTGAATCATTGAATCTTGAACGGGGTTGGCAAGACCAAGCCAACTGCCTGGGTGTCGACCCCGACCTCTTCTTCCCAGAGCGCGGTGCCAGCACTCGTGAGGCAAAAGAAGTGTGCAAAGGCTGCATTGTTCGTGGAGAGTGCCTTGAATACGCGCTTGCCAATGGCGAAAAGTTTGGAATCTGGGGCGGTCTGTCAGAACGCGAGCGTCGTCGCTTGCGTCGTCAGCGCGCTCAAGACTCACGCCGCATCGTTAACGGCTAAATCAACCTCGGCGACGTTGTAGTCGCGATTCAATGGTGCGATCTTCTGCGAGGTCTAGTTCCTCCCAGCGGTCTTGTGGAATCGCATGAAGAATCTCTTCTGGCAACAAACCCACTAATTCACAGTGATGCACAGAAACATGCTGTTTCACCGCGTCTACAACATCAACCGGATTCGCAATAGTTGGTGACACCAAGTTCACGCTTACTTGAGTAAACCGACCCACCTGTAAACCAAGTGTTCGAATGTGTTCGGTGCGCACGAGTGAAGCAATGTCTTTCGTTCGCTGTAATGAAACATCTTCTAGCCACACGTTGTACGCAATTAATGGCTCGCGTGCGCCAACACACATAGCTCCGGCAGTGGGGTGCGTTGTGCGGGGTCCAATATCTGGCACCAGCGATGACCATGCATTTTTCCTAATAAACGGCAAAGTTCGCTCGGGTCCGTACAGGAAACACGGAATGTTCAACTCGGTGCCGGCCCATTGAGCAAACTCATCACGCGCACGTAACGCATCATCCATGGTGGAGTCGCCAAGGGGAACAAACGGCACTACGTCCACAACGCCCAACCGAGGGTGGACTCCCTGGTGGTGGGGAAGCGACAGGGCAGAAATTGTTGCTTGTGTGAGATGTCGCGGAGCGTCTGTGCCAACCAAGGTAAACACGCTGCGGTTGTGGTCACTGTCTGAATGAACATCAAGAAGGTCCGCAGCACATGCATTTTTGAGTGCTGTGAGAACGGCCTCATTGGCGCCTTCGCTCACATTCACCACGCATTCAAGCATGGACAGTTCCTACCAACCCGAGGGCCGTCTCGCTACGACCGGTGGTAGAGTTCGGAATATGGGCACACCTGAACTCATCATGGTCGCAATCGTTATCGTTGTTCTCTTCGGCGGCTCCCAGTTGCCCAAGATTGCAAAGAACCTTGGTACTGCTCAGCGCGAGCTGAAAAAGGCCATGGAAGAAGGCAAGAACAACGACTCCACCGAGTCGAAGTAACTGCCGTTTCGCAGTTTCTGTTTAAGCGTGTAGGCCGCGACGACGCTTCAAAATACGTCGACGCTCGCGCTCGGAGCATCCGCCCCACACGCCGTGCTCAATGCGCTC
>JBMTEX010000076.1:0-7423 GCA_049433485.1 Ilumatobacteraceae bacterium | reverse complement strand
ACACGACGGTCATGAACAAGTTCATCTAACCATTCGGACAATGGTCCGTCGGTGCGTTGTGCAAGGCCCTCACGAGACACATCACCAATGCGACGCAACACATCGTGCACTTCGTCGCGACTCTTTGCTCGACGATGACCGACAAGACACTGCAGTTCAAGTTCCAGATCTGCAAGGACGCCCGCATCCAAGAGTTCTCGCAACTCTTCAGCACCGAGGAGCGCATTCAAGAGGTCGCGGTCTAGCGATAACGCGGCGGCACGGCGCTCAGCCAATGGCGCATCGCCCTCATACATGTAAGACGCAATCCAGTTAAAGGACAGGCTTTGTGCGAATGGTGACGCTTTGGGTGTATCTACATTGACCACTCGAATAGAGCGCGAACGCACCTTTGATAACACATCGCACAACGCTGGAACATCAAACACGTCTTGCAGACACTCGCGACTGGTCTCCAACAGAATGGGGAACGTGGGGTACTTAGCCGCCACACTCAACAAATCTGCTGCACGTTGACGCTGTTGCCACAGTGGCGTGCGTTGATCTGGCCTGCGACGAGGCAACAACAATGCACGTGCGGCACATTCACGGAATCTGGCTGCAAACAAACTGGATGATGGCAAGGTGTTCACCACGATGTCGCGCACATCGTCAGGATCCATGATGATGTCGTCAGGCGAAATGGAATCCACAGACTCAGGTAGACGCAGCACAATGCCGTCGTCGCCCCACATGATTTCCACCTTCATGTCTAAGCGTTGTTCTAGGCGTTGCTCAATAGCCATGGCCCACGGCGCATGAACTGGCGTGCCGAATGGTGAGTGGATACACACACGCCAGTCACCAATTTCATCGCGGAAACGTTCCATCACGATGGTGGTGTCGTCGGGAACAACTCCTGTTGCCTCTGCTTGTTCCGAGAGATAACTCACCACGTTGTTGGCAGCGAATGCATCTAATTGATGATGTTGCATCAACTTCTCAACAGCAGCATCTTCATTCAGCGAACGAATGTCGCGAATGAAATCGCCGAGTGCTCTGCCCAACTCCACCGGACGACCCAATGAATCACCACGCCAGAATGGCATTTTCCCTGGTTGACCTGGCGCTGGCGTGACGACGACGCGTTCAAACGTGATGTCTTCAATTCGCCACGTACTGGCACCCAACAAGAACGTCTCGCCCGGGCGTGATTCGTACACCATTTCTTCGTCGAGCTCGCCAACACGTGTGCCATCTGGCAAGAACACACCAAACAATCCACGATCCGGAATCGTTCCGCCATTGGTGACAGCGAGCCGTTGTGCGCCGTCTCGCGCACGCAAGGTGCCAGTGACACGATCCCACACCACACGTGGCCGAAGTTCGGAGAACTCTTCGCTGGGATAACGGCCAGACAACAAATCGAGAACACTGGTGAGCACGGAATCGTCTAGTTCTGCGTATGCCGCACATCTGCGCACCATTGTCGCCAGTGCATCAACTGTTGTCTCACCAGTAATGGCCACGTGAGCAACGATGTGTTGCGCCAACACATCTAATGGTTGGCGTAAATATCGCGTTGTCTCAATCTTGCCGTCCAACATGTGGCGCGTCACGACGGCGGTCTCCAACAAGTCATGACGATGTTTCGGATAAATGGTGCCAATGCTGGGCTCGCCCACGCTGTGGCCGGCACGACCAATGCGTTGCAAGCCACGACTCACCGCCCCGGGTGATTCCACTTGAATCACCAGATCAACTGCGCCCATGTCGATACCCAACTCAAGACTGCTGGTGGCAACAATGGCGCGCAATGCACCACGCTTCAGTTGATCTTCAATGACAACACGCTGTTCACGCGCAAGAGAACCGTGGTGTGCTTTCACTAACTCATCACGCACTGCGCCGGTTTCAGGATCAACACCAATTCCCTGTTCTGCAGCCAACTCATTGAGATGTGCGGCTAAACGTTCTGCCTGACGACGCGCGTTACAGAAAATGATGGTGGAGCGATGCTGCAGAATCTGTTCCAAAATGCGCGGATACACACTTGGCCAAATACTGTTGCGCCGTGGCGTTAATGCAGATGTTGCAGGACCACTGGTGAGCTCGCCCGGTGCAGACAATTGTCCGAGGTCTCCCATATCTTCCACGGGAACAACAACGTTGACATCCAATGTTTTGCGCACACCTGTATCAACAATGGTGACGGGTCGTGGTTGGCTATTGGCTTGACCACCAAGGAAGCGAGCCACTTCTTCCAGTGGACGTTGCGTGGCTGACAACCCAATGCGTTGCGGTGGCGTCTTTGTAATTTCTTCCAAACGTTCCAGCGTGAGCATGAGATGTGCCCCACGCTTTGTTGGTGCAAGCGCATGAATTTCGTCAATGATGACGGTGTCTACATTTACCAATGTCTCGCGCACCGAAGATGTGAGCATGAGATACAAACTCTCAGGAGTGGTAATCAACAAATCGGGTGGCTTGCGTGCAAGTTGTTGACGTTCTTTGGCACTGGTGTCACCGGTACGCATTGCGACAACTGGTTCATTGAACGGAACACCAAGTCGTTCGGCCGCTAACCCAATGCCAGCGAGTGGCGCACGAAGGTTCTTCTCTACGTCGAATGCGAGTGCGCGCAGTGGTGAGACATACAACACACGAGTGCGTTGCTTGATGGGGGGTGCCTCTGTAGTGATGAGCGAATCGAGGCTGGATAGAAATGCGGTGAGAGTTTTTCCGCTGCCCGTAGGCGAGCAAATCAGCGTGTGTGCACCGCCAACAATGGCTGGCCACCCCTGAATTTGAGGGGCTGTGGGCTCGGGGAATGAGGTGGCAAACCACTCGCGCACCGCGGGCGAGAACGCCTCGAGCACCTTGTGATCTGCCATATCCGCAGGGTATCCACTTCCTGGGTCATCGGTAGAATGGAAGGTATGCCTAACCCCGGAGAACATCATCCCGCCTTCGAGGAGTACTGCGAGTGCATCTACGAATTGCACGAAGACAATCTTGAAGTTATTCAGGCACGCATTGCAGAGCGTCTCCAAGTCTCTCGTCCGTCTGTCTCGGAGATGATCAAGCGCCTTGCCGAAGAGGGGCTCATCACGGTGAGCAACGGCAACATTGCACTGACATCAAAGGGTGAAGAACTCGCACAACGCGTGGTACGCCGTCACCGTATTGCTGAACGATTTATGACAGACATTCTTGGATTGTCATGGGCGTTGGCACACCGCGAAGCCGGGCGTTGGGAACATGTCATGTCCGATGCCGTGGAAGAAGCTATGCGTCAAAAACTTGGCAACCCCACCACGTGTCCGCACGGAAACCCAATCCCAGGTTCTGGCTACACAGCGCCAGAAGCAATCAGTTTGTCGTCGGTCACGATGGGTCAAAAATTTACGGTGTCACGTATTCCAGAAGAGCTTGAGTTCTCGCCGGGAATGTTGGAGTTTCTCGAAAAGACAAACTTGATGCCTGGCCTCAGTGGCGAAGTTGCCAGCACCAACGACAAGGGCGACATGACGTTGTCAGTTGATGGGCAAAACATAGTCGTAGAGAAATTTGCCACCGAACGAATTCTCGTCACCGTTTAGGAAAATGTGAAAACTCTCCCCCGCTTTGCCGCTGTTATTGCCTGCGTTGTTGCATTGTCTTCGTGCGCTACTGAAATCATCACCGATGCCGCCACTACTCTCCCGCCTGAGTTAACAACCACCACCACACTTGCTACTCCTACTGGCGACATTGAGCAGCTGTTAACCCAGTTGAACGACACCATCGACGGACTCGGTCAGAAAATTGTTGACGCTGATTCCGCCGGTTACAAACTCACCTATGCGCAAACTCTCAAGATTTGGGAAGTGTTGAAGCCACAGGTGGAGTCGAGTGGCGTCATTGGTCTCGATGAAGATGTGCGACGCATTGTTGAATTGGTGCGCACGGCAACAGAACGCAAGCGCCCAGCAGATGCAGACAAAGCAGTGCGCTTCTTAGCCCTGATGCGCGAGACTCTCCCTGAGTTACTGAACAACTAGAGCATTGCGTCGGGCAGTGGTTGCTGATGCACCACAGTGAGGCTGCGTGTTGAACGCGTAAGTGTCACATACAACAAACGCAAACCCTGTGGGTCTTCGGCGACAATGTCGATGGGTTCCACCACAATGACATCGTCCAACTCGAGACCCTTTGCGACACTGGCCGGCACGATAGACAAGCTCTGATCCAAGCCAGCCGCTTGTGCGCGACCGTGAGGCAGTGACGCAGCATCTAACGCAGCAGACACTGTGTCCACCATGTGGTCTGGGCAAATCACTGCGGTACGGCCATCTCCACGTGCAACTAGTTCTGCTGCTCGTGTACATACCGCACGCAACAACTCAGGTCCGTCCGACACTTTGGTGACAACAGGCAACTCATCGCCATCACGAACGCTTCGTGGTGCGCGCAAGCCGGGCGTTGCTGCATGCATGACTTTGTCTGCAAGTTCCATGATTTGCGAGGGGATTCGATACCCCACCGACAACCCAACAATGCGTGGCTCTTTGCGTGATGGAAGGTGATCCAACACATCGCTCCACTCGTTTGGTGCAAGCGGTCCAGTTGCTTGAGCAATGTCGCCCACCACAGTCATCGAACCACTCAGTGAACGACGTGTCACCATGCGCAATTGCATTGGAGTGAGGTCTTGCACTTCGTCCACCACAATGTGGCCGTAGGTGCGGATTTCATCGGCTTCATCTACTTTTCCGTTACGGCCCGGCTTTGGACCAAGTAGGAACCGTGCTTCGTCTAACAATGCGACGTCTGCATTTGTCCAACGAACATCGTTAACGGATTCCGAACGTTCGCGATACAAGGCCAGATAATCGGCTTCAGGAATAATTCCATTTGCCGCCAACTTCAACAACGCTTTTGATCCATACAAGTCGTGCAACAACTGTGCTGGCGTTAACAACGGCCACATACGTTCGAGCGCCGCACGCATCTCAATGTTTTCGCGCAGTGCATCGCGCACATCTTCTGGATCTGCTTCGAATCGAACCGACGCAGCCATTGCTGCCCACACTTCGTTCTCCACAAATCGACGCGCTTGGTTATGACGGTGATAACGACGACGCGCCGCTTTCACAATTGCCGTGCTCTCTTCTACAGAGAGTCGTGCATACGATGTACCAAACGGAAGAACAAGATCTTGACGAATGGGGCGTTCTCTATCGGAGATGGCTTTGTCGATAACGCGGGCCATCTTCTTTTGGCCTTTGACGCGTGCAACATGAGAAGGCTCTTTGCCACCGAACTGCACATCGGGCACCAAGTCTGCAAGGATCACTTGCTCAACGCCAGCTTCACCCAGCGATGGCAATACGCGCTCGATGTAGCGAAGGAACACACGGTTTGGCCCGATGACCAATACACCTTGGTCTTCTAATGGGAAACGATGTGTGTACAGCAAATATGCAGCGCGGTGCAGTGCCACCACTGTTTTGCCAGTTCCAGGGCCACCTTGCACCACCAACACACCAGCTTGTGGTGAACGAATGATTTCGTCTTGTTCCGCCTGAATAGTGGCAACGATGTCGCCCAGTTGACCAGTGCGACTACGGCCCAATGCAGTTAACAGCGTGCTGTATCCACGAAGACCTGCACGTGGATTGTCGTCGGCGAGACCATCGTCTTGGCCAATACCTAAATGGCCTTCACCAAATAATTCATCTTCCAGTGCAAGCAATTTTGCACCTTCAACAACGAAGTGACGTCGACGCAACAAGCCCATGGGGTCGCGACCAGTGGCGCGATAAAAAGGTTCAGCAACTGGCGCGCGCCAGTCGACCACAACTGGTTCGCGATTTGAATCTGCAACTGCAAGACGACCGATATGGAAGTTCTCTACTTCGTCATTCTCGGCGACACGATCGATACGGCCAAACACCAATGCGGCATCACCGAGATCTAATTGTTCAAGACGATGCACCAGGTTTTCGTCAAACACGTTGCGCTCAAGCCGTGCCTGGAATGTTCCGCCGGGGCCCGCAGAGGTGAGCTCTCTGATTTTCATTGCGCCGGTCTTGCTTGCCTCAAGGCACTCGTAGGCGAACAGGATGTACTCCTGCTCTTGCGCAAGTTCAGGGTGCTGCTGGGTCATAGACACCAATCGCTTTCAGCTCATGCCTCCCGAAAACGGGGTTAATGAAGGCTATCGGCGCACACATTCACCCACACAAGGAGCCGACTGCACATTTGTCGTCGACTTCGTCATGCTTCCTCCCCTCGCTGTAACACCAATGAAATCAAGGGGTTTCACCATGAATCTGCGTCGCACTGTTCCATTTCTCATTGCCGGAGGAGTTCTGTGGACGGGGATGTTCATACCTGCGCAGTCAGTGAATGCTGACACCACTGGCAGTGGCTCTATCTCAGACGACATCATCACCGCCGAGGTGCGATTCGATGCGCCACCCCAGAATTCACCATGTGTGTGGGAGGCAGTCTCCGGAGTGGACCCCGTGCCAGTAGTGGTGAACGGCGTACAACACACCGAAACGTTGGTGTTCAAAGCCTGTGATGACCGCATCATGTCGTATCACTGGATTCGAAATGATGCGCCACAAAAGATTGTGGAATCAGCCAGGTCCAAAGTGTCGCGCGCCATCAAGATGTTGTTGGTGCGAACTGCACCATCAACACGTGATGTGGTGGTGAAGTCCGACATGTGGTTCTGGGTGCCAAAATCTGTGTGGAAACCCGTGCGTGTGACCGCATGGGTTGCCACGCCCACGGGTCCTGTGTCCGTGACAGTCACGGCTCGACCACATGTGTTGTCATATTCCCCCGGTGATGGCCATGCAGAGGTGCGATGTGTGGGACCGGGTCTTCCATGGACATCGCGAGGTGGCTCGGGGCGCACCAGCGACTGCAGTTATGAATATGGTCGACCATCACATGCACAGCGCGGTGCTATGTATTCCGCGAAGGCAGCCATCACGTGGAAGGTGTCGTGGACGTCAAGCTTGGGAATTGGCAGCCCACTCCCCTCTGCTCGCACCAGTATTTCGTTGCTTGTTCGCGTGAATGAACTGCAAGTACTGCTGAGGTGAGTCTTTCACCAATTAGCCTTGCGGGGTACCCGTGAAAGGCCAGCCATGACTGACGAAAAAGATCGCTTCCTCCTCGACCGCCGCTACAGCGCAACATTTGAGAACTTGGAAGATTCAGTTCTCGCCGACTTGGCGTCTGCATTAGAAGGCGAATTGCGCGATGGGTTCGCACGCATTATCGGTTTGCCAGACGGCGCATACGACGACAAGGCCACTCTTGGTGCTGCAGTTCGTGATGGAATTGCAAAGCGTCGCATTGCGCACGATGCAGGAATCATCTTGGCTGAACCTTGCACACAGTGGGCCATTGAGGAATTGGGTGAAGCATCGGAAGACCCAAC
>JBMTEX010000075.1:0-7696 GCA_049433485.1 Ilumatobacteraceae bacterium | reverse complement strand
CGGACCTGTTGTTCCGTATGTTCCTGGACTCGATGGTCTTCGCGCTCTCGCAGTACTTGCCGTCATTGTGTATCACGCCAATAGGGAATGGCTGGGCGGGGGATTCCTTGGTGTTGAAGTCTTCTTCGTTATCTCTGGCTATCTCATCACGCTGTTGTTGATTGCCGAACGTGAACGAATGGGCACGGTGTCGCTGAAGCAGTTCTGGATTCGTCGTGCACGTCGCTTATTGCCTGCGTTATTCACATTGCTCGTTGCAACCATTACCTACTGCGCAATCTTTGATTCGGATCGCCTTGGAAAACTTCGTGGCGACGTTGTGGCGGGTGTTATCTATGTATCCAACTGGTTCCAAGTGTGGACCGGTTCGTCGTACACCACAGCGTCAGAGTTTGCACCACTTCGACACTTGTGGTCGTTAGCTGTTGAAGAGCAGTTCTACATCGTGTGGCCAGTGGTGATGTTTGTGTTGTTGCGTCGCCTAGGCAATAAAACACTGCCACTGATTGGGTTTTTGTTTACCGCGCTTGCTGGTCTCGTCACGTTGTACACCGCCGCAGTGTTCCGCGCTGGTCCAATAGATACGACGAAAAAAACGCCTGAGCAGTACATGGAACTATTCGGCCGCACCGTCTTGCGAACGGATTATCTCTATCTTGGAACTGTCACCCGTGCATCGGGTTTGTTGTTGGGTGCCGCGTTAGCAACACTGTGGCGCCCGTGGGCCATTCGTCGAGGCCGCGCTGGTTCTAACGCAAACAGCCTCGATGTACTTGGCGTTCTCAGCATTGCATCGCTTGCGTGGATGTGTTGGAAGTTCAGAGAAGTTGTGCTGGTAGAAAACGTTGGCACTCAAGGGTATGAGTTTCTGTATAAGGGCGGATTGTTCTTGGTTGGTCTGGCCACTGTGTTTGCCATTGCAACAGTGACGCATCCACGTTCACGTCTTGGCAAGTACGTCATTGGTACGCCGGTTCTCGTGTGGTTCGGAAAGCGTTCATACGGTCTCTACTTGTACCACTGGGTTATTTTCCAGGCATACCGAAAGAGTGCTGGCGTTCTTCTCACAGTGGAAGAGTTCATCGCTCTCATGGCCATTACCTTGGTGGTCACCGAGGCGTCGTATCAATTCATTGAGACACCAATTCGAAATGGCAAAGCACGTGAAGCGTGGGTGGCATGGAGAACACGCTCTGGCGGTATGTGGGGTCCGTTGCCCATTGTCGCTGCAACGTTGGCCATTGTTCCGTTGTTCTCCATTGTGAGCATGGCCGGAGCGCGCGTCATTGAAGACGACGTTGCGTCAAACCTTGATGACAATGAAGATTCCGTTGTCACTATCCCTTCCACTTCTGTTCCGGTCAACACCACAGTTCCTGTTGTCACAACAACTGTTCCAGCAGAAGTAATCGATGTTCTGGCGGTCGGGGATTCCGTCATGCTGGGTTCTGCTCGCAAACTCACTGCGCAGGGAATCGTTGTTAATGCAGAGAAGAATCGCCAAGTTCTGGAAGCACTGCAGGTTTTTAATTACTACAAGTCAATAAATCAACTCGGTGAAAACGTTGTCATTCACCTTGGTACAAATGGCACCACAAATGAAGCAACGTTCGACCGAGTGATGGGACCACTCTCTGATGTGGATCGAGTCATTGTTTTGACAGTGAGAGTTCCGGGTCGCCAGTATCAGAACATCAACAACGAGATCATCAACGCTTTGCCGTTGAAGTATCCAAACGTCACCGTGATTGATTGGCTGGACTATTCAAAGTCCCATAAGGAGTGGTTCGCCTCAGACGGCATTCATCCGAATGCGGTGGGTCAAGACAATTACGTGGCGTTCATCATGAAAGCCCTCGGACGCTGATTCCCGCCCCATTTCACTAGTCAATATTGGGTGCACGGTGGTCTGTGTGCCTACGCTTAAGGCATGACAACTCCCGTACGTGTTTCGGTCACCGGCGCCGCCGGCCAGATCGGCTACAGCCTCCTTTTCCGTATCGCTTCTGGTGCCGTCTTCGGCCCAAACACCCCAGTGATTTTGCAGTTGCTGGAAATCACACCAGCGCTTGGTGCGCTTGAAGGTGTTCGCATGGAACTCGACGACTGTGCATTCCCACTTCTCGCTGGCGTGGTGTGCACAGACAACGCTGAGACTGCATTTGGTGATGCAGATGCAGCATTCCTCGTTGGTGCGATGCCACGCAAAGATGGCATGGAGCGCGGCGACCTGCTCAGTGCAAACGGCGGAATTTTCAAGCCACAAGGTCAGGCACTCGCAGCCGCTGCAAAGAAAGACGTGAAGATTCTCGTTGTTGGTAACCCTGCAAACACCAACGCGTTGATTGCAATGAACAATGCAAACGGTCTTGACCCGCGCCGCTTCACCGCAATGACACGACTCGACCACAACCGTGCGCTGACTCAGTTGTCCGCAAAGGTGGGCAAGCCAGTGACCGACATTAAGAAGATGACGATTTGGGGTAACCACTCCAGCACTCAATACCCAGACCTCTTCCATTGCGAAGTTAGTGGCAAGAATGCAGCACAGTTTGTGAACGATCAGGCATGGCTAGAGAACGATTTCATTCCTACCGTTGCAAAACGTGGCGCCGCCATCATCAAGGCTCGCGGTTTGTCGTCGGCTGCATCTGCAGCAAACGCTGCTATCGATCACATGCACTCATGGGCGATGGGGACCGCTGAGGGCGATTGGGTCTCTATGGCCATCCCATCAGATGGCAGCTATGGCGTTCCCGAGGGCATCATTTCTTCGTTCCCTTGCGTGTGTAAGGACGGCGAATACAGCATTGTTCAGGGACTCGACATTGACGACTTCAGTCGCGCACGCATCGATGCCTCCGTGGCAGAGCTCATTGAAGAGCGTGACGAAGTGAAGAAGCTTGGTCTGATCTAACTCAAAACCAACTCAGACCTGCGGGTCTGGCCACAACTGCACTGAGAAAGCCCTCAGTCGTCCCGTAGAGGCGCTGTGGGGCATTTCTCTGTCCAGTCACTCAGAGTCAGTGGCGGCGCTCGAGACGACGCGAGGCGGGTTTATCTAGACGTATTCGGTGCGATTGCGCACAGATGAAAACACGGAGTCCAATGCACCAAACACCGGTGCAGACTCAATGAGGCGTTGTGAGTCTCCAGAGACCCGAATAAGACCTTTGATGAAGAACTCTTGGGCTGGTGCTTGTTCTGTGGCCACGCTGACCGCTGTGTCCCACGATTGTTCCATGCGGACATGTTCCTGAGGCGCGGCACCTGGGCCAAACGATGCAATTCCATCTCCCACCTGCAAGTGATACAGCACTGTTCCCTCTGGGCCATCTGTGATGACTTGGGTAACACCGATGGTGTGGGTCTCAGCAAGTGCAGCAAGCGATGCCGACGCAGCAACTTCAGCTTGCATTGATTCAATCCATTCAAGACTGAGATATCTCATTTCAACAGTGTGCCGTGGGAAGGCAGGTGTTTGCCACTGTTCGCCTACGAACTTTGTATGAGCGACGTATTCCAAGAATGCAGAAGGCCCCGAGCATTTCTGCCCGGGGCCTTTCCGACAAGTGTGGTTAGACGAATGCTGATGCAAACACCAGTGCAACGATTGTCATGACCTTGATCAAGATGTTCATTGCAGGGCCCGAGGTGTCCTTGAATGGGTCACCAACGGTGTCACCAACAACGGCGGCCTTGTGTGGGTCTGAACCCTTGCCGCCGTGGTGTCCAGCTTCGATGTACTTCTTCGCGTTGTCCCATGCGCCACCAGAGTTCGCCATGAAGATGGCGAGTGCGAAACCAGTGACGAGCGAACCAGCGAGGAGTCCGCCTAGTGCTTCCACGTTGACGAATCCGACAACTAGCGGAACAACAACGGCAAGTGCGCCTGGAATCAACATTTCACGAAGTGATGCTTCGGTAGAGATGGCAACACAACGTGCTGAGTCTGGAATGACTCCTTCTTTGCCTTCGCGCAAGCCTGGAATCTCGCGGAACTGACGACGAACTTCTTCAATCATCTTGTTCGCTGCACGACCAACTGCGTCGATGGTGAGAGCAGCAAACAGGAAGGGAAGTCCTGCGCCGATAAAGAGTCCGATGAAGACTTCCACTTTGCCAATGTCGAGAATCAAGTTGATTTCACCATTGCTTGCAGAGCGAATTGCGTATTGGAAGCTCTTGAAGAGCGCCAATGCTGTTAATGCTGCTGAACCAACGGCAAACCCCTTTGCAATGGCAGCGGTGGTGTTACCAAGTGAGTCGAGCGCATCGGTGACTTTACGAACGCTTGGGTCAAGGTGAGCCATTTCAGCAATACCGCCGGCATTGTCAGAGATGGGACCGTATGCGTCAACGGACACAACTGCACCCGTTGTTGCGAGCATTCCAATGGCCGCCATCGCGATGCCGTAGATGCCGCCTGGCAATCCGCCAGCTGGTGCGCCAAGTGTTTGCTCGCCACCCCAATAAGCAAGTCCAACACCGATGAGGATGAGGACAACAGATGCGGCAACGGACACCATGCCAGCTGAAATACCTGACAACACGGTGGTTGCTGGTCCAGTTTCGGATTGCTTTGCAATCTTCTTCACGGTTGCGTAGTGATCGGAGGTGTAAATCTCAGCTGCTTTGCCAAGTGCCCAACCAACAATGAGACCGCCAATAACGGACACCGCAAGGCCCCACTGCTTGTCGTCAAACATCCAATATGACAAGACAACAGTTGCGATGACGGTGAGACCCATTGCAACATTTGTACCCATGTGGAGCGCTTTGCTGAGCGCGTGTGAATCGGTTGATGATCCACCACGAACAAAGAATGAACCGATGATTGATGCCACCATGCCAACAAATGCAATGGCGAAGGGGAACATCAACAGGTTGATCACGCTTGCGTCTGCGGCCTGGTCGGCGGTGACACCTGCTGCGTTTGCGCCCGCGACGATCGATGCAAAAGCAACCAATGAAATTGGGGCAATGATTGATCCGCTGTATGACTCAAAGAGGTCAGCGCCCATTCCAGCAACATCGCCAACGTTGTCGCCAACGTTGTCTGCGATTGTTGCAGGGTTACGTGGGTCGTCTTCTGGAATGCCAGCTTCAACTTTTCCAACAAGGTCAGCACCAACGTCTGCGGCCTTTGTGTAGATACCGCCACCGACGCGTGAGAAGAGCGCGATGGTGGATGCACCAAGACCGAATGCGGTGAGGATTTCGAATGCATCGTCCACCTTCATCCAGCTCACGAAGACCACGTAGGTCACTGCGAGGCCAAGAAGCGAGAGGCCTGCAACCGAGAAGCCCATGACGGCACCACCGCGATAAGCAACAGGAAGTGCCTTTGCTGGGCCTTCTTTCGCTGCTTCTGCAGTACGTGCGTTGGCCATGGTGGCAACGGTCATTCCGATGTATCCAGCCAAGGCCGACAGAACTGCACCCAAGATGTAGGTGACAGATGCCAATGGTGCGATCACGATTGCCAAAACAATCGCAAGGGCGGCAATAAAGACAGAGACCCAGGTGTATTCCTTCCGTAAGAACGCCTGTGCGCCCTTTTGGATTTCATTCATCAAGAAGACCATGCGGTCATCTCCTGGGGATGCTTTTTTCACCAGCCCGAAAAAGTAGAACGCCAAAAGGAGAGCAGCGATTGCTGATCCTCCGGCAAGGTATGGGATTGATTCCATCTGTGTCAGTCTCCGGACGGTCTGAGGTGTCGCCTAAACGACACCCAATTAGTGGACAGGACAACAGTAGTGAACAACGGCACCAAATGGCGTACTTCACAAGTTGGTCGCAGGGGTGTGATTAGGGGTACCGTTTCACCTGAGTTTGCAAGGGCTGGGCCCCTAGCCCGTAAGGAGACCCCATATGGCACAAGTAGTCACGAGCCATCGCGGACCGGTGACCGGCACCGCAACCAAGACAAAGAAGCGTCGCCCGTTTCTGATTGACCTCTATTCCACTGCTGTTGGCAAGAAGTACGTCATGGCGGTGACAGGCATTGGGATGATGGGCTTTGTCCTCTTCCACATGATCGGAAACCTGAAGATGTATGCAGGCGCGGCCGATTTGAACCATTATGCACATTTCTTGCAGACCCTTCTGTACCCACTTGCTCCTAAGGGAGTGGTGTTATGGATTCTCCGCGGTGGTCTCATCACCATGTTGTTCTTGCATTTGCATGCCGCATGGTCGTTGACTCGCCTCAACCGCAAGGCACGCCCGGTGAAATACCAGAGCGCTCGCGACTACCAGATCGCCAACTTTGCTAGCCGCACCATGCGCTGGTCGGGAATCATCGTTCTTGCCTTCATTGTATGGCACTTGTTAGATCTCACCTTTGGTGTCACCAATGCACACGTCGGCACCATGGTGATGGATCACGGCGAAGAGATCAAAGATGTGTATGGCAGTGTTGTGTACACCTTCGATCGCGTTCCCGTTGCGTTGTTCTATGTCATTGCAAACATCTTGCTGGGCATTCACTTGTTCCACGGTTCATGGAGCATTTTCCAGTCCATGGGTTGGAACAATCCACGCTTTAACAAGTGGCGCCGTGCCTTCGCCACTGGCTTCGCAGCAATTGTCGTTATTGGCAATGTGTCATTCCCCGTCGCAGCAATGGCCGGCATCGTCGGTTAATCGCAGAAAGAGACAATCATGAGCCTCACAGATCAACTCCTCGCACAAAACACAGTGCAACTCGACAGCAAGATTCCCGCTGGCCCAATGGCCGATAAGTGGAACACCTACAAGTCAGACATGAAGTTGGTGAACCCCAACAACAAGCGCAAGTTCAAAGTCATTGTTGTTGGTACCGGTCTTGCCGGTGCATCAGCAGCAGCAACACTTGCTGAACTTGGTTACCAAGTCGATGCATTTACATTCCACGACTCAGCACGCCGTGCGCACTCCATTGCCGCACAAGGTGGCATCAACGGTGCGAAGAACTACAAGGGTGACGGCGACAGCATTCACCGTTTGTTCTACGACACCGTCAAGGGTGGAGACTTCCGCGCACGTGAAGCAAACGTGCATCGTTTGGCAGAAAACAGCGTTGACATCATCGACCAGATGGTGGCTCAAGGTGTGCCCTTTGCACGTGAATACGGTGGTTTGTTGGATAACCGTTCTTTCGGTGGTGCACAGGTCAGCCGTACCTTCTATGCACGTGGCCAAACAGGTCAGCAGTTGTTGTTGGGCGCATACCAGCAGTTCTCACGTCAGGTTGGCCTTGGCGGAATTCGAATGTTCAACCGTTCAGAGCTTGTTGACATTGTTGTCATCGATGGGCGTGCAGCAGGAATTGTTGTTCGCGATCTCGTCACCGGCGAGTTGTCGTCGCACTCTGCACACGCAGTGGTGTTGGCAACTGGCGGATACGGAAATGCATTCTTCTTGTCAACAAACGCAATGGCTTGCAATGTCACCGCCGCATGGCGTGCACACCGCAAGGGTGCTTTGTTCGCAAACCCCTGCTACACACAGATTCACCCCACGTGTATTCCACAAAGCGATGACAGCCAGTCAAAGCTCACGTTGATGTCAGAGTCACTGCGTAATGACGGCCGCGTATGGGTTCCAACAAACCCAGATGAAACACGTCCAGCGCACGAAATTCCGGAAAGCGAACGCGACTACTACCTCGAGCGTTTGTACCCATCATTTGGCAACTTGGCACCGCGAG
>JBMTEX010000074.1:0-7855 GCA_049433485.1 Ilumatobacteraceae bacterium | reverse complement strand
GCCTCGGTGAGGTTCTTGCGCATGGGGTCGAACGGATGTGGCACATACACAAGTCCGCCCTGTTCACGAATCTGCTCGCAAGTTGCTGCTGCACTTGCGCCATACGAAATCTTTTCGTTCAGGAACAATCCAATGACTTCACCGGTGTGTGTACGTACTTCTTCACCCACAATCACGCGACATACTTCGGCCAAGAGTTTCTGCAAGCGAACCGCACCTTCAATGGCGTTGTGATCAGTAATACACAACACATCGAGACCACTCTCTACCACACTCTCGTAGATCTCATCCAAGGTGGTGGTGGAATCACCAGAGAACATGGTGTGACTGTGCATGTCCACACGCACCTTCCCCGGCGCGCACGGCGTTGCCAAGTGTGGATGGCGTTCAATTGCTGTAGCAGAGGCAACAGCCACGCGGTTATGCCCCACTCATGGTGACGCCAGAGATCACCAACGACACACCAACTGCTCGCATGGGCAACCAGTCAACGTCTGCACCAATTTCTTGCACATCAAGCAACATGCGTTGCAAGGTGGAGGCAATAGTGAATTCGCGAATGGGTTCTGCGGTTTTGCCATTACGAATGACAAGGCCACTTGCACCAGTGGAGAAATCACCAGACACTGGGTTCACACCACTATGCAAGCCCTGCACGCTGTCAATAAGAACACCGTCTTCAATGCCTGCGATGAGTTCTTCTTGTGTCTTCGTGCCTGGCGTTAACTGCAATGCAACGCAACCACCAGCGTTACCAGTGCTATGTGTTTTCATTCGGCGTGCGCTGTATGCATCGTGCACAAACATCTTCAACACGCCGTTTTCAATGAGAACATTGCGTCGTGCTGCCAATCCATCGCCATCTGTTTCGCGTGCGTAGTAGGCACGAGAGTCGGTGGGGTCGTCGACCAATGTGATGAGCGGTGAGGCCACTTGTTCCCCAATGCGGTCAGCAAAAATGCTGCGGCCCTTCGACACACTCTCGCCATTCAATGTTCCACCGATAATGGACAAGAACTGCGATGTCACCATGGGGTCCAGCACAACAGTGGTCACTTTGCTGGCGGGCTTCACAGCGCCTAACAATCGAGTTGCACGTACTGCAGCTTTTTTGGCGGCCGCAGGGAGATCGAACTGTGCGGGGTTGTCACCAAGCGCAAACGCCCAACCAGTTTGTGTTTCACCATTGTCGTCCACCAACACGCTGACCGTGGCATAACAACTGTTGGAACGACTGCTACTGCGAATACCCAACGTGGTGGCCGACGCTTCTTCGGTGCTGCCATCTGAATAGTTGGCATCATCAATGCGCAAGCGACTGTCTTCCGCCAAGACAAGACGTTCTAGTTCTTTTGCGATCTCAATCTTCTTGTCGGTGGGAAATGCAGCGAGCTCGTTATCCCACAGTTTCTGTTCCACAACGGGCACGCCGTCTGGTTCAGCTAATCCAGCGAATTCATCAACGCTGCCGTATTCGGCGTTTTCGCGAGCTTCGGCTAACACTTCTCGCCATGACGCCTCGTCGAATGTTCCTGCAGAAGATGAGCCTGTTCGGCCATCAACAATGACAGTGACGCTGACGCCTTGGCTTTGCGCTGACACAAAGTGTTCTACTTCACCATTGCGCACACGTACATCTGTCTCTGTGGAACGTGAGAGATGTGCAGCAATCTGCTCGCCAGGTTTCGCTTCGGCAACGATGGCGTCGGCGATGGCCTGAAGATCATCCACAGTGTCGCGGCTCATGAAGCGGTGCCACCAATTGTCATTGACTTCACGCGCAATGTTGGCTGTCCGTCACCCACGGGAACTCCTTGGCCGTCTTTGCCACAGGTACCGGGGTTACCCATTGCAAAGTCGTTACCCAACAAGTCGATATCGGCCAACACTTGTGGTCCGTTGCCAATGAGGTTTCCTTCGCGCAGCGGCTCGGTGATCTCGCCGTTCTCAATGAGGTAGGCCTCGGTCATGCCGAACACAAAGTCTCCCGTTGCGGTGTTCACACTGCCGCCACCAAGTTTTGCCACATACACACCCTTTTCAGTGGCGCGAATGATGTCGTCTGGTTCTTCAGTTCCGTTCATCACAAACGTGTTTGTCATGCGCACCATGGGAAGGTGTTCATAACTTTGACGACGACCGTTACCACTAGGCGCACGACCTTCTTGACGCGCACGGATGTGATCCCACATGTAGTCGGTGAGGATTCCATTTTCAATCAACACATTGCGTTGTGCTTTGTGTCCCTCGTCGTCAACACCAATGGCACCCCATTCACGAGACATAGTGCCATCGTCCACCAAGGTAACCAACGGTGACGCAACAAGTTCGCCCATGCGGTTTGCATACACCGATGCTCCGCGTGCAACAAGGTCTGCTTCTAAACCGTGACCACATGCTTCGTGGAACAACACACCGCCAGAGCCACACTTAATAACAACGGGCATGGCGCCACTCGGTGCAGGACGAGCCTTCAACTTTGTCACTGCTTGACGCGCGGCGCGTTGCGCAAGTTCTTCAATGCTCTCTTCATCAAACAATTCAAATCCGATGGTGTAGCCGAGCGAATCGAAACCAGTTTGCATACCGGTGTCACCGTTGGCAACAACAGTGATGCGGAAGTTGGTACGTACTTGTTCGTCGGTGGCGAAAACTCCATCACTGTTTGCCACAAGAATGCGTCGTTGGCTGTCGCCGTAACTGGCTGACACTTGCACGATGCTGCTGTCGATGCCACGTGCAATGTCGTCGGCCATCTTCAACAATTCCACTTTGCGTGCCTTGGGAACGCTGGTGGGAAGAATGCGAACGTCGTTCACCTTCTGGCGTGTGACTGGCTGCAGAGACACGGTGTGTGTTCCCCCGCCACCCGTTGATGCCGCGGCAGCTGCAGCTTCGGCCGCAGCCATGAGACCTTTTTCCGAGAGATCTGACGTGTAGGCAAAACCAGTGGTGTCTCCATTAATGACACGAATACCTGCGCCAGAACTACGCGCATTAGAGACGGCTTCTACTTTGCCGTCGTCCAGGCCTGCACCCATGGCTCGCTTGTCTTCAATGAACACTTCGGAGAAACCAGCTCCGGTGGAACGCCCTTTGGCGAGTACTCGCTGAAGGACTGAAGTATCAATGTCGTGGGAAAGTTCTACAAGGCTCACGCCCACAGCCTACTGAGGGGCTATGCCTTGGTCTCTGCGCGTCCTAGTCTTGATGACGCATGACCGACGCTGTCTCCACCACCGTCCTCCCCGAGGAGCGTGAACACCAGACCAGGTGGTGGAAAGAACTGCTGATTATGGGCGTCTTCTACGCCATATATACGGCCACACGAAATCGGTTTGGATCGTTCAAGGTGGGTGACGCCGACATTCCCCTTCATGCGTTCAACAACGCGGTGAAAGTCATTAGGTTCGAGCGTGCACTTGGACTATTCCACGAGGAATCCATTCAAGACTGGTTCTTGCCACACGAATGGTTCCTGCAGGCCATGAACACGTTCTATGGCACAGCGCACTTTGCGGTCACCATCACGGTGTTCTTCGTGTTGATGAATCGGCGAAAAGATGTATTCCCGTTGTATCGAAACGCACTGGCCGCCATGACGGGTTTGGCGATTATTGGTTTCGCATTGTTCCCGCTCATGCCGCCACGTTTGTTAGACGAGCCGTGCCCACCATCTGGATATGGTGCCGCGTGTATCGAGCATGAATTACGTAACTACAACGGCGCAGAGAACTTTGGCTTTGTAGACACGCTGAAGGAGTACGGCGGTCCATGGGATTTCAGCTCTGGTGGCATGGCGAAGGCGTCCAATCAATATGCCGCCATGCCGTCATTGCATATTGGGTGGTCGACATGGGTGGCGTTTGGAATGTGGCCGTTGTTGCGCCGTAAGTGGTTACGGGCGGCGGCATTGCTGTATCCAATGCTCACACTGTTTTGCATCGTGGTGACGGGAAATCACTTCTGGGTCGACGGTGTTGGAGGATTAATCGTTCTAGGTCTTGGTTTTGTGATTGGTCGGCGGTTGCACTCGTGGAATCAGGCGCGACTCGATGCGAAGTTCGAGATTTTGAAGAATGGGCATCCATCTGCCGGCTCAATGACGGCATGACGCATTTCCCGCGTGACGGCATGCCGTCATACAGGTTTAGAAACTGTGGTAGCCGCCATCAATCGTGATGACATCGCCTGTGTGATACGCGCTTGCATCGCACGCCAAATACACCGCTAACGCACTGAAGTCATTGGGTTGACCCCACCGGCGCATCGGCACACGTGGCAACACGTTCGCAACAAACTTGTCCCACCCAAGTGCAGGTGCCGTCATTTCGCTTTCAATCCACCCGGGAAGAATGGCATTGCTACGGATTCCGTGACGCGCATGTTCCACTGCAATCGCGCGCATCATGGAGATGAGTCCAGCTTTCGATGCGCCGTAATGCTGACCGCGTTGTTGACCGAAATATGCAGAGCCAGATGTGGTGAAGATGAGTGACCCTCCTTCGCCGCGCGACACCATGTGTTGCACTGCGGTTTGTGCGGTGTAGAACGCGCCATCGAGATTCACTCGCATTACACGATGCCATTCATCGTCGGTCATAGAGACGAAGCTTTCTGCTTTGCCACCAACACCAGCGTTCACAAAACATGCATCGACTCGTCCGAATGCCGCCACGGTTGCGGCAAACGATTCGGTCACCTGCTGTTGGTCGCCCACATCGCAGATGAGATCCATCACCGTGGCGCCCATGGCTTCAAGTTCTGCTTTCGCAACCGCATTCTTGGTAGCCGAGGTTCCCCAAATGGACAGCGTGGCGCCCTTGCTCGCCAGTCCTCGAGCCATTCCCAGGCCAATTCCGCCGTTTCCGCCCGTGACCACAGCCACCTTGCCCGACAGGTCAAATAAGTCCTTCATACGCCCTAGACCGTAGCCTTATCTTCATATGGCGCTTCTCGATGGCATTCACGAACCGGCGGATCTTCGTCCGTTGTCGGTGCCACAACTCGATGCCTTGGCTGAGGAAATCCGTACCTTTATCGTCAACGCGGTGGCCGAGACCGGTGGCCACTTGGGATCAAACCTTGGTGCAGTGGAGTTGTCCATTGCGTTGCACCGCGTTTTTGAATCCCCCACCGATGCCGTTCTGTGGGACACCGGGCATCAGGCCTACGTGCACAAGATTCTCACGGGTCGTCAATCTGGTTTTGGCAAGTTGCGCCAGCACGGCGGAATCTCTGGGTATCCCAGCCGTGAAGAGAGCCGTCACGACTTCATTGAGAACAGTCACGCCTCCACCGTGTTGTCGTATGCGCACGGTCTTGCTGTTGCACGCGATGCAGGAGTAAACAACTTCCGCCACATCGTTGCGGTGATTGGTGATGGCTCCATGACCGGTGGCATGGCATATGAGGCATTGAACAACCTTGGTCATTCAAAGAGTCGCGTGATCATTGTGTTGAACGACAACGGCCGGTCGTATGCACCAACAATTTCAAACTTGTCGCATGGTGGTGCGGTGTTGTCGGGTGATGTCACTGGTGAGTTACCGCGTGTTACCGAAAAAGGTTTCATTGATCGCGCCACCGGCAAGTTGTCGCGCAAACTCACAGACATTCGTTTGAATCCTGTGTATGTGCGCCGCCAACGAAAGTTCGAAGCATTCATGCGTGACTTACCACTGGTCGGTAAGCAAGCTGAGTCTGGTGTTGAGGCGTTTAAGGCAGCAGTGCGCGAGTTCTTGCAGCCGCCGTCATTATTTGCAGCGTTAGGTGTTCGTTATGTGGGGACAGTAGATGGTCATGACATTGCAGAACTGGAACGTGCATTCACTGCTGCGTTGGCACGCGAAGATGAAGGCCCGTTAGTGGTGCATGTGTTGACGCAAAAGGGTCGTGGCTATTCCCCTGCCGAAGATGACGATGAGAAGCATCTACACGACACACCAACATTTGACCCCATTGATGGCCCGCAGAAGTCTGCGCCATCTGGTTTCACCGGCGCATTTAGTCACGCATTAGTTGCCGAGGCAAAGAACGACCCGCGCATTGTTGCAATTACTGCTGCCATGCCTGGGCCGACTGGCTTGTTGGAATTCCAAGAGATGTTCCCCGACCGTTTCTTCGACGTTGGAATTGCAGAGCAACACGCCGTCACTGCTGCAGCAGGAATGGCCATGGGTGGTTTGCGTCCTGTTGTTGCGCTGTATTCAACGTTCTTATCTCGTGCCTGGGACCAAGTGGTGTACGACGTGGCATTGCATCGTTTGCCCGTGGTGTTCTGTTTGGATCGCGCAGGAATTACAGGCGACGACGGCCCGTCGCATCACGGCATCTACGACATGGCGTTGTTGTCAAAGGTTCCTGGGATGCGCGTGTTGGCGCCTTCTTCTATTGAGGATCTCGAGCAGATGCTGCACGATGCCATGACATTTACAGCCGAAGGTCCCGTGGTGATTCGTTATCCGAAGGGCAAGGCGCGTTCTGTTGATGCGTCACGCGTTGGTAGTGGATTGTCTGCGTTGAAGTTGTGTAGTGGCGATGGGTCTATTGCCGTGTTGGCCATTGGGAAGATGGTGGGTGCTGCAGAATCTGCTGTGCCGTTGCTTGAGTCATTGGGCATTCAAGCCACGGTGTACGACGTTCGTTCGTGTGCACCATTGGATGCAGCCATGATTGCCGACGCCGCTGCCCACCGTTGTGTGTTGACCGTGGAAGATGGCATTCGCGATGGCGGCATTGGATCATTGATTGCTGATGCCGTCCATGCAGTGTCGCCTCATGTGGTGGTGGAATCGTTGGGTGTGCCGACGAAATTCATTCCACACAACAAGCCCGATGTGATTTTGGCGTCGCTTGGTTTAGATGCAGCAGGAATTGCGTCTGCTGCCCAACGCCTCTTGGCGTAGCGTTCAGGTATGGCCTCTGACCTCTCAGCTGAACTTGACTTTGCGTTATCTATCGCGGATGCGGCCGACGCATATACGTTGCCGCATTTTCAGGCCCGCTCTTTCAATGTGTCACTGAAGGAGAACCAAACAGAAGTCACCGAGATTGATCGCGGATGTGAAACATTGGTGATGGATCTCATTCGCTCTGCCCGCCCGCATCACTCCTGGTACGGGGAAGAACATGGTTCTGGTGGAGCTTCTGGTTCGGAGTTCACGTGGGTGGTGGACCCCATTGATGGAACATCGAACTACGTGCGTGGTGTTCCAGTGTGGGCCACATTGATTGCATTGGTGCACGCCGACCTTGGTCCAGTGATGGGCGTGGTGTCTGCGCCGGCACTTGGAATGCGTTGGTGGGGTTTCGTTGATGGTGGTGCGTATTTCAATGGCTCACCAATTCACGTGAGTTCTATTGCATCGCTGCCTGAGGCATCGTTGTCCATTACGGCGAATTCATTGTGGGACAAGATTGGCAAGACCACCCATATTGATGAGCTGACACGATCTGCTTCCCGCGTACGTGGGTACGGCGATTTCTGGCAGCACATGTTGGTGGCACAAGGTGCGGTAGATGTTGCCGTGGATGCTGTTGGGTTAGAGCCATATGACATCGCGGCCTTGATTCCAATTGTGTGTGGTGCAGGTGGAATGTTGACGAATCGCAAAGGAATCGTTGACTGGCGGGCGAACACTGCAATCTCATCGAATGGGTTGTTTCACTCTGACGTGATTGAGATTCTCACTCGCAAGAGTTAGTTGCGTTTTGCAGCTGCGTATGAAGTGACGGTATTCCGTCCGTGCAAGCCGGGCTTCATTCAGAAATACGTGACGGCATCCCGTGAAGTTTGCGTTTGCAAACCCGCATGACGGCATCCCGTCATAGGGGCAAGAACTATGCGGTATCC
>JBMTEX010000073.1:0-7964 GCA_049433485.1 Ilumatobacteraceae bacterium | reverse complement strand
GGTTTCGATCGTGATGACAGTCCGAGTCGTGGTCGCAGTTTCGATCGTGATGATCGTCGTCCCCGTCGTGATGATGACAGGCCAAGTCGTGGTCGTAGTTTTGATCGCGATGACAGTCGCCCCCGTCGTGATGACGATCGCCCAAGTCGTGGCCGTAGTTTTGATCGTGATGACAGACCGTCACGTGGTCGCAGTTTTGACCGTGATGATCGCCGTCCCCGTCGTGAATTCGACCGTGAAGACACTCGCACTGCAGCTCAACGAAAGTCAGATGAAGTCAGTCGCCGAACTGGTGGACGTCGTACAACCGGCGAAATGTCGAACCCACCAGAGCGTTCACGTGAAGAATGGATTGACGAGGGCTCTACGCGTCCAACACGTCGCCCAACAGGCGTTCGTGCAAAGGCAACGGGTAAATCTCAAAAAGGCGGTCGTAAGGAAGTGCGCGCACTCGATTCCGTTGTGGAAGAGTTCGAACGCTCCATTGGTCAACGCGCTTCTGTTCGTGCGTTGAAGCGGTACGAAGCAGCACTACAGGCGTTTGAAGCGCATCGCTACGACGAGGCAAAAAAGATTCTCAATCCAATGGCCAAGGAATATCCAGAGGTTTCTGCAGTTCATGAGATGCTCGGCTTGTGTCTGTATCGCGCCGGTCAATGGAAGCGAGCATTAAATGAATTAGAGATTGCAGTTCGGTTGAATCCGGAGTGGATCTTTAATCATGCAGTGATTGCTGATTGTCACCGAGCTCTCGGTAATCATCAGATGGTGGAGAAGTACTGGCGTGAATTAGCTGAGGCCTCACCGCATCCAGAGTTGCTGGCCGAGGGTCGAATTGTGATGGCCGGTTCTTTGGCAGATCGTGGCCTGTTGCAAGAAGGTCTTGATCTGTTGTCGAAGGCTGCCGGTGAATTGAAGCGTCCTTCTGAATATCACTTGCGTCAGTGGTTTGTCATCGCCGACTTGTATGACAAGCAGGGAAACATCATCAAGGCACGTCAGTTCTTTGAACGAATCGCTGCGCATGATCGTCAATTTGTGGATGTTGCAGAACGACTTGCCACGTTAGGCGCATAGCAGCACACAACATTCCCATCGAAAGGGGATGTTGTGGCTACAGAGAACAACAAACAATCAGGATTCAATCGAGTGGTTATTGTTGGAGAGGTGTCATCGGCGCCGATCTCACGAGACCTTGTCGATGGTTCGGTGGTGACAACGTTTGACGTGGTGTCGTCGACAGATAGTGGTCGAGTTTCGGTACCTGTTTCTGTCGATGGTGTTCCATCATTTGTTGATGAGGGAGTGTCGGTCTGCGTGGTGGGTTTTGTGCGGCGTCGCTTCTTTAAGGCGGGGGCATCGGTGGCCAGCAGAACTGAGGTTGTGGCGAATGTCATTACCCCAACGAGGCGTAAGGCCCAGATGAGAAAAGCGGTGGAGACGGTGGCTGATGATCTCTCTGACCTTCTCGATGCCTGACTAGTGTCTACTTCGGCGAAAGTACGAGGTACCCCATGAATAACGAGCAACTCACACGCATGCGCGAAGGCAAAGGTTTCATTGCAGCTCTCGACCAAAGTGGTGGAAGCACACCAAAGGCTCTGAAGTTGTACGGCATTGAAGAATCTGAGTATTCAGGTGATGAAGAGATGTTTAATCTCATTCACGCCATGCGTTCTCGCATGATGACGAACTCGGCATTCACAGGCGACCGTGTTCTTGGTGCCATCTTGTTTGAAGGAACCATGGATCGCGATGTTGAAGGTGTTGGCGCAGCCGAGTACTTGTGGACCAAGAAGAAGGTCATCCCGTTCCTAAAGATTGACAAAGGTCTTGCTGATGAGGCCAATGACGTTCAAGTGATGAAGCCAAACCCCGACTTAGATGCTCTCCTTGCAAAAGCAAAGGCCAAGGGGATCTTTGGTACGAAGATGCGCTCAGTCATTAAGGCTGCAAACGAAGAGGGAATTAAGGCAGTCGTTGCCCAGCAGTTTGAAGTAGGTCGTCAAATTCTGGCCGCTGGTCTTGTCCCCATTATTGAGCCTGAAGTTGATATCAACAGCTCAACAAAAGCTGAAGCTGAAGTCATCTTGAAAAAGGCGTTGTTGGAAGAACTCGATCGTCAGCCAGCGGACCAACCAGTGATGTTGAAGTTGACGTTGCCCAACATTGACGGTTTCTTTGATGAACTAGTCGCGCACAAGAGCGTGCTTCGTGTCGTTGCATTGTCTGGTGGCTATTCACGAGACGATGCCAACGCAAAGTTGAGCAGAAACAAGGGAATGATCGCGAGCTTCTCGAGAGCATTAACTGAAGGTTTGTCTGCAAAGCAGAGCGATGCAGAATTCACTGCTGCGCTCGATGCTTCAATTCAGAGCATCTACACAGCATCACTGAGCTAACTAGTTAGCGAAGAGGGCGCATCACCATTCCGGTGCGCAACTTTGGCGTGAAGAACGTGGATTTTGGTGGCATTAGTTCGCCGGTATCCGCTGTTCTGCGAATTTCTTCCAGTGAGACTGGTCGAATCAGAATGGCGCTTCCTGCCATGCCCGATGTGACTTTCCGAAGTACTTCTTTCACGCCGTGTTGATACGTGACGTCATGTTGCACTGTGCTGAGCGCATGTTCAAGACGTGCACTATCTAAATTGCGAATGCCAGTGAATGCGGACTCTCGGGGTGTGAGATACAAGCCTTGCCCATCAGGTTTCACCAAACACAGGCATCCAATCTCGCCCATCTCGGAAATGGTGTCCTGCGTTGTGGGGCCAGCATCGGTGATGTCGTAGAACTTCTCAAGCGTTGGTAGAAGTGCGGTGGAGTCCACGTTGTACAAGCGATGAATTGCAGCAACACTGAGTTGTTCCTGAATGAGTTCTCCCACATATGTCATGGTGAGTTCTGCATCAGCGGGGCCACCACTGGCACGTGATTCATCGCGGTATGTGCGGCTAATGGCGTACCGGTGATGACCATCAGCGATGAGAACAGGATGTGACGAGACCAATTGCGAAATGGTGGCAATACGTGCGGCGTCGGACACTCGCTCCAGCACATGGTGGACGCCTTCTTCGTCAGTGCACTCAGCCACTAACTCTGCGGGCTCCATGAGTGCGTCTGTGAGACCCGGCGTGAGCGATAAGCCCCACACCGGGCTGAGGTTTGCTTTTGTGGCGCGAGTGAGGTCGAGACGGTCCGTCTTTGCTTTCGGTGTCGTGCGTTCGTGAGGCAAGACTCCAGGTGCGCCTTCATCAACCACTTCCAATGCGCCAATGACGCCGACAGTTGTTCGTGTTCGTCCCGCATCGTCTGTGAAAGTCATTCGATAGATCGAAAACGTTGGCGAGTTGTCGGTGACCAAGACGCCTCTCGATAACCATTCATTCATCACATCAGCAGATTTTGTGTAACGGGTCTCGCCATCTGATTCCACGGGGTAATCCACGAGAACAATGTTTGAAGGGTTCGCATCTGCATAGAGAGCACGGCGATCTTCGTCAAACACGTCATAAGGGGGTGAAGTCTGTGCCGTGATGTCGGTGGAAGAGCCAGTGGAATAACGGACAGCTGGGAATGGTTCGAAGCGGGGCACGCCTGTAATGGTGGCAGGATTAATAGCTATGACCAACTTTGATTCAACATCTGTGGTGCTCTGCGACCTTGATGGGGTCATTTGGCTCGCTCATCAACCTATCGCTGGTTCGGTGGAGGCTGTTTCTGCATTGCGAGATGCCGGTAAACGAGTCCTCTTTGTGACGAACAATTCCTTCTCTACCTATGAGCAACAAGTCGCCGCATTGGGGCAGATTGGCATCGAAGCCGATGGTGATGTGGTGACATCTGCGATGGCGGCGGCCTCGGTGATGCAGCCTGGTTGGAGAGTGTTGGTGTGCGGTGGTGAAGGGCTCATTGAAGAAGTGGAGAAAGTGGGGGCCGAGGCGGTGGTGCCGTATCGCTCTCGCGGGGCTTCTGGTCCTTTTGATGCCGTTGTGGTGGGGTTTCACCGAGAGTTCGACTTTGGTGTTCTTTCTGATGCCCTCACAGCGGTGCGTGATGGCGCGATGTTGATTGGGTCAAATGCAGACCCGAACTATCCCACGCCCACCGGCCCCATCCCAGGGGGCGGGTCCATTCTCGCTGCCGTGGAAAAGGCAACGGGGTGCTCCGCCGTTGTGACGGGTAAACCTCACGACCCCATGGCTCAACTTGTCTTTCGTATGTGCGAAGGGCAAGGACCCGACAGCATGTTGATGGTGGGAGATCTTCCCGAAACAGATGGAGCGTTCGCGCGAACAATGGGTTGTCGTTACGCCCTGGTGTTGAGTGGAATGACTGAATCGTCAATTGGTGTCGATGCAGACATGGTGGAAGATTCACTCCATCACGTTGCGCAGCGACTCTTAAGTTCCTAAATGTCACATCGATAGGCAAGTACTCTGAAGATGTGCGAATTCGACTTGACGCAGCATTAGTCAAGCGAGGTTTGGCTGACTCTCGTTCCGAGGCGGCACGCATGATTGACGCAGGTCATGTCACGGTCAGTGGAGCGTTTGCCGACAAGGCATCGCGTTTAGTGGGAGCCGATGAGCCCATCGCTGTTGTGGTGGAGAAAAGATTTGTGAGCCGTGGCGGAGAAAAGCTTCTGCACGCACTCCAGTACTTCACTATTAACGTGACCGGTCGCTCGGTACTAGATGCAGGAGTCTCCACGGGCGGTTTCACCGATTGTGTCCTGCAGTCTGGTGCGCGGCGTGTGTTTGCGGTCGACGTGGGAAAGAACCAATTGCATGAACGAATCAAATCTGACAATCGAGTGGATTGGCGCGATGGAGTCAACGTGCGAGATCTTCAACCAGCAGATCTCCCGTTTCCGTGTTCGCTGGTGGTAGCCGACCTTTCGTTCATCTCCTTAACAAAGGTGTTGCCCGCGCTCGTTGCATGTGTGACGCCTGAAGACAACTTCGCTATTCCGCAAATGGTTCTGTTGGTGAAGCCGCAGTTTGAAGCGGGCAGAAAAGAAGTATCTCGAGGTCGCGGAATTATTACCGACCCCACTATTCATGAAGAAACCATTCGGCACGTGAGGCAATGCGTTGAATCACTAGGTGCCACGGTGGTGGGGGTGGTGGAATCACCAATAAAAGGATCTGAGGGAAACACCGAATTCTTGATGTTGGTTGAATGCCACTCCTATTCCGTAGGTTATGAGATATGAGTTCTCTCGGCCTTGCGGTGCATCGTTTTCGTCCCGATGCTTTGGCTGTTGCTCGGTCCGTTGCAGCATGGGCTCACGAACGCCACATGTCGGTCGTGGCCGACGAGGCAGATCTCGCTGCAATTGATTCAGATGTTGTTGAGGCCGGGGAAGTAGACGCCGTCGATGTGTTGGTGTCTGTTGGGGGAGATGGCACCATGTTGCGCGCCGTTCGCTCTTTGAATGGTGCATGCGTTCCCATTGTGGGTGTGAATTTGGGGATGTTGGGATATCTCGCAAATGTCGAGCAAGATTCCATCATTGACGCCTTGACGGCTTGGCATACAGGTCAGGAAGGCATCAACTATCACTTCGACGATCGCATGTTGTTGGAAGTGGCTATCTGGACAAATGGCGCACGCAAAGCAAATGTGTTGGCACTAAATGAAGTTGTGATTGAAAAGAAGGAGGCCGGGCACACGGTGCGTCTAGGGGTAGACATCGACAAAGCTCCGTTCATAACGTATGCAGCAGACGGTCTCATCATCTCAACACCAACGGGTTCCACGGCCTATTCCATGTCTGCGCGTGGCCCCATCTTGTCGCCTCGTCTTCGTGCTTTATTAATGACGCCGGTATCTCCACACATGCTCTTCGACCGTTCAATGGTGCTCGACCCCAGCGAGGCAGTGCGAGTAGAGGTGTTGGGACACCGTGAAGTCAACGTTGCCACTGACGGTGGTTTAGTGCACTCATTGCGGCCCGGAGACGTTGTTGAGGTTCGCGCAGCTCAAGAAGTTGCTCGATTCATGCGATTTGAAGAGCAACGTTTCCATCAAGTCTTGAAATCAAAGTTTGGATTGAACGATCGCTAATGCTGGTGGAAATCTCCATTGAGAATTTGGGCATCATTGAGTCTTCTCGCTTAACGTTCAACGAAGGCTTTTCGGTGTTCACCGGAGAAACTGGCGCAGGAAAAACGATGTTGGTTGAGGCCATCAACCTCGTGTGTGGGCGCCGAGCAGAAACGTCTGTCATCAGAGACGGAGCTGATGAAGCACATGTTGAGGCCAGATTCATTGACACGAACTCAGACGGAGTTGAAGAAGAGATCATTTTGTCGCGCAGTATTCATCGCGAAGGTCGCAGTCGCGCCTACATCAACGGACGCATGGCAACAGTCTCCGCATTGTCTGAAATGGGTGAGCGACTTGTTGATATTCACGGCCAACACGGCCATCAGAAGTTGTTGACGGCCGCGGCGCAACGAGAAGCTCTCGATCGTTTTGGCAACATCGACTTGTCTCCACTCATTCAGGCTCGCGAAGCAGTCACCCAAATAGATGCGATGCTGGCCGCACTAGGCGGAGACGAAAAATCACGCGCACGAGAGATTGATTTGCTGTCCTTTCAGTGCGACGAAATTGAGTCTGCACACATCCTCGGACCCAACGAGGACAGTGAATTGTCGCAAGAAGAAGATGTTCTGTCAGACGTGGTTCGTTATCAGGAAGCCTTGCAGCGTGCGTCTTCGTTGTTGTCTGCCGATGGTGGTGCAGTGGAAAACGTCGGTCAAGCACTGCGTTCGTTGTCCGGCATCGTGTCATTGGTCGATTTGCACCATCGTCTGGAATCTCTCGTTGCTGAAGTGTCAGACGTTGCGCAGGCGGTTCGTCTCGCAGCCGAGAATGTGGAGGAGAATCCGCAACGTCTCGAAGAGATTCGTGTGAGGCGTCAATTGCTTCGTGATCTCATGAGAAAATACGGAGACACCTTGGCCGATGTTCAGGCCTTTGGGGTAGAGACTCGTGCCCGCTTGAATGAGCTCACGGGATATGCCGAGCGTGTCGCTCAATTGGAGTCTGAGAAGGCCCAGGCGTTGAAGAAACTGCGTGCTGCTCAACTACAAGTTGGGTCGGCCCGTCGCGCTGTTGCGGGAGATTTGGCTCGCCGGGTAGAAGAGCGTTTGCGCACGTTGGCATTGCCACATGCCGAGGTGCGAGTGTCGGTGGGGGATGCAGAGTCTGACCTATCGGGTGAATCGGTGGTCTTTTTGTTGGCGGCTAACCCTGGTAGCGCACCGCAACCACTCACCAAAGTCGCAAGTGGTGGAGAGTTGGCCCGTGTCATGCTCGCACTGCGCCTTGTACTCACTAGTGAGCCTGCCACCATGGTGTTCGATGAGGTCGATGCAGGAATCGGCGGGGCCGCAGCGGTCGCCGTTGCGTCGTCGCTTCGAGAATTAGGTCGCCATCACCAGGTGTTTGCGGTCACTCACCTCGCTCAAGTTGCAGCTAGTGCCCATCACCAGATTTCTGTCTCCAAGAAGGTGAAGTCGGGCAAAACATTCGGATCAGCTATTGCTATCTCGCCTAACGAGCGCGTCTCAGAGATAGCGCGGATGTTGTCCGGTGGAATCGCGGACGATTCTGCTCTGGCTCACGCAGGGGACCTGCTGAGGAGTCTTGGTACAGATTCCGCCACCACCTCGAAGCGTGGCAAGGCCTCGAAATAGCCGTTGCATGGCCAACCCACTGGTTCGGTTATGATGAAATCCCGTTAGCAGTTCGAGTTGGCGGGAGAAGCAATGCCAAAGCACATTTTCGTGACGGGTGGCGTTGCAAGTTCCCTCGGTAAGGGTCTCACCGCATCCTCGCTTGGTCGCCTTCTCAAGATGCGTGGTCTGCGCGTCACTATGCAAAAGCTCGACCCCTACATCAACGTCGACCCGGGCACCATGAATCCCTTCGAACACGGCGAAGTGTTCG
>JBMTEX010000072.1:0-8127 GCA_049433485.1 Ilumatobacteraceae bacterium | reverse complement strand
GATTTAGCGGCTGGTTGGCTTGAGTTGGCCGTTACCGACCATGTCACGAAGCGCTGTCTTCAGGAATTTGCCTGCAGCGTTGCGTGGCAACTCTTCGCTCATGACGACGACATGGTTTGGCACCTTGAACGACGAAATCTTGCCGTCGAGGAACTTCCACAAATCTTCTGCGGTGAGAGTTTCGCCTTCCTTCACGCGAATCGCTACGGCAACTTCTTCACCAAGACGCTCGTGTGGCACTCCGAACACTGCAGCCTCGTGCACTGCTGGATGCTCGTAGATAGAACCTTCTACTTCGGTGCAGAAAACGTTCTCGCCGCCACGAAGAATCATGTCTTTGATGCGGTCCTTGATGTACAAGAAGCCTTCTTCGTCGATGTATCCACCATCACCGGTGTGCAACCAACCATTTTCGATTGCTTCAGCAGTTGCGTCTGGGCGATTCCAGTAACCACGAATCAACATAGGGCCGGCCATCATGATCTCGCCATATTCGTTTGGCCCGAGAACTTTCTTGGTAGTCGGGTCCCACACGGCAACTTGCATAGGGCGAATAGCACGACCAGTCGATGTTGGACGATCTGTGTAGAACTTGCCGACGTTGCCAGGACCAAATGCATTTGTCTCAGTCATTCCGTAGCCCAGTTGAGGAGAACCCTTCTTCACGCTCTTGGCTACTTTGTCCACCAAGGTTGCAGGTGCTGGTGCACCACCACCACCAACAGCACGCAATGTGGACGTGTCGTACTTGTCGAAGTCTGGATGGTTCACTAGGTCCCAACTTTGCGTTGGCACGCCAACAAAGTTGGTGATTTGCTCGTCTTGAATGATGGGCAAAGCCTTAGCGGCATCCCACTTATACATGATGACCAACTTCAGGCCAGCCATAAAACAGCTGAGCATCACCGGCACACAACCCGTGACGTGGAACAGCGGCACAATCAAGATGAATGATGGCGGGAACGGATCTGGTTCCACTGGCTCTGCTGGCGGATCTGTTGCAAGCGCAAGCACTCCGTTTCGCGCAGAGAACGCCATCAACGAACTGATGACGGCGCGATGCGTGCTGACTGCACCCTTCGGGCGACCAGTGGTGCCCGAGGTGTACAAGATGGTGCAGTCGTCGTCTGGCTGAATGTCTGCCACCAGTGGTCCGAGGCCACTCTTGACTTCCTTTGACCACTCGTCAATGTCGGGACCAACTTCAGTCTCTGGACGAACAATGAGCATCTTGATGCCAAGTGCGCGACATGAATGGTGCGCAGTGTCGATGCGCTGCTGGTCACCAATGAGAACTTTTGCACCGCAGTCTTTCAATGCAAAGTCCATTTCATCTTCGGTCCACCATGCATTGAACGACACATTGACTGCGCCAACAGAGATGATTGCTGCAAATGAGATAATCCACTCTGGGTAGTTACGCATGGCAACTGCGACGCGGTCGCCCTTCTTCACGCCGTACTTATTGACCAACAAGTGAGCCAGACCATCTACTTGATCCATGACGCTGGCGAATGTGTGTCGTTCGCCTTCGTACAGCAAGAAAGTCTTGTCGCCGTGAGCACGAGCACCTTGAAGAACCAACGCAAGGTTTGGTGGAGCGTTCTTGAACACTTCCATCTTCACCCCGAGTACTTCAGACTCCATCAATTCAAACGGAGTACCAGACCCCGGATTCAAGATGACGTTTTGAGCCTCGGTCCATGAGAGTGCCATGTATTTTTCCCCTTTGATTCACAGAAGAGTCTAGGCGTAGGGGTGTTGTTGTTCACATTCCGCAGTAAGCGGAAGAACGAATCAAGCAGCGCGACGCTGGCCGTAATAACGACGCAGATATTCCTGGTTTCGGATCTGCACAAGGATGTAACAGTAAGCGCCAAGCCCAAGGAAGGCCACAGTGAAGAGATACACCATGGCGGTGCTTCCAGTGGTGAGACCAAGGAAGAGTGACAATGCGTTCAATGCGACAAGTCCGTACAGAACATTCACTCGACGACGACGGGTAACTTCGCGTGGCGACATGAATGCGGTTTCGGCAGCGAAATGACGACGTGGCAATTCTTCAGTGTGGTGTGAGCGACGGTGACGTGTCTCTTGTTCAAGAACGCCATCTGATGCCACAAGGCGAGGGCGTTGAGGTGTGCGAGCAGGTGCCACTCGAGGTGCGCTTGGTTCGCGTCCAGCCATGGGTCGTGAGTTCGGAGCAAGAGGGCGAGTCATGGCGCGCATGGGGTGTGCTGCACCAACATGACCTTGAGCGCGTTGCAACGTGTTGAGCTGGCGACGGAAGTCAGAAACAGAAGAGACAGCGCCGCCGTCAAAGCGAGAGCGAAGAAGAGGGGGCAGAAGGACTGCCATCCACATTGCCCCAACGATAAGGAGAACAAGCTTGCTCATAACTTTGGAAAGCCTAGTAACGAATCGGGCCCCTGTGGCTGAAAAACGGTTGGAAAATACCCTTGACGGCCCGCAAACCCTTGTGGCATAAGGAAATAAACCTTCATCGGTCAGGCTTCACAGCCCTTGACAAAACCCGAGTTCGGGCCCGATCAGCCCTTTTTGAAGTCTCCCGAGCGGCCGCCCGACTTCTCCCACAGAGCCAGTTCACAAATGACCATCTCTTTGTCGGCCGACTTACACATGTCGTAGAGGGTGAGGGCTGCCACCGAACACGCAGTGAGTGCTTCCATCTCGACGCCAGTCTGTCCGGTTGTTTCCACCACCGCTTCGATAGATACTGACGACTCGTTCACAGTGAGAGACACCGCCACCGAGGTCAACATGAGTGGGTGGCATAACGGGATGAGATCGCTAGTTCGCTTTGCAGCTTGAATACCCGCAATTCGCGCAACGGCCAACACATCGCCTTTAGGAAGGGTGCCCGCAACAATGGCCGAGGCGGTGGACGCATTCATGGTGACTTCACAACAAGCAACTGCGCGACGGCGTGTGACTTCCTTGTCGCCAACGTCCACCATATGGGCATTGCCCTTGTCATCAAGGTGGCTAAAGGTGGGCTCGCTCATGACGTCAGGCTAGGCGCGTTTCCACGGCCAACGCACGGGGCGCTTTGCAAGAAATGCCGCCACACCTTCTCGCACTTCCCCGCTCTTGTCCATCTCGGTTTCCCAGAACAAGGTGGTGGTGGGCTTTACCCGTCCCTCACGAACCACTTCATCAATCATCGCTTTACTAGCCGCTTGTGTAAGAGAAGAACGTTCCACCAATGTGGCAACAAGTTCATTGACTCGAGTTTCCAGATGTGAGGCGTCCAACAACTCGTCGATGAGACCAATGCGAAGTGCACGTTCTGCATCAATCAGTTCACCGGAGTACATGAGTTGCTTCGTTGCTGATGCACCAATGAGTCGCACGGCGCGTTCTAATGCATTCGTGGGATACACAATTCCCAACTTTGCTGGCGTAATTCCGAAAATGGCGTCGGTGCTGGCAATGCGAATGTCGCATGCGGAAGCAATGCTGATGCCACCCCCCACGCAGTTACCGCGAATCATTGCGATAGTGGGACCAGGAAAATTTGCCAATGCTTCTTCTGCATTCCAATTCACTCGCGCGTATTCGCCACCAGGACCATTGGTTAACTCCGAGATATCGGCACCTGCACAGAAGTGATCGCCAGCGCCCTTCACCACAAGAATGCGAACGCTCGGGTCTTCCACCAATGCATTTACATGGGCGGTAATGGCTGCCCACATGCTCATACGCACTGCATTGCGTTTGTCGGGGCGGTTCAGTGTCATCGTGGCCACGGGGCCATCAACGGACACCAACACATTCATATTGGCGAGTTCGCCGGTTTCATCTGCTGGCATGTCAGCCGCCAATCTGGCTCATAGAGCGATTGGGTCGAATGAAGTTAACTTGACTGATCTGATGCCCCGCCCACTTCGTACTCACAGCATGAACGATGAGGTCAGCAATCTCGTCGTCTGTTGCGCCGTTACGCAAGAGCACACGCACATCAAATTCATCGGTGGCAAACAAACACGTACGGAATTGGCCATCGCTTGTGAGGCGCACACGATCGCAGTCTCCGCAAAACGGTTGCGACACGCTTGGAATGACACCCACGGTTCCTTTTCCGTCGAGATAACGCCAGCGGTCTGCTGGTGCGGCTCCACGAGCAGGAATTAACTCCAACGGATACACCGCCGCAATTGTGTCAACAATTTCTTGTTGGGTGACTACTTGATTGCGTTGCCATTCATTAGTGGCATCGAGTGGCATGAACTCGATGAATCGCACTTCAACGCCGTTTTCGCGACCAAACGTTGCAAGATCGAGAATCTCGTCGTCATTAACTCCGCGTTCAATAACTGCGTTCACTTTCACGGGCGAAAAACCAGCAGCCTGTGCTTCTTTAATTCCTGCCAATACATTCGCTAGTTCGTCACGCCGCGTCATTGCGAGGAAACGCTCTGGCTGCAAACTGTCGAGGCTGACATTGATGCGGTCAAGCCCTGCGTCGCGCAACTCATGAGCAATGTTTCGAAGAGTGGCGCCATTGGTGGTCAGTGCAATGTCTGGCTTCTCGCCACTCTCTAAACGAAGCGCCGCCAATCGTTGAATGAGTTGTGGAAGGTGCGCTCGCACTGTGGGTTCTCCGCCAGTGAGACGAATGCTGTCGATGTTGAATCGCTCTACCAACAGGCGCGTGACGCGCTCAATTTCTTCAAATGTGAGCACCTCAGAACGGTCTAGCCACACGAGACCTTCTTCTGGCATGCAATACGTGCAGCGGAAATTGCATCGATCGGTAACGGAGATACGCACATCGCGCACTGTTCGTCCGTGCTGATCAATGAGGTCCACGTGGCAATACTACGAGGCAATACTCAACATCTATGGGGCGACGGCACCCGAATCTGGCCCCAAAAACGTGACGGCAACCGTGTCACCCGTTTGAACACCCTCGCCATCTGGCACCGCCATGATGGCGTTAGCAAGTGCAGTGGCTGCTAACTGATGACTTCCCTGCGCACCAGTTCTACGAACATGCACTCGCCCATCGTCACCCCATGTTGCATGAACGCGATCGAAGTGCACTTTGCCGTCTGGTTTACGCTGAACATCTTCATCGACAATCGCCGAGATAACGGGGCGATACGGCACTTCATGGCCCATCATCATTCGCAAGGCCGGACGTGCGATGAGTTCAAAACTCATTAAGGAACTCACTGGGTTTCCCGGTAACCCAAAGACAGGAACGATGCGACCATCAACTCCAGGCATCACTCCAAACGCGAATGGCTTTGCTGGCTTCATCGCAATTTGAAACCATCGCATATCTGCGACGCGACCAAGAACTGCTTTCACAACGTCGTAGTCACCCATGCTGACGCCACCACTTGTGATGAGTGCGTCAACAACACCACGACTTGTGATCTTCACCAACACTGATTCCAGTTCTTCTTCATTGTCGCGAAGAATGCCAAGGTCTATCGGTTCTGCGCCGCATTCATCAATGATGCGCAACAGCATTTTGCGATTTGATTCGCGAATTTGTCCGGGCTGTAGTGGTGACCCATCATCAACTAATTCATCACCAGTGGAAATGACGCCGACACGCGGTTTCCAAAACACAGAAACTTCTTGAGCATTGATACTGGCCAATACACCTTCCACCATTGGCGTAATTGCGGCGCCTGCAAAAAACACTGTTGCACCAACAGACACGTCAGAACCCTTCGCACGAATGGCATCGCCAGATGACGCACTCTTCATAATGCGCACACCATCTGCGCCAACACGTTCGGTGTCTTCCACCATCACCACGGCATCGCAACCCTCTGGAATTGGCGCACCTGTCATGATGCGAATTGCGGTTCCTTCGGTCAGCGCAACGGTTGCCACTGCACCTGCCGCCACTTCACCGATCACGCGGAGTTCAACGGGAACATTCTGCACATCAACAGCACGAACGGCGTAACCGTCCACTGCTGTATTGGCAAAAGGTGGCACTGGTTCTGATGCGACAACGTCGGCCGCCATCACGCAACCACGGGCCTCACGAACGGGAAGAGTGATCACAGGTCCGCGCGCACACTGCGCCAGGACTATTTCTCGTACCTCTTCCAACGGAGTCATGCGCTCAACCTACTGTTCGGCGATAGACCTAGAGACATGCCGAATTATCTCGCCCCCTCATCCTCTGGCCATGCGGTGGCCTGGGAATCGTGGAACGGCGACCCAGCAAGCTCAGTCACCCTACGCTGGGAGAACGAAGGCTGGACAGCAGAGATCTCTTTGCACACCGACAACGCGTTGGCCATCGTGCGTTTGTCTGCGCAGTGGATGGTGCAACAAATGTTGCTCTTCCGTGACATGGAAGAGCCAGATTTGTGGCTCGCAACCGACGGACATGGACGATGGGGCGAAATGAATGGCGCGCATCGCACCGAACTCGACGGTTGCGTGGACATTGATTTTGTGAACACACCATTCACCAACTCCATCATCACCCATCGATTGCCATTACACGTGGGGCACACGGCAGATTTGAATGTCATCACCATTGATGTGGAGACACTGAACGTGGAGAGCATTCCGCAGCGCTACACACGTCATGACGAACACGCGTGGGAGTACACGTCGTTACTGACTGGTCAGCAACATGCTGCGCGCGTGGACGAGTTTGGAATTGTGGTGGACGAACACAATGCGTTTCGTCGCCTTACCACTGACGAGCAGTAATCCATTCGCGCAAGCGAGCTTCTGCTTGTGGGTTCTTCACAGCCGCATCGAGAACAGCTTCCAACCAACCAGCAGGCGTTCCTGTATCCCACCGTTGAGTTGTGGTGAGAAGACCAAGCAATTCACCACGCAAACCTTGAGCAAGCAATGCATCGGTTAATTGGTATTCGCCGTTCGCATGTGGCTTCAGATTTTCAATGTCCTGAAAAATCTCAGGCGTCAGCACATAGCGACCAAGAATGATGAGATCACTCGGCGCATCTTCCATCTTTGGTTTTTCAACAACACCGCAAATTCCAAACGGACCATCAGCTGGCGACTCTGGTGTCACCGTGACAACGCCATAGGCACTCACTTCACTCATGGGAACACGCTTCAACTCAATGGCGCTCTTCCCTGTTGTCTCACAAGAATCAATCAACAGTCGCAACAAGCCAGTGTCACCGCGAAGTTCATCTGGTAACAACACTGCAAACGGTTCGCCACCAACTGCCTCGCGCGCACATCCCACTGCATGGCCAAGACCTTGCGGGTTGTCTTGGTATGTGATGGTCACCCGAACGTCGGTTCCGATTCGATGTAGACGATCTGCAATGTCATCTCGTCCTTGGTCGCGCAACTTCGCCACTACCTCTGGCTGTGGCGTCACATATGTCTCCAGTCCGGTCTTCGCGCGACTTGACACCAACACAATGTGGTCACAACCAGCTCCGATGGCCTCGTCGATAATCAACTGCAAAGCCGGTACATCAAAGATGGGTAGCAATTCCTTGGGCACCGACTTAGTGACTGGATAGAACCGCGTGCCGAGTCCGGCGGCAGGAATAACGGCGGTGCGAGCTCTCATGGATTTCCACGCTAGCCAGATACCATTTGGCACTCGTAGGACCAGAGTGCCAAACCCCGGAGTCACCCCCATGCCGACATACGTCTACAAATTCGTTGAGACCGGTGAAACCATTGAGGTACAACAAGATTTCTCTGAAGACACCCTCACCGAAGCCAAGCACCCCGTCGATGGAACCATGCGCCCCGTGAAGAAAGTGTTCCTCCCCGTAGGAATCACCTTCAAAGGTGGCGGCTTCTACAAGACCGACAGCGGCAAGTCCGGATCTAGCACTGCATCGACGTCAACGTCGTCATCTAGCAGTGATTCATCATCGTCTAGCTCCAGCGATTCATCGTCTGGGTCTACAAGTTCCATTTCCTCAGCCGACTAAGTAGTTGCACTGGCACACATGGCACTCCAAAGGAGTGGCTATGTCATTAACGTCGCATTCAACGAAACAATTCTTTTCTGCTGCCAAACGTCAGTGGAGAGATCTTGTTCATCGAATCATCTCCGCGTTGGAACGGAAACGGAAAGTTCAGTTAGTAGTTGCCATTGCACTCAGCATTGGGTGCGCCTCTGTT
>JBMTEX010000071.1:0-8683 GCA_049433485.1 Ilumatobacteraceae bacterium | reverse complement strand
CCGTCGCTCCATGTGGCTAGATCTGCATTAACAATGTCGAATCCTTGCTGAGACAGAACTGCACAGATGTGTGAGAGCAGTCCGCGCATGTCGGCGGCGGCGATGTCAATTTCCCATTGGCCTTCTATTGGGGTGCTGTACACCGCCACTCTGGCTGTCTTTGCTACCGGCTTAGGTTCGGCGAGACGTGCATGACGAACGAGTACATCTGGCTCGTGTGCAAGCACATATGCAGCGGATGCATTTCGAATTCTCTCAATCACTGCAGTGTCTGTCGTTAACGCAATGGCGTCACGTCGACGGACTTCAACAATTGATTCCTCAGTTCCTTCAATCAGTTCTGGGTGTGCCAGAAGAGATTGAACGCTGGTTGTAATTTCCATCAGCACTGAAAATTGCCAATCTTGAAGGTTTCCACGTGCTTCAGTTAGCAGGCGACACTGTTCCACCATGAGTGGTGTTCCAAGGAAAGCTGCGAGCTGCGTCAAGGTTCGGTTGTTGGGCTCATAAGGCTCAACAGTTGCTGTGGCGTACAGCAGTGCAGCCGCAGACAACAAAGACCGGGTCTGTTCCTTGATGGCCGCGTCAATGACAAGTCTGTCAAGAATTCCAGAGACATCGTTGCCGTCCGAGAAGTCAGAAATAAGTGCTGCGAGAAGGAGTGGCTTCTCTGCAACAGTTACACGACTGCCTACACGGCGCATGGCTTCCAGTACGGGAGTTTGCGCAAGATGTGTGGGGTCCAACTCGGTGGTGTCCCCGCGACGATGAGTCAACGTCTCAGCGAGTTCTGGCAAGGCTCGGTCAAGAACGTTTGTCATCTCAAGAAAACGCCATGAACGTGCATTGCCGCGCATGAGTAGTTCAACGAATTCATCCGTTGATTGTTCGGTCCACATCAGCGGGGCCAACCGAGTGTTGTGCATCCAATCAAGGAGCACATCATTGGGTTGTGCATGTGCGGCATGTTGTGCCGCTTCCAATGCCAGAGTAAGTACCTGTGTTGTTGGGGGCAGGCCATGGAGTTGCACCTCTCCATCAATTAACCGAATCCAGCCACCAATAGGTTCTACGTCATCGGGAGTTGGTCCATCATTGGCTGCTGTAACTGCTCCCTTTTGAATCCTCCACCGAAGCAACGGTGGGCTGATAACGGTTGTCACGAGCACCATTAACAAGACCACTGCATATAGGTCTTCGTGGAAGACGCCGACGGATACACCGATTGTTGCGAAAATGAGTCCTACTTCGCCTCGCGGAATCATTCCGAAACCAATGACCAATTTGTCGGTTTTCGTTCCAAATGCGCCAACTGCTGCAACTGTCTTGCCGACAATTGCGATGACAGACAGAATGCCGGCCACAAGCAAGACATGTCCATCAAAGAACTTGGTGACATCGGTGTCAATACCGATTTGCATAAAGAAGATGGGAATAAAAATGCTTCCCACGACGGCAAAATCTCGTGCGATGCGATCGTGGTGGTTTGTTCGTCCAAGTGCTGCACCTGCGACAAATGAACCGATAATTGGTGCAAGTTTCGCGCCGCTAGCGGCTGCTGAGAATGCAAACGTGATACCGGCCGCAACTACTCCCACTGTTGCGCCTGATGTGGCTCTGTCGCCAACCCATTTCACGAGTTTGGGCAGGATGACGATGCCTAGTCCGCCGGCAACAATGAGGAATCCAAGTGCAAGCCCGATTGTGCTTGCCAGACCAACAATGTCAATCGATCCCTTCTCAACGACTCGCGTAACGACCGTGAGAATGATGAGTCCCATCACATCGTCGGCGACCGCTGCTCCCAGGACTATGCGTGCTTCTGTTGATGACAACGCTTTGAGGTCTCCGAACACGCGCGCTGTGATGCCCACGCTGGTGGCGGCCATTGCAGCGCCCAAGAACAGTGAGGCATTCATTGTCTCGCCAAGCAATGACCCCGCTGCAATGCCACTTGACATTGGAACGACAACACCAATTGTTGCTACAAGAAATGACGACCTACCAACGCGGCGAAGTTCGTCGAGATCCATTTCCAGTCCCACTTCGGCGAGAAGAACAATCACGCCTACTTCCGCGAGAATGATGAGCGCTGTACTGGGCTCCACTAATCCAAGTGCTGATGGCCCGATGATGATGCCCGCGATAATTTCCCCAAGTACTGCGGGAATTCCAATTCGCTCACAAATTTCTGCTGCGAGCTTCGCAACAATGAGGACGATGGCAAGGGTTGTAAAGATTTGACCGAAGTCAACGCCGCCGGCTGAGGAGGCAAATAACGCGCTAATCACGGCGTCATGTCTACCTCACCAGCAATGAACTTCTCTGCTTCGTGGAGCCCCGTGGGGGTGAGCATCCAGCCGCGCTGGCGAACTGTCTGTATGGAATCAGGGCCAAGTGCCTTGCGAAGGGCAACGATGGTGACGTCAATGCGACGACTCGTCAGGCTGTCCACGGCCGCCAGGCGCATCAATGTGTCCCGGCTGGCGATACGCCCGCGCTGGTCGAGCAAGGCGCCCAATACTCGCCGGTCTACCGGTGATATCGCAGGGAATGAAGTCTGACTCGTCATGGAATCACCATAGGAGCCGAATTTTTCGGGGTTGTTCGCCCCCTGTGAACGGTGTGTGAACGGACACACCGCCTCAATTGGTGGAAATGGCTGCGGAGGCGACAGAATCGGAACTCATGGAACTCACCTATGCCCCTGAAGATGAAAAGTTCCGCGAAGAAATTCGCGCATGGCTGAAGGAGAACCTGCCACAGGGCTGGTTCGACAAAGACTTCGAGATGACCAACGAAGAGCGCAAGAAGTTCAACGATGAATGGCCAAGCAAGTTGTTTGCTGGCGGTTGGATCTGCGCAACATGGCCAAAGGAATACGGCGGCAAGGGTCTCACCACCATGCAGGGTGTCGTTCTTGCAGAAGAGTTCGCAAATGCAAAGGCTCCAATGCGTGCCGACTTCTTCGGTGACACATTGGTGGGTCCAACACTGTTGCAATGGGGTACCGAAGAGCAGAAGAAGGAATTCCTTCCGCAGATCTTGAATGGCACCATGCGTTGGTGTCAGGGCTTCTCAGAGCCCAACTCTGGTTCAGACCTTGCAAGCTTGAAGACGTCTGCTGTTCTTGATGGTGATGAATGGGTCATCAATGGTCAAAAGGTGTGGACCACACAAGGTCACCACGCGGACTACTGCTTCTTGCTCACACGTACAGATCCAGATGCACCAAAGCACAAGGGCATCTCGTACTTGTTGGTTCCCATGAAGCAGCCAGGTGTTGAAGTTCGTGGAATTGTTCAGCCAGACGGAACCGCAGAGTTCTGTGAAGTGTTCTTCACCAATGCACGTTGCCCGAAGGACAATGTTGTTGGTGGCGTGAACAACGGATGGGTCGTTACAAACTCCACTCTCGCATTTGAGCGCGGAATGAGCGCCACCACCGGTTACCGCCGATTCGAGTCCGAATACAAGGCGATGGTTCGTGGTGCAAAGGAAAACGGCACCATCAACGATCCAAAGATTCGTCAGCGCCTCATGACCTATTACACCAAGATTCAAATCTTGAAGATCAACGGTTTGCGTTCACTTTCCACCACATTGATGGGCAAGAAAGATCCAAGCATGGCTGCACTTGGTGCAACAAACAAGATGTTCTGGACCGAAATGCACAAAGAAGCAATGGAACTTGCACTCGATATTTGCGGTGCAGACGCCATGTTGGTGGACTACGCAATGGGTGACGGAAACTGGCCAGGTACAGCACGCGAGAAGCGTCGCGAGGGTTACCCCGTTAGCAGCATGATGTCTGCATTGTTCTTCACGCGTTCGTAAACCATTTGGGGCTTAACAAGCCAGATTCAACGAAACTTCGTTGGTGAGCGTGTTCTTGGTCTTCCAAAGCAACCATGCAGCAAGTAAGAACGACTGTGCCCGCCGAACAACGTTTTTCGCGGGCACGTCTTCATACTCCTTTTGGAGAACTCACTGTTGTGGCGTCAGATGCTGGCGTTCGCTATGTGATATTTGCAGAGGATGCGCATCCAAAATCGTTCGCCGACATGGTTGTTGTTGACAATGAGAAGCACCATGTTGTCGCTGCAGCCGTCACACAGTTGAACGAGTACATAACTGGCGATCGTATGTCGTTTGATGTTCCGCTCGATCTTGTGGGCACAGAGTTTCAAGTGCAGGCGTGGCGTGCATTGGCTGCTATTCCGTTTGGTTCGACGGTGTCTTATGCGCAACAGGCCGCATCAATTGGTCGGCCAACCGCCACGCGCGCCATTGGTGCGGCCAATGGAAGAAACCCAGTTGTCATTGTATTGCCGTGTCATCGCGTGATTGGTGCAGACGGGTCATTGACAGGCTTCGGTGGGGGAGTGCCCGTGAAGAAATGGCTTCTCCAGCATGAGATAAACGTGTTGTCTCGCATGTCCGTTGCTCGCGCCTAGGGTGTTGACATGACGTTTGTGTCCTACTTGCTTGCTGTTGTCCTCATTGTTTTGTGCGCGTTGTCGGCGCTAATGGATTTCGTGCGCCCGCCACAGATTGTTCAGACAATGAGTCGACTAAAGATTCCAGCAAAGGCCCTGCCTGTTCTGGGCGTCATCAAGTTGGCGCTGTGCCTTGGGCTCGCAATCGGATTCAGCTCCATTCGCGTGGGTCAATTAGCAGGTTTCGGCTTGTGTGTCTATTTTGCAGTGGCCACCACTACACACACTCGCGTGAAGGATCCATTCAAGGAAATACTTCCAGCGTTTACTCACTTAGTGTTGGCAATGCTGTACACATTGGTGATGTTTGCACGATAAGGATGACCGCGCGTCACTTGTTATTTAGCTTTTGAACTTGTCCCACTCGGAATCGTCAAGCCCAAGCTTCTTGTAACGCTTTGAGATCCACAGTGGAACTTCCATTGATTCTCCGGTTTCAATACCGCGAACCATGTCGCCGTTCTCATCCCACATATGGCAGGTGTTGAGGTTCATGGCATATGAACGACGACGCATTTCTGGTGTCATGTCTGCACGGGACATTGGTTTCATACCGCCATTGGTCTGCGCACGCATTGACCAAATGCTTTGAATTGCCACTGGCGCCATTGCGGAGAGAAGTGCGCCAATGTGAGTGCAGCCTCGTGGGCCGCCAAAAAGCTCTTTCACCTTTGCATTGAACCCTCGGGCGATAGAGAGGCCCACGAGTTTTTCGTACGCGGGCTCAATGTCTGTGCAATGTGTGTGTGGTCGCTCGTGGAATGTTGCCGATGCTTTCTCAATGACGAGATCGGGGAATGACAATTCCAAATCCACCACCATGTGGTGCACCCACAGCACGTCTGGGTCATGCGCCACGTACAGGCCAGCTGGTTTCTCATCAACAACCACACCACGCAACAAGAAACGGTCTTCTGTCAGTTTGTATGCGCGAACTTCATAGCGTCGCGTATGAATGAGTGCGCTGCCCTCAGGTGCTGGGGGGAATGGATCTGGAGTTGACACGTCACTAACTGTGGCAGAGAGCGAACTTGTGGGGCGAACCGAATGATTTTTGCTCATTGCTCGGGCAGACTTGATGAGTGACCACATTGAAAGACACACTGAAGAACGACCTCACCGCCGCCATGAAATCGGGCAATGAGTTGGCTAAATCAACGTTGAGAATGGCACTGTCGGCAATTTCTAATGCTGAAGTGGCTGGCGACGAGGCCGTCGAGTTGACGGATGATCAAATCATCAAGGTGTTGCAAGCCGAATCAAAGAAGCGCGCAGAATCTGCCGAGTTGTATGAACAAGCAGGTCGCGCTGATGCAGCAGCGAAGGAGCGCGCCGAAGCAGAAGTGTTGGCTACGTACCTTCCCGCTGCAATGTCAGACGATGAACTTGCTGCAGTTGTTGCAGAAGAAGTGCAGAAGTCGGCATCGGCTGGCAATAGCGGGATGAAGGCAATGGGTTCAGTGGTGAAAGCCGTGCGCGAACGTGTTGGTTCATCTGCTGATGGTTCAAAAATTGCCGACCTCGTGAAATCTGCGCTCGCATAATGACAACACCTGGCCCAGAACTTCAGCCGTTGTCCTCGCACATGCAGAGGCTGTCAACAGCGATGCGTCGTGTTTTGAAGGCCATGTATCACGTTCATCCCTCTCACGCAGACGAACACATCGCCAACATTGCGGAATCGCTCGCAGACGATCTCGAAGCAGCCAGCACTCTTGGTCTTGGTCAAGAATCAGCCATTCGCTATACCCGCAGCCCGCTCAGTGGAGAGATGAATCCCATCGCTCCGCCGGTCACGTACGAATACGGCCACATGAGCATCACGGCTCGTGTTCGTTTTCATGAGGGATACCAAGGTCCGCCGGCATGCGTGCACGGCGGAATAGTGGCGGCTCTATTGGATGATGCACTTGGTCGCACTCGGCATCTCACCGGGCGCAACTGTGTCACGGGCAGTTTGGACATCACATACAAGCGGCCAACGCCATTGAATGCCGACCTAGTGGTGGAGGCCAGAATCGACGAGATTCATGAGCGAAAGTTTGTGGTCACCGGTGAAATCTTGCATGACAGTCAGATCACGGCGTCTGCGAAGGCGGTTTTTGTGTTCTTGAATGATGAAAAATTCAATGCACTCGTCTCTGATGCACGTGATGCCTCTCGGAAATAGCACACTGTAGAGAAGTGAAGACCTGACAATTTGGGGGACATCATGTCGAACGAACTCATTCTCGATTCCTTGCGCCGTCGTATGCGCGCGCTTTTTTCTCTGTACGAAGATGCCACGTCCACGATGACATTGGACCAAGTGAATCATCGCGAGAAAGCCCGAGTGATGCCTATTGCATTCTCGTTGTTTCATTACGTCAACATGATTGACGCGTCGTTGATGATGTTGAATGGCGAACCATTCCTCTGCAACGACGAGATTCTTGACGCCATTAGTCCTGAAGTTCGAGACCATGGAAAGCACCGCACCGTTGATGAGATGGATGTTCAGCAAATTGGCAACTACGAAGCGTTTCTTGACTACATGAACCAAGTGTTTGCGCGAATTGAGACATGGTTAGCCAACCTTGACCCGGCAGATCTTGATCGCTTGGTGGTGCCACGCCCATTTGGTCCGGCAATCGCTAGTACGTTTTCTGCACGAGTAGCAGGGCCAGAGGGCATCAAGGTTCTCGACGGTGTTGAGTGTTGGATCTACCAACACGGCCTGCGCCACATGGGCGAAATTGAACTGGCCCGCTCGTTTGTGGGCTTGCAGGGCATGACCAGCTGAAGCTGTCGTCACGAGTGTGTACAAGTGGCGCCCACGGCAGGAATTGAACCTGCGACCCCTTGCTCCGGAGGCAAGTGCTCTATCCGCTGAGCTACGTGAGCGTGACGTGAAGATTCACGCGCGTGCCCATTCTAGGTGCCGAGATATTGGAACACCGTCGGCGGGCTTGTTCAGGGCAGAATGGAGCACCCATGGCTGATCCACTCGTCTCCGTCTCTCGCCGTCTTGAGGCTGCCTTTGCCGAGGTGGCTGGTACAGCCTGTGACCCCGTGGTTCGGCCAAGCGACCGTGCCGATGCACAAGCCAATGGTGCACTTGCACTTGCAAAGACTCTGGGTCTTCCGCCTCGGGATGTCGCGCAGAAGGCTTTGGACGCCGCCGGAGATTTGTCAGACATGGTGGAGTCCACAGAGATTGCAGGTCCTGGGTTCGTGAACCTTGTGTTCTCGCGTGCGTTTATTGAGTCTGAATTGACAACAGCAATGAGCAATGAACGACTTGGCGTTCGTGCATCATCAGATGCACACACAATCGTTGTCGATTATTCCGCGCCCAACGTTGCAAAAGAAATGCACGTTGGACACTTGCGATCAACAGTCATTGGCGACGCTCTCGTTCGTGCGCTTCAGTATGTGGGGCACAGCGTGGTGCGCGAAAATCACATTGGCGATTGGGGTACTCCATTCGGCATGTTGATTGAACACCTCATTGATTTGGGTGAAGAGAATGCGGCGGATGAACTTGGTGTTGGCGACTTAGATGGCTTCTATAAAGAAGCTCGTCGCAAGTTTGAGGCTGATGACGCTTTTAAAGTTCGTGCGCGAAATCGTGTGGTCATGTTGCAAGGTGGGGACGCGGACACATTGCGGTTGTGGCAAACATTGGTGAACGAGAGCACTCGCTATTTCAACAAAGTGTATTCGCAGTTGGATGTATTGCTCACCGATTCCGACCTGATGGGAGAGAGCGCATACAACGATCGACTCTCGAGCGTTGTGGACCGTTTGCGTGACAGTGGTTTGTTGCTGGAAAGCGACGGAGCAGAAGTGGTGTTCCCCGATGGCTTCATGAATCGTGAAAACGAACCGTTGCCACTCATTATTCGTAAAGGTGATGGTGGCTACAACTACGCCACCACAGATCTCGCCTGCGTGATTGATCGTGTTGAACGTATTGGTGCGCGATCAATGCTGTATGTGGTGGGTGCTCCGCAAGCGCAACATTTGCAGATGGTGGAAAGTGTTGCTCGCAAGGCCGGATGGTTGCCAGAGAACTTCATGATGAATCACGTGTCGTTCGGCAGTGTTCTTGGTTCTGACAAGAAGATGTTGAAGAGCCGCGCTGGTGACACTGTGAAGCTCGCGGCGTTGTTGGACGAAGCAGTGGAACGCGCCGCAACTGC
>JBMTEX010000070.1:0-9300 GCA_049433485.1 Ilumatobacteraceae bacterium | reverse complement strand
TGGGGTGAACCCCGAGGTTTTTCAGCCTCTGCAGTTCTGCAACGCCTGATGTATCAACTAGATGGCTGGTTAATGAACGAACAGTCAGTACCGGATGCCCCTACTAGTGGCGTTGTGCGTGTTCGTCTTGTTCCGCTTGATTGTTGTGCGTCAACAGCCGTGCAGCCACTGTTGTGGGGTGGACACGAAGAAAATACCGAGCGAGCCATTCGTGCAGTTACCATGGCGTGCGCTGTTGATTCATCCGTTGTGGCCACAGTGCCACAGTGGGAAGGCGGGCGAGACATTGCTCAGATGTATTCACATGTTCCGTTCTCCACAGCCAACATTGCAGATGCACACGATGCTGAACAGCGTGTTACTGCTGGTCGTGGTGTGGCGCGCCACTGGAGCGGTGTAGTGCCGCCACCGTCGCCGGCGTGCGTGTTCCCGCATCCGCATCACGCCGTTGTCTTAGATCATGCAGGAGAGCCTGTGCTGGTGACTGGTCGACATGAACTCACTGCCACACCGGCATCTGTTCAGGTGGAGGGGTACGCCTATCGCGTTGAATCTGTTGCGGGGCCTTGGCCAGTAGAAGAGCGGTGGTGGGATGCGCGCCGCCGGCGTCGTCATGTGCGAATGCAAATGTTGGTTCGCAATCGGCGCAATGCAACACGAGTGTTGTTGTTGGGGTTAGAGAACTCGGAATGGAAAGTTCTTGCTCGTTACGACTAATCGTCGTGAAAGTGCTCCATCATGCTGAAGAACTCATTGTCAAAATTCTGACGTTCCACTTCCTGCCAAATTTCTTCTTCGGTGAGATTGTCGCAATTCATAATGACGGACTCAATATGCCAATTTTCTGTGGACAACGTATTCACTGCCTCAATGACTGCTTCTTCAATGCTGGTACACCAGAATGAACACAGTTGTCGATCGCCATCTGTGTGGTGACGCACCACATAGAAACATCGAAGTTGACGTTGGGTGCCGCGGACAAAGAATGGGATGGGGTCGTCGGACATGTGAGCTCCTGCAGTGAAGTCCCTCGTGGGGATGTGAAGGCAGCAAACATGTGGCGTTACATGATGTGAAGAATACGACAAGGGTGTGTTACTGATTGTCTGGGAATGAATCTGTACCAGTTGTGGTGTCGTAGTGTTTTTACATGGCTGATGCTCAGACCGTTATCTATCGCGCGAAATCCATCATCACGATGAATGATGATGCCCCACGCGCTACAGCGGTTGCCGTACGGAACGGCCGCATTGTTGCCGTTGGTAGTGACGATGACGTCGTCCATCACCTCACGGGTGACTACATCTTCAATGATGAGTATCGCGAGAACGTCATTCTCCCTGGTCTGATTGATCAGCATCTCCATCCCATGTTGGGCGCCACTACGTTGACAACTGAAATCATCGCACCGGAGGAGTGGCAGATGCCTCGTCGCGTGCATCCCGCTGCGTCTACTGCAGAGGAATACGACCACCGTTTACATGAGGCGCATCATCGACTGCAAACGGGAGAGTGGTTGTTCTCGTGGGGCTATCACTCGTTATGGCACGGAGACATGAGCAGGCAGCGACTTGATGCCATTGCGCCTGACAGACCAGTGGCAATTTGGCAACGCTCATGTCACGAGTGGTATCTCAATTCATCCGCTCTTCACGCTCTTGCATTAACGGAAGAGAAATGCAACAAGGGTGGATTAGCAAGTAGTCAAATCCACTATCAGCGTGGACATTTCTGGGAAAACGGATGGATGCTGACATTGGCTCCTTATCTCATGCCAATTTTTATGACGCGCGAACGATTCCGCGAAGGTCTGCTGCAAATGGTGGAGTACCTGCACATGAATGGTGTCACCGCCATTAATGAGCCCGGTATCTACTGGCGAAATGAACCATGGGATCTGTATCAAGAGATTTTGGGCGATTCATTAACACCTTTCCAAAGCACATTCATGGTGGAAGGGCGTACTCAGCCAGTTCGGAAATTAGCGTCACACGAATTTGTTTCGGACGCACAGCAGCAGGTGGAGCGCGGTGTCGGCGACAAAGTTTTTGTTGTTGATAAGCAAGTGAAACTGTTCGCAGACGGTGCCATCATTTCGCAATTGATGCAGATGAATGAGCCCTATGTAGGTCGAGATGGTCTGCCAGATGTACATCACCATGGTGAATGGATGATGGAACCGGAGGTTTTGAAATCAGTATTCGATGCGTATTGGGATGCTGAGTGGCAACCACATATTCACGTCAACGGCGACAGAGGGTTAGACGTTGTTCTCGATGTTCTGGAAGAAGCGCAAAAGCGTTTTCCCCGTACTGATCACAGAACAGTCATTGTGCATTTTGCAAACTCCACCGAAGCACAAATAGATCGCATTGCTCGGCTTGGCGCCATAGTGTCTGCGAATCCGTATTATCCCGTGGGGTTTGCCGACAAGTTCTCTGAATGGGGTCTAGGGCCCGAGCGCGCCGATGTAATGGTTCGTGCAGCATCAGTTCTGAATCGTGGGATTCCATTGTCCTTTCATTCGGACCTTCCAATGTGTCCGTCTGATCCCATGATGATGGCTTCGTACGCGGTGAATAGAACAACACCGTCGGGAAGAGTGGCTGGGCCAGAACAGCGAATATCTGTACACAACGCATTGAGGGCGGTCACCATTGAGGCCGCGTTTTCATGGCAACGAGAACATGAATTGGGAAGTATTGAGTTAGGAAAGATTGCCAACTTCACAGTTCTCGACGGTGATCCATACGACACTGACCCCACACGGTTGGCGCGCATTCCTATCGTTGCAACAGTGTTTGAGGGTCAGAGTTTTCCCATCGCTGATGAGCTTGTTGCACAGAGAAGCAACTCGAATTATGTCGCTGCACAAATGTCATCTATTGATCATGTTTCGAGATGTATTGCGCATGGTTGTGGATGTGAAGTAGCGGAGTTCATTGCGCGTCATGTTGACACGAATGGTTGGGCGGCATGACCGTGCACAATTCGTCAGCATTGGAGTCTGTGTTTCAGTTTTTCCGTTCACATACGCCTATTGACCAACGCGAAGCCGAATCAATAGAGCAGTTTCTTTCTGTGGTTCCTTCTCTTGATGATCCGTGCAATGAAGAGAGCGGATTAGTGCATGTCACTGCATCCGCAATTGTTGTCAGTGATAGCGGAGACAAAGTTGCTCTTCATCTGCACAAGCGTTTGAACATGTGGCTTCAGCCTGGTGGTCATATTGATGCGGGTGAAACACCTGCGGAAGCTGCACTACGCGAATCAGTAGAAGAGACCGGTTTGCCTGTTCGTCATCAACGAGATGGTGGGGTCTTGTTTCACCTCGATGTTCATCCCGGTCCAAAGGGTCACACTCATCACGACTTGCGGTACTTGGTCCGGGCACCTGAAGTGCCATTGCGCCCGGGCGAGGGGGAGAGCCCTGATGCGCGTTGGTTCGCATGGGGCGAGGCTTTCTCCATTGCTGACGCTGGATTATTGGGCGCTTTGCAGGCTTCTCGTCACCTTGCTGTGTAAGGGTGTAGGGGTTAAAAGCGAACATATGTTCGGTACGCTGAAGCCGTGGGGTTTCAGAGTTCAGAACTGTCGTGGGCAGAGTTAGAGGCTCGGCTGTCGAACGGGCGAGCACCGTCTTCGGTGGCATGGAATGCCGGTGGTGATGGGCCTGCGTTAAGTGCAAAGCGTCAACCGTTCCAGCCAATGCTTGCTCCACGGCGAGGTGAAGTTCCATATGCGGAACTGCATTGCCGTTCAAACTTTTCGTTTTTGGAAGGTGCGGCACATCCTGAAGAGTTGGCCGAAGTTGCATCTGCACTTGGTCTCAACGCATTAGCTCTCACCGATCGCAATGGTCTGTATGGCATTGTGCGTTTTGCCGAAGCGGCACGCGCGGTGTCTTTGCCAACGGTATTTGGTGTGGAAATTGAGTGTGCTTCCCGTGGAGACATTGTCTTGCTGGCACGTGGTCCATCTGGGTACTCACACATGGCGCGTGCAGTGAGCGAAGGTCAGCTAGCGGGCACAAAAGGTGCACCGGTGTTTGTGGTGGAACAGGTTGCACAGACAGTACGCAACCATTGTGTTGTTCTCACCGGAGATTCACGTGGGTCTGTGGTGAAAGCGTTGATGGGTGATGGTCCACGTGCTGCCGAACAGGAACTGCGTGAGTTGGTGGAACATTTCGGTAGAGACAATGTGTTTGTTGAACTGTGGGATCATGGCGACCCCATTGACTCTGTTCGTAACGATCAATTAGTTCACATTGCCCACCGGGTAGACGTTGAATGCATTGCTACAAACAATGTGTCGTATGCCGTGTCATCACAGCATCGATTAGCTACTGCAATTGCGGCGGTGAGGCATCGGTGCGACCTCAACAACATTGACCATCAATTACCTGCTGCGGCAACGGCCTACTTGCGGTCTGGGCTAGAGATGCAACGGCGTTTCGTGCGTTACCCCGGCGTTGTGGAACAGGCGGCACAACTTTCATCACACATTGCATTCGACTTGTCGTTGGTGGCACCCAAACTCCCACCTTTTCCGTGTCCTGGTGGTCTTGATGAAATGACATATCTGCGAGAACTTGTTGCGCACGGAGCGCGACATCGTTATGGAGACAAACCTGCCAATAGCGCCGAAGATCTGTCGTTACGTGCACGAGCATGGCGAACAATTGAGCATGAATTGTCCATTATTGAAACGCTTGGTTTTGCCGGATATTTCTTGGTGGTCTGGGACATCGTTCGTTTTTGTGAAGAACGTGGAATTTTGTGTCAAGGCCGAGGAAGTGCCGCTAACAGCGCCGTGTGTTATTCGCTTGGCATCACAAAAGCAGATGCGGTATCGCTCGGGTTGTTGTTCGAACGGTTTTTGTCGCCAGAGCGAGATGGTCCGCCAGACATCGACATCGACATCGAAAGTGGACGCCGTGAAGAAGTCATTCAGTACGTGTACCAACGACATGGTCGACACCATGCGGCACAAGTAGCCAATGTCATCACATATCGCTCGCGCTCCGCAGTACGAGATATGGCGCGTGCGTTAGGGTATTCCTCACAGCAACAAGACTCATGGAGCAAACAGGTAGATGCCTGGGGAACTGTTGCTGTCACGGCCGCTCACACGGATCACGATATTCCTCCACTTGTGTTGGAGATGGCCGCTGAAGTAGAGAACATGCCGCGACATTTGGGCATTCATTCTGGCGGAATGGTGATGTGCAATAAACCCATTATTGAAGTGTGTCCAGTGGAGTGGGCGCGAATGGAAAATCGCAGTGTGTTGCAGTGGGATAAAGATGATTGTGCCGCAATTGGTTTGGTGAAGTTCGATCTGCTGGGGTTAGGCATGTTGTCTGCGTTATCAAACGCAGTCACTCTCGTATCAGAACACCGTAATTATCAACTCGACCTCGCCACCATTCCACAAGAAGACGAGGTGTACGCCCTGTTGTGTCGCGCCGACACGGGGGGTGTGTTCCAAGTGGAGTCCCGGGCGCAAATGTCTACATTGCCGCGTTTACGTCCACGAAAGTTCTACGACCTCGTTGTTGAAGTGGCACTGATCCGTCCGGGCCCCATTCAAGGAGGCTCTGTTCATCCATACATTCGTCGTCGTAACGGCGAAGAGCCTGTCACGTACTTGCATCCTTTGTTAGAGAACTCTCTCAGCAAGACCCTTGGTGTTCCGTTGTTCCAAGAGCAACTCATGCAGATGGCCATTGATGTTGCGGGGTTTACTCCCAGTGAAGCCGATCAGCTTCGCCAAGCAATGGGGTCAAAGAGGTCGCGTTCCCGAATGGAACGTTTGAAACAACGTTTGTATGACGGCATGGCGCAACGGGGCATTCGTGGCCCTGTCGCAGACGACATCTTCAACAAGATGGCGGCATTTGCAAACTACGGATTTCCTGAGAGCCACTCCGTCAGTTTCGCCTACCTTGTGTATGCCTCGTCGTACATCAAGCTGCATGAGCCGGCAATCTTCTGCGCCGCTTTATTAAATGCACAGCCAATGGGTTTCTGGTCGCCACATACATTGGTGCAAGATGCCCGTCGACATGGCGTTGTGGTGCGTTCTCCAGATATCAATGCATCGTCACACAACACAACGCTTGAACAATGTGATGAATCTGTTGGTGGTCTTGCTGTTCGTCTTGGTATTAGTTCTGTTCGTAGCATTAGCGATTCGGTGGCGCGAATGGTGGCAGAACGTCGGCCATATGAATCACTAGAGCATCTCTCTCGAATGGTTCCCGAGTTATCGCGTCAACAGATGGAAGCGTTGGCTACATCTGGTGCGTTTACAGAGAGTTTTGGAGACGATCGTCGCCATGCGTTGTGGGAAGCAGGCGCGTATGGCAATTCCCCTCATCACTTACAGGGCATCATGGGAATGAACTCTCGACCCACCTTGCCTGGCATGGAGCCAGTGGAAGAAGCCATTGCAGATTTGTGGGCAACAGGTATTTCTCCCGAGGGGCACCCCACGGTGTTCTTGCGGGAGGAACTACGCCGCAAAGGGGTGGTCACCGCAGAAGACCTTGCTACGGTCACGCATCAAACGCGTGTCATGGTGGCAGGAATAGTCACCCATCGTCAACGGCCAATGAGTGCTCGGGGTGCAACGTTCATCAGTCTTGAAGATGAAACTGGCCTCATCAATGTGGTGTGTTCAAAAGGATGTTGGGCGCGTCATCGTGCCGTTGCGCGCGATGCGTCTGCATTGTTGGTGCGTGGTCGTGTGGAATGTGCAAACGGAGTCATCAATATTGTGGCCGAGTCGCTGTCGCCGTTATTTGTGCCGGCTACAGCACCCAGCAGAGATTTTCGCTAGCTGCTGTGAAAAATCTCGAAAGGCACAGAGGGAATACCGTCACGAATAATCACGTGCATATAAGACGCCAGATCCGGTGGAGATAGGTTGTCTGGTCCGTCGTATGCCAGCAGTTCAGACAATGTCCACCACTTGTGTTCAAATAAGTTCTCGCTCTCTAGTTGAGCGGTGGTAAACGACGGTGAAGGAGTAAAGCGCTCAGTTCTCACCACATAAACAGATTCAGATTGACCATCCCACTGCACGCCATCTGTGTCGGTCATGTTGAACTGGTGCACTCTGTTCCATACGCAGGCGCCAATAGAGGGCTCCACCAATCCTGTTTCTTCACGTAACTCTCGATGCAGGGCGTCAAGGTGATCTTCGCCGTGGTCAATGCCGCCACCCGGAAGCACCCACCATGAGCCTTGTGGAAACACAAGTTTCACCAGCAACACAGCATTGTTGTCATCAAGGACCAAGCCTCGAACTGCGGGTCGAAATCTTTTGGTCTTCATTCGTTTGGAGTTTCGCCAAGGCCATCGTTGAACATGCGATACGTGTCGTAAATGTCTTTGCATTTCTGGCACATAGGAACTTGCTTAGGGTCACGCGATGGAACCCACACGTGTCCGCATAGTGCTTCAAGGGGTGTTCCGTTGATGCGAGCTTCTAGAACTTTTGCTGCGGCATTCTCGCCAGGCTCTGTCTTCACAATGTGGGCGACAACTGGTTCACCAGTTTCGGGAACCTGCTCGGTATCTGGGCGTACCTCAGCGGGGCGAGTTTTAAGCGGAGTAGCCATGCTCACAGTCAATCACGAACAGAGAGTGCTCTACACTGACCTCATGCCGTTGTATGAATTCAAATGCAAAACTTGTGACAACGTTTTTGAAGAACGTCGGCCTATGGCTGAGGCAAATAGCCCAGCAACCTGCCCCAACGGTCACAGCACCACGGTGCGTCTCTTGAGTGCATTTGCATCGGTGGGTAACGGTATGGCTGCCATGCCGGCACCTCCATCTGGTGGCTCGTGTTGCGGTGGCGGGTGCTGCTCGTAATTCATGGCAATTCTGGTAGACGAATGCCGGTGGTCTTTTCGAGATCATGTGTGGTGTCACATGATCAGCGACACCTCGCTAGATGAATTGCACGATTTCGCACGCGAATTAGGAATTTCTCCACGAGCCTTTCACGGCGATCATTACGACGTGCCACAACACGTGCGCGACGACGCTATTCGCCGCGGAGCACGGCCAGTAACGAGTAGGGAAGTAGTGCGTGTGTTGGTATCGGCCGGATTGCGATTAACGGCGGTGCAGCGACGCGCTTACACTCATGTGCTTCCGTAGGGCCATGGGTCTGGAAGATTCAATAGAGTGCGCGGGCAATAGAGACCACCGGCGCCAATGACTGCCCAATCAATGAGTTGAAGTCCGGCACTTGCCAAAGTGCGCGCAGAGTTGAGCAATTTATCGCTGTCATCCGGTGACACAGGCTGCGTGTTTCTCACACTTGTGATGAAGACTCCGCCCACAGATGGGACGTGTGAGCATTCGTAAATAATGCGATGAATGGAACACTTGTTCAGAGGTGCGGTGCGAAAGAGATGAATTCCTCGGCGCTCATTGTCCAGTACAAGAACAAATGTGGAGTTTCGGCGTGGCCTAGTGAGCGCAAGCGATACAACACTGAGCGCTTCGACGAGTGACGTGATGGGGTCGATAAGGGGGCGTGGAATGTCTATGACAGATGCAGTCAACATGTCTTCTCTTTCGTCGGTGATGAAAGGGAAGTGAGTGCGATGGTAGGGGGAGGGTGTGGCGTTACGGCAATGCGCTAATCAACGCCACCGAAAGAATCATCGCAATAACGGGAGCCACCCATGCGATGGCAGGAGAAGAACGAGTCCAGCGTGGCTCCAACATTGCATAACCCACTGCCGCGCCTGTCAGGGCGCCACCAACATGGCCACCGATGGAAATGCCCGGAATCATGAACGTGATCAAGAGATTCAAGATGAGAGTGCTTCCAATTCCTGTTCGCATCGGATTTACGCCGCGTTGTTGAAGTCCGACTGCTGCGGCAGCCATCAACCCAAAGACCGCACCAGATGCACCACCAGTGAGTCCATCAGGAGTTAACAGAAGTGCGCCTGCTGCTCCGCCGAACATTGACGCGAAATACAACAAACCAAATCGCCATTGACCAAGTGCTGGTTCCAAAAGTTGACCAAGTTGCCACAACAGCAGCATGTTCATTCCCACGTGCAGAAGACCAAAGTGCAAGAAGCCCGACGTGACGATTCGATACCACTCGCCGTTCTGGATGTACACCAATGACAATCCCAAGTCGAACTGACGTTGGTCAGAAGAACCTGGACCTGCCAGTGTCCACAAGAACACAAATGCATTGAGGGCAATTAACAATCGTGTTGCAACAATTTGCTGTACGGCATTCCAGCGTCGAACGCGT
>JBMTEX010000069.1:0-9752 GCA_049433485.1 Ilumatobacteraceae bacterium | reverse complement strand
TGGTTTGTGCCATAGAGACGTCTATGTACTGGCCTTCTCCAGTTCGCTCACGTTGGAACAATGCAGCCAATACCGCCGCGGCACATTCCATTCCGGTGTACACATCTGCATGACTGTGAGGGTCGTTAGTGGCATCACCACCTCGCGCGCGTGCTTGCAATCCGGTGAGTCCGGTTTCTGCGTTCACTACCGTTGCATACGCACGGCGATGACTCCATGGTCCAGTGTTTCCATAACCACTGATCGCTGCGTAAATCAAACGAGGATTCACACGTGACAACTCGGACCACCCAAGACCCAATTTGTCCATCACTCCGCCGCGATAGTTCTCCACCACAACATCACACTGCTGCACTAACTGCTTCACCAGCGCAACAGCTTCTGGCTTCTTCAAGTCCATTGAGATATTGCGCTTGCCAATGTTCTGTTGCGCGAAATAAGTGGACATCGAGCCCACCCGCGGGAAGGCAAATCGCGTGAGGTCGCCTTCAGGCGGCTCAATCTTGATGACATCTGCGCCCAAATCGGACAGCATGCGAGTGCAGTGCGGTCCAGAGAGAACGCGAGTGAAATCCAAGACTCTGATTCCCTCTAATGGCCGCGATGATGTACCTGACATGCGTCTGTGACTGTAGTGAAGTCATAGTGTGTAAGACACATGCGAAGGGGGCTCAGCGTGGCAGACCAGTTTGAACAAGATGTAGAAGCTTTCTTCTCTGCCTTGTCTGTCGTCCTAAATAACGCCGGAACAGACCCCGTCGCCAGGCTTCGTGCGTACCGCGGCCTCCTCGTGCAGCATCGGTTGGCAGGGTTTGGGATTCCTGAGGCATTCGGCGGGCGAACCGACATACCGAATGGCAACCGTCGCTTTCAAGAATTAGCCCATGGTCGCCTTCCCAAAGAAGACACCATGCTCGGCATTGGTCTCAATATGGCGGTGCCCATCATCTTGCAATACGGCACCGAGGAACAAAAAAAGAAATTCATCCCTGCAGCCCTCAGTGCTGAAAACATTTGGTGTCAGTTGTATTCCGAACCTGAAGCTGGAAGCGACCTTGCCAGTCTTCGTACCACGGCCATCCTCGATGGCGATGAGTGGGTGGTGAATGGGCAAAAAGTGTGGACGTCAGGAGCACAACTCAGTGACATGGGCGTCTTACTAGCCCGCACAGGGGATGCCCCCAGAAACCGTGGCATCTCGATGCTGTTGATTCCTCTGAAACAACCAGGTGTTGACGTTCGCCCTCTTCGCCAAATGACTGGTGAAGCCGAGTTCAATGAAGTGTTCTTTACCAATGCACGTGTACCCCGAGATTGGGTGATTGGCGAAGTGAACGACGGGTGGAGAGCCGCCACCGGATTACTAGCCCACGAAAGAAGTTCTCTTGGCAAAGTTGGTGCCGACGAAAAACGTGAAGCCTCTGGTTCTGCTGCTGTGCCTTTTCACTACTTGTTTGACTTGGTGTCAGACAGATCAGAGCGCGCATCGTTGACAATCAGACAAGATCTTGCGCGCGCGTACACGGGCGAGAAATTGATGGACTGGCTCGGACAACGATCTGTTCATCCAAGCGTTGGAAAACTTTGGCGTACGAAACAAGCGCGATTTGTTGCGTCGCTGGCGGCGCAAATCATTCTTGACGGATCTCTGGCTTACGCACCCAATGATTCTCAAGCCAAATTCTGGCGCTACCACATTTTGAATTCACCGCGAATGTCCCTTGGTGGTGGAACTGATGAGATTCAAAAGAACACCATTGGCGAGCGGGCACTGGGGCTTCCGCGCGAACCGTCGTAGCGATTTATTCACCGATGAAATGTGGTGCGCGCTTTTCCACAAACGCCGCTGCTGCCTCACGATGATCTGCAGTAGACATGGTGCGTACCATTGCAGTTGCTTCGGCATCTAATGCTGCTTGCAGTGATACATCGCCGGCGCGATTGACATTTTCTTTCATATAACGCAATGCAATGGGCGCACGTTGTGCCAAAGATTGACACCACTCAAGTGCAGTTGCCGCGAAATTGTCATTCGGTAAAACGACGTTCACAATTCCATAATCACGAGCTTGTTGGGCCGTTAAGCGTGGGGTAGTAAACATCAACTCTTTCGCACGAGATTCACCGACAAGTCGAGGCAAGAACCACGATGTACCGAAATCTCCGCTGGCGCCAACGTTTGCAAATGCTGTCATCACAATTGCTCGTTCGGCCGCGATACGTAAATCTGCGGCAAGCGCAATAGACAGTCCGGCACCTGCGGCGGCACCAGGCAGCGCGGCAATCACTGGCTGTGGCAACTTGCGAAGCGCCATGCTCACCAAGTTCTGGCGGTGGCGAAGACCGTTGATTCTCTCTTCCACATTGATGTTTTTGCCCGCACCACTTCCCTTGTGCGATGCGTTCATTCCTTTGACATCTCCGCCAGAACAAAATGCTTCGCCCTCGCCGGTGATCATCAACACGCGAACATCAGGATGTGATGCGATCACTGGAAGTGCTGCCTCGAAACCGGCATAGACGCCCTCTGATAAAGCGTTACGAACATTGGGACGATTAAACGACAGAATTGCCACATTTCCCTCAATACGACCAATGAGATCTGTCTGTCCAGTTTCAAGCGTTGTCATATTCCCCCCTTGACTACTCACAGATTGCCACGCCAACGCCACGACCTGCGAAGTGCAGAACTAGATTTGAACAAGTGAGGCAGGCAGCATGTTGATTTGGATGGACCTTGAAATGACTGGTCTGGACCCCGAGCGTCACGTGATCGTAGAAATCGCCACGCTTGTCACCGACGATGAGCTGAACATCATTGCCGAAGGCCCCGATTTGGTCATCCACCAGCCGGATGAAGCCCTCGCCGAGATGGACGATTTCGTCACCAACATGCACATCACATCTGGCCTGTTAGACCTCATCAAAACATCCACCGTGTCGCACGACGACGCAATGCAACAAACGCTTGATTTCATTAAGTTGCACAGCCCAGAACCTATGAAGATTCCATTGTGTGGAAACTCCATTCGCACAGACCGCGCGTTTCTCACGAAATACATGCCAGACATTGAAAACTGGCTGCACTACCGCTGTGTCGATGTGTCCACCGTGAAAGAGCTTGTGAAGCGATGGAATCCAGGTCTTGAACATGCGCGACCAAAGAGCGAAGGCACCACACACCGCGCGATGGACGACATTCGTGACAGCGTTGCCGAGTTGAAGTTCTATCGCGACAAAGTTTTCAAGTCGGCTGAAGAAACCAAAAAGAAATGAGCAGCGACACTCCGCGCCCATTGAAGTCGGAGCAAATGCAAGCCACCGACGAAATCACAGAAGTGGCGCCTGGTGTGTATCGCACACAATTACCAGCAAACATCACTGGTCTGGGTCACGTGAATATGTATGTGTTGGAAGACGAGCGCGGGGTTGCTGTTGTAGACCCAGGTCTTCCAACAAAAGAATCCTGGGCGGCAGTTCTGCAACGCCTCTCTCAACTCAACGTTCCAATCAAGCGCGTGCACTCGGTGATTGTTACCCACAGCCATCCAGACCATTACGGCGGTGCGGAACGTTTACGCAGTGAATCGGGTGCAGACATCATCACTCACCGTCTCTTCAAGACTTTCTACGACCCCACCGAACCGCCAGAGGTCGATGCAGAAGAACTTGCATTAATGATGCGGAGTCCATTCGACTCACCCCCATGGGGTGGACCAGCGATGGATATGCCGTGGCAACGCAAAGTGAAACTACGAGTGGGCCGTACCTTTCCAAAATTGATGAGGATTCCTCGGCCGTCTATCCGGCTGAACGAAACAGACCGAATGAAGTTTGCAAAACGTGACTGGATGGCAGTTCATACACCTGGTCACACACACGACCATTTGTGCCTTTTTGACCCAGAAACAGGCACTTTGTTAAGCGGCGACCATGTGTTGCCGAATATCACGCCACACATCAGCGGTCTCACCGGCCATGGTGATCCACTCACACTTTTCTTTGAATCGCTCAACAAAATTGGACGCTTTTCTGATGACATTTCCATTGCGTTGCCAGCGCACGGAACACCATTTACAAATGTTGGCGAACGAGTGGAAGCAATCAAAGACCACCATCACGAACGCTTACAAAAACTTCGTGACACCAGTTCCACTCTTGGCAGACCTGCAACAGTGATGGAGTTTGCAACTCATCTTTTCTCACCGCGTGCACAAGGTTCTATGGCAGATAGTGAGGCATACGCCCACCTTGAACATTTACGTTTGCTTGGAGACTTTGAGCGTCTCGACACTGGTGACGCATTTGAGTATGTCTTGCGCGATTAATTAAATCGTCCGCACCACATAGCGGCGTGCACTGTCTCTCCGACGCATAGTTGTAGAGCCATATCGTCCGATGGCTGTTCTGAAAGTCGGACTGGTTCTTGCCCCTCTTCCACTTGAATCACATGTTCCACCACACCACGCAAGGGTGCGCGAAGTTCGCGATGTGACGCCAAATGTTCTTCAACAATCTCCCAGTACGCGGCGTTGTTCATATGGCCCACTGCGTCAAAATCTGTGAATCGCATTGCCCACGGTTGCGAAACAATGGTGTGCGCCGTTGCGAAATCTTGTGCGCGCAATAACAAACGCGCACCCACTGATCGCCCACCAGCTGATTCACCCAACAACTGCACAACGTCTTCTGGCACACGACTTGGTTGCAATGTTTCTTTGTCCACGTGTACCCACAGCGCAGCAGCATCGACCAACACGCGACCATCTAGCGATTTCATTTGTGTGCGACGCTCCGCCCAATGCGAGCCAAGGCCGCCACACCACGTGGTGAGATCTATTTCTTCGAGGTACGACGGAAACTCATGCACATCAATCACCGTGCGACGCACCACCCACCAATGCGGATCACTCCACTTGGCATCTCTGGTGTCATCATTTGACACATCTTGCAGGTATCGCGCCATGGCATCGAGACGCAGACGACCATTGGGGGTGGCGTCTCCCAATCTCACTCGACGTCGAGCGGTGAACGCTCGGCCCAAACTCGATGGTGGCACCATCTCAAAGCCTTCAGATGCCTGCCGAAAAGTCATTTCGTCACCCTATCTGTGGGGCTCAAACCCTTATGAATATTGGGATTCATTAAATAAGTTGAATCTGGCGCCTCACAGTGGTTTCATAGACACCGATATGCGTACCCAGGTCACCACCGCCACCTTCGCAACCACGGCAGTCGCCGTGGCTTTTGCGTATGCGCAAGCGGTGACCACTCGTGCGTTCTCAATGTGGTCCTCACCGGCAGTGAAGCATTCCAATAAGCGTTTCACCCGGTGGCCCAGTGGGGTTCTGAACTAGTTCGTTCAGAAAATATCTCGCCAGAGGCCGCCGGGTTCACAACCCGAGCGGCCTTTTTGTTTTGTCCGACACCACCACCCAAAAGGAAATACGAACCATGTACACAAAGATTGAAATTGCAGCTGGAGATTCCGCGGTCATCGACCAGGCCCTCCCTTTGTCGTCCCGCCGTTGCTCAGACGGCAACGGCACCCTGAGCTACCTGTTCTTCTCCGACGAATGGGTGGACGTCCAGCGCGCCAAGGCCATTTGTGGAAAGTGCGCCGATGCCAGGGACTGTCTGCAGGGTGCCCTTGAGAGGGAGGAGCCCTGGGGTGTCTGGGGAGGCGAACAACTAGAGATGGGGCGCGTGGTCGCAGTGCGCCGGCCACGTGGTCGCCCAGCCGTCAAGAGAACCACCGTCACAGCAATCGAAGAGGTACCGATCCCACGGCATCTCGTAGCCTGAGCACATGGGACGGAACCGAAAAAAGGTCGTTGTTGCGGTTCTGTCCATCGTGCTACTTGTCAGCGTCGTCGGGGGATGGGCCCTCAGTCGGTCCTCCGACGACGTTGACGCCAATCTCACCGATCCCGGGGTTGAGCAAACCCCGGGAATCGGAACTAACGCCAACAACACGGGAAAGAAATTCTCCTTTGTCCCCGTGACAGATGTGTTGTCTGGCGTAGCCGTCACCATTACTCCTACAGGAAAACCCATGGTGGTGAACTTCTGGTTTTCCACCTGCGAGCCATGCAAGCGGGAGATGCCTGTTCTCACTGCGGCGGCCGAGACCTACGGAGCGGCGGTGAACTTTGTGGGCATCAACCCAAACGACACCACCGAATCTGCCTCTGCGTTTCTCACTAAGTACGGCATTAAGTACGCCAATTATCTAGACGATGGCGACCAACTAGCGGCCGCTGGTGTCACCACAATGCCAACAACCGTTTTCATCAATGCAGATGGATACGTCGTGAAGACACGCGCCGGTGAACTCACCACCGAAGACATTGACAACATTCTTCAGAACAGTCTCGGAGTCACCAAGTGATTGCACTCGAAGGAGACTTCGCGTACAACTTCATTCTCGGCGTCATGTCCGCCGTGAATCCATGTGGCTTTGTATTGCTTCCCACATATCTCATTTACTACTTGGGTACAGAGCTACAACGTCACGAATCAACATCGGTCACGTTGCGTCGCGCGCTGCTGGTGGGTTCCGCCGTCTCATCCGGATTTGTTGGCTTATTCCTCATTGTTGGCATCATCACACAATCATTCACTACAGCAGTTCGCGATAACTCCAAATACTTCGCCTTCGTTGTTGGGCTGGGATTGGTTGTGATGGGCGCATTCATGTTGACCGGCTGGAAACCACGTATTGCCCAGCCCAATGTGTCTATTCAGCGTGAACGAACACTTCGCAACATGTTCCTCTTTGGAATTGCTTATGCAGTGGCATCTATTGGTTGCACCATCGGCTTCGTCACATCTGCGGTCTTTGGATCAGTTGGTCGTCATGGCTTTGTATCTGGCGTCATCAGCATCGCGTTATACGGCGTAGGTATGGCCTCGCTCGTTATCGCACTCACCGTTGCATTGGCGTTCGCACAAGTCAACATCGTTAACTCTCTAAAGAAGAGTTTTCGATTCTTCGACAAGGTGTCGGCATTCTTTGTTCTCATTACTGGGCTGTATCTCACGTGGTATTGGTATGGCGCCATCACTGAACGCGGAAGTGACGGCGTGACACGTCGAGTGGAGTCTTGGCAGAACTCTGTGGTGAACTTTCTGAACGATGTTGGCGCGGTCAGACTGGCTGTTGTGTTCGCGATAGTGATTGCAATTGCCATATGGATTGTTCGGCGTCCCTCCAAGCAGTCGGCATAACTCATGAATCTCGCAGACCTTCTCACGTATGACGGCGTCATAGAAGAGTGCGTCATTCGTTCAACATTTGGTTTTATGGCGTTTCATGGCGGTGCACTTGAAGAAGTCACCGATGTCATTGCATCCCGCGCTGCCGAGAAGGCTGGGGCGTCGTATTACGGAATTCAATTGCCAGACAATCTGGAGTGGCATATTCCTTCTCACAAAGTGACGGCAGACCAGTCTCCACTTCTCAACGAGTTTTTATCGCATGTCAACATCGTCATCACCGTGCACGGTTTTGGCCGTGCTGGGTTTTTCACATCACTTCTCCTTGGTGGTCGAAACAGGCGTCTTGCTGCACATGTTGGTGAGCGACTTCGTCATCACCTTCCCGCTTATCGCATCATTGACGACATTGATGAGATTCCAAGCAACCTTCGCGGACAACATCAAGACAACCCGGTCAATGTGGTGGAACATGCGGGTGTTCAATTGGAACTGCCGCCACGAGTTCGCGGATCAAGTCCGCTGTGGTGGGACTGGGAAGGCCCAGGCCTCACGCCTCACACGGAATCTCTCATCACTGCGCTGGCAGAATCTGCCACCAGCTGGACAAACTAATTATTCAGCAAGATCCACAGCTGGGATAGAAACAGGCATTCCCGCCACAATCTCGGCTACCACGTGCTCGTTTAGACCGGACGCACGAATCTGCGCCAAGGACCGGCGTCCGCCCATTGAACGAAACAAGTCAAAGTCAGACACGTCTGCAGCCAGAAGTTCTCTTGCTTGTGGATGCGGATGGTGTTCAAGAAAATTCCGTACCCAGTTAGCCGACACATGAACCGACAGCGCATTGCGCGCACCTGAAGCTCCGATCGCAAAGCGAATGTCTTGCTCGTGGGAGTTTGAATCAAATACAAACTGAGAATTAATTGGTTCTGGAAATTGCGGAATGAGCGAATCAATCGTGTCGCCGAACGATTCCCATATGTCTAAGAGAGTTGACAACGAGTCACCTGCATGACGATCAACTTGAGCCTGTGTCCACGCTTCGGTGGTGACACCCTCCATATTTCCGGACAACACATCTTCAGGAACACCCACCATGTGACAGACAGTTTCGCGCACGGTCCATTCCGGACAATGAGGAACACGAATCTCGGCCATCTCAGCAGGCATGGAACGAAGAATCTCTATGGTGCGTCGGCGGAGCTCTCCATAAGACTGCGCAACTACTTCGGGGGGAGATAAATACGACATGTACGTCCTTATGGTGCGAGACGTTCTGCTCGCCAGACAGAACCATTCAATGTGTAGCGAAAGCGGTCGTGCAGTCTGCTTGGGCGTCCTTGCCAGAACTCCACGCTCTGCATGGACAGCACATAACCACCCCAATGCGGCGGGCGCGGAACATCTTGGCCTGCAAAACGTTCTTCCATTTCTTCCACTCTCTCTGTGAGATCGTGCCGCGTTCCCAATGGTTGCGACTGCGGTGATGCCCATGCACCAATCTGCGATGAGCGCGGGCGAGATGCGAAATAAGCGTCGCTCACAACATCAGATGCAAGCGAGATGACACCTCGTACGCGCACCGACCGGTGTAGCTGCAACCAGGCAAAGGTGGCCGATGCACGATTGTCATGTGCAATTTGCAGGCCCTTGGCACTTTCGCGATTTGTATAAAACGTGATGCCATTGACAGAAATGTCTCGAGCAAGAACTACTCGAGCATCAGGATGGCCATCTGCATCAACCGTTGAAATCACCATTGCATTTGGCTCTGCAGCACCTGCTTCTTCAGCTTGCTGGTACCACAGTTGCAATTGCTCCACTGGACTGGGCAACAGATCATCAATGTCAAGCCCAGCCGTTTCGTATTGCACGCGGCGATCTGCAATTCCCATCGCTATGCCTTAGGTCTGATGTGAGTAGCGCCGCGCATGTATGGCAACAACACATCTGGAATTCGCACACTGCCATCTGCCTCGCGGAAGTTCTCGCAAATGGCGGCCCACACTCGTGGAACGGCCAGTGCAGAACCGTTCAATGTGTTGGCAATTTCTGTGCCCTTTTGACCCGTGCGCTTAAAACGAATATCTGCACGACGTGCTTGATAGTCACTAAACCAACTCACGCTGCTGACTTCCAACCAGTTGTCGCATCCTGGCGCATAGACCTCTAAGTCGAAACTGCGGTGATGACTGCCGCCCATATCGCCTGTGCAAATTTCAATAATGCGGTACGGCAAGCCGAGCCCTGCAATCAAACGTTCAGCACGGTCACGTAATTCAATCAACAGCTCTGGTGATTGTTCAGGTGTTGCAAGAGCAAGAATTTCAACTTTGTCAAACTCGTGTGCGCGCAACATTCCACGTGTATCGCGCCCTGCAGACCCAGCTTCGCGGCGGTAACAACTGCTGTATGCCATGAAGCGGGCGGGTAATTGAGCCTCATCAACAATCTCGCCGGCGTACAACGAAGTAAGCGGAACTTCTGCAGTGGGAATTGCCCACAAGTCATCTCGTTCAATGGCATAG
>JBMTEX010000068.1:0-9943 GCA_049433485.1 Ilumatobacteraceae bacterium | reverse complement strand
GTGTGTATGGGGGTTGTGCTGGTGCTGCCATACCCCAACCTTACGCCAGACGCCCCAGCACATACCATTGACACCATGAACCCCCAGATTCTCAGTCGTCGACATTTCCTCGCGTTGTCCGCAAGTGTGGGGGCAGGGGTTGCACTGGCGGCATGCGGCGGCGGGTCATCATCGGGGACGAGCGCCGATGGCACCCTTCAAGTGGTGAAGCGCTTCCCACAAGATTCGCTCGTACCTGGCAAGGTTCGACTCCCCATCTCACTGGCCGACAAATCTGGAATTCTCGGTGCCGATTCGAAGGTGACACTCCCCAACACACTCACTGCGAGCGTGGTTAACCCCGACAGTGGTGAAGTACTCATTGAGCGAGTCACAGCCACCAAACACGATGCCAACATGTCTGTTCCGTATTGGCCATTTTCTTTCACGTATGACACTGAGGGAATCTTCTTACTGAAGGTTGACCAAGCACCGGAGTCAAATGTTTCTTTCCAATTACTCATGCGTGACGACGTTGCCATGCCGCTCATCGGCGATGCACTTCCACCATTCGATACTCCGACCCTGGACAATGCGCGCGGCGTTGATCCCATTTGCACTCGTTCTCCAGAGTTCTGCCCGTTCCATACGCAAACTCTCACCGATGCATTGAAGAGCGGTAAGCCTGTGGTGTACCTCATTGGCACGCCTGCATATTGCACAACAGGAACATGTGCACCTGGACTAGACGGGCTTATTGAAGTGTCAAAAACCGTTGGAAACGCTGCAGTTTTCGTTCATGCAGATGTGTACGCAGACAAATCCGCCAACGAAACAGCGCCCGCAGTGCAGGCATACAAACTGAGTTACGAACCAGTTCTGTACATCACAGATGCAACAGGAAAAATTGTCGATCGACTTGATGCAGTGTTCGACGTAAAAGAAATCCGCGACGCGTTAGCCGCGAACGGAATTAGCTAAATGACTTACCGCAACCGCATGAACGCGTTGCGTTCGGGTTGGTGATTGCAAAGCCCTGCTCGGTGAGTGAGTCTTTGAAGTCCAAGCTTGCACCTTCCAACATGGGAGCAGATGCTGGGTCTACAACAACCTTCACATTTCCGAATGTGAGGGTGACATCGTCTGGTGCGATGTCTGTGTCGAAGTACATGTCGTAGGAGAATCCGGAGCATCCGCCACTCTTCACGGAAACGCGAAGCGCAACATCTTCTGCGCCTTCGGCTTCGATGAGTTGAGCGACTTTTTGGGCTGCGGTGTCGGTGAGAGTGATCATGGGAACCTCCAATAGATGGAACCTGGTGCCCTCATACTAGGCGCGCCCATCTCCTTTTCGCCACCGCCCCTACACTGCAATACGTGAGCCAGCGAGTTCCCCAGCCGCCCACCGAGGACGAGGTCCGCAACCTCCTCCGAGCCGTCATCGACCCCGAACTGGGCGACAACATTGTCGACCTCGGAATGGCCGGTGACATCGCCATGGCCAACGGAATCATCACAATCGGCGTGAAGCTCACCATTCGCGGTTGCCCGTTGCGCGCACAGATTCAAAAAGACATCCGTTCACGTCTCGAAGTGCACCCGTGGGTGCAAAAGGTGAAGATTGACTGGGGCGAAATGACGTCCGAGGAGCGATCTGCAGTGATGACTCGCGCTCGATGGAACGCCAAAGAGAATGCTGCCGATACTGCTGTTCCACACAATGCGCGCGTGCTCGCTATCGCTAGTGGCAAAGGGGGCGTAGGAAAATCCTCCGTCACCGTCAACGTGGCGGCCGCACTTGCAGCATCTGGCAAAACGGTTGGCGTTCTTGACGCAGATATTTGGGGCTTCTCTATTCCACGAATGTTGGGAATGCCGGACCGCCTTGAAGCAGAACGTGTTGATGGAAGTGACAAACCGAAAATCATTCCGAACGAGCGTCGTGTTGGAGATGGTCTACTGAAAGTGGTGTCCACCGGAATGTTGGTGGAGGACGAAGGTACTGCTCTCATGTGGCGCGGCCTCATGCTCACCAAAGCAGTCGAACAATTTTTGAACGATGTGCATTGGGGCCATCTCGACTATCTCGTCATCGACATGCCACCAGGAACCGGCGATGTGCAGATGGGTCTTGCTCGTATGTTGCCTCGCACCGACCTTCTCATTGTCACCACGCCTGCTGTGTCTGCACAGAAAGTTGCCATTCGCGCGGCAGATATGGCGCGTCGCAGTTTCTTGCGTGTGGCAGGCGTTATTGAAAACATGAGTTCGTTTGAATGCAATCACGGTGAGTCATACGCACTGTTCGGCACTGGTGGCGGACAAGCCCTAGCCGATGAAATTGGCGTTGAACTTCTTGGTCAAGTTCCTATTGAGCCAAGCGTTGCTGCAGGAAGTGATGCGGGCGAGCCAGTTGTTCTGTCTGGAACTGGTGTTGCAGCGGAAGTCTTTTCTCGCATTGCTGCGCGCATCATTGAAGACACGCCCGATGTTGAAGACATGGCTGGATGTTCAGCACGCGACGAAAATGTCGCGGTGGGAATCACAGTGCGTCGTAGCCAGGGTCCCCAGGCATAGCTATTCCAATGACTCGGCCATCTGAGTCGGTCTTCAGCTTTGGCAAGATTGCTTGTGGTACGCCAATCTTTGCAGCAGCAGCCAACACTTCGTCAGTTGTTTTGTGTGGCAACAGGAATTCAATGTTCGCCTTTGTTGGCGGCATCAACATGAGGTCTTTTTCGTGTGCACGTTCAATTGCTTCTTGTGGACTAATCCAAAAACTCTCAATAGTTTCGCCGTCGTCATGAAGCGGTTCTTGTGCCGCCGGTGCACGAGCAATAAAGAATCGAGTATCGAAACGTCGGCGTTCGCCTACTGGTGTAATCCAATGACTCACGTAAAAAATGTCGTCGGTGGCGAGACGCAAATTCTCCTTCTTACACAGGTCTAACAACGCAACAGAACCATCGTGAATGTTGTGACGCTCTACTGAGAACTTTGCCGCCACATCGTCTGTGTCAAAACGAATGATGTCACCAGTGTCTTCGTGGCGCGCCAGGAGCACTCCCGCTTCCTCGAAACATTCGCGAATGCAGGCCACCCAGTATGCAAGCCCACCGGACTGAATGCCAAGAAGTGAACTGGCATGTTCATCTGTGAGGCCATCACACAATTCGGCAATTTCATCGACACCGTCAATATCGTCCACTTTTCCGCCGGGGAAAACAAACATGCCGCTGGCGAATGCAGCATTGAAAGTTCGGCGCAGCATGAATACTTCAATGCCACCTGCTTCTGCATCGCGAATCAACAACACAGTTGCAGCTGGCTTCACTGGAACTGTTGCTGGATCGAATGGCTCATTAGTTACTGATGGTGCGCTCATATTCCGTTATCCCCCTCAAAGGGGTCTACGTCAATCACGTCTCCTGCGCTTGGCAGATACCCCTCGTATTTCACCCTACGCCCCGAGTGCGTGATGTCAATGACCGAAGCAATCTTGCGAGTGCGGCGCATCACGATGCGAGCAAACAATGCGCGCGTTGGTGGAAGCAGTAACAAGATCCCAAACACGTCGGAGATGAATCCAGGGGCCAAGAGGAATACTCCAGCCGCCAGAACGCACACACCATGAACAATCTCACGTGTTGGTTCTTTCCCTGCACGAACAGACTCCATGAACTGTTTGTACACACGCAAGCCTTCACGTTTCACCAACGCTGTTCCCAGCATTGATATCACCAGGAGCGCAGCAACAGTGGAGAAAATTCCCATCTCTTGACCCACTTGCACGATGAAATACAACTCCACCAGTGGCATGAACACCACAAACGCAGTGAGCAGTAAGGGAATCATTTCTGTTCTTGGCGAGCCTCTCGATAATCACGTGCTGCACCTTCAAGCGGTTCCACTATCAACGTGATCCCATCAATTGATGCAACACGTACTTCCTGGTCTTTGGAAATTGGAGTTGCACGGTTTGTACGTGCGCGCCACTGTGCACCATCGACAACAACAGTTCCTTCGGGCGAAATGTCACCCACAGCGGTACCGATAGTGCCCACCAAGTTGTCGCGACCAATGGTGGGTGTGGCGAAACGAGTACGCACCATTGATGGCATTCCAACAATGAATGTGAGAGCGATACCAGTAATGCAAACCGCAAGTGTTAACCATGACGGCCGCATGGACAGACCATCCACAGATCTAAACATGGTGAACGAAGCCACCACGTAGGTGAACAAACCAACTCCGGTCCAGAATCTGGGCACACCCACTTGCACATCAACCGCGAAAGCAACCATAGACAACAAGAACAATGCAACGCCAACGCCATTCATGGGGAGTGCTCCAATGCCAAGCCCTCCAAGAATGAGACACACTGCGCCCACCAAACCAGCAACGCCAATTCCTGCTGTAAAGAATTCAAAAATCAAGAGCGCAACACCGATGGTGAGCAACAAATACGCAGATGGTGGACTGGCCACGGTGTGCAACAAGCGAGGAACTAGTCCGAGTTTGAAGAATCGCACCGTTGTCGCTTCACGGGTGACTTGCCCGTTTCCATCAACGGCATCAACCACAGTGTCCAATGCGGCGCCACGAACCGTGATGCCGTCAAGCGCGTACAACATGTTGCGCAGCACAGGAACTCCGCGGTCATCGGTAGAAAATTTGAGAATCTTCTGCTCACGTGCTTCAAGGAATCCCAATGTGTCTTTGTGGATTGCATCTTCAGCAGATTTTGCGCCAAACGTGACCTTCTCACCGTTGACCGACAACAACGTTCCCGTTCGACCAATGCGTGCGCCAGGTGCCATGGCCGTCACGTCTGCAACCGCCAACATTTGCGCAGGCAGTCCGTATGCGCGCGCTCCACTGGGACCCACCCAAATAGCGACCGGAATTTTTGAACTTGCAATGGTGGCCAACAACTCCGACATCTCATCTCGGCTGATGACTGCACCTTTTGAATTCACTTGCAGGATGACAGCTTGGGAGTCGCTGGTCTGGGCACGCTCAATTGCGGTGGTGATGTTGTCGGCCACGATGCGGTCAACTAGTCCGCTCACTTCCACCACATCGACAGGGTCCAAATCATCTGCGCTGGTTGCAGCATTCGCTGCACTCGAGGCAAGGGCGCCAAATGCAGGGACTGCTAAAAGTGCTGCTAATCCGCACATGATGCGTCTTTTTGCGCCTACCCTCACTGGTCTCTCCTTGTTTTATGGAACCACACCACTTTTTCACAGCACAACGCGTGCTCATAGTTGCTGGCAAAGGCGGCGTTGGAAAATCCGCTGTCTCTGGGGCACTGGCTTTGTTGTCTGCTCAAAGCGGACTTCGTACCTTGCTTGTCACTCTAGATGGCGAAACCATTGAAGTTCCTGCCCACGACCTATTGGAACGAATCGCCGTTACTCCTGGACGTGCGCTCACTGATTATTTGTCATCCAAGGGGATGGGACTTCTGTCACGCCAGCTCGCTAGGTCGGGAATTGTAGAACTCGTGGCCACCACAGCGCCGGGCCTTGACGACTTGTTGGTGCTCGGACGAATCAAAGCGTTTGAAAAAGAACTACGTGCCGATGTGATCATTGTTGATGGCCCCGCTGCAGGTCATGCAAGCGATCTAGTACGTGCACCTTTGCAACTGAAACGCGCAATTAGCACTGGCCCCATCGGGCAACAGGCGGACGAAGTCATCGCCATGCTTTCTGATGGTTCCCGATGCAAAGTGATGATGGTGACCACGCCAGCGTTCACACCAGTGACTGAAACAGTGGAAGTAGCCAACAACATGGTGGAAACAATCGGAGTTGTTTTGGCGCCAACTGTGGTGAATAAATGCAATGCATCTCTCACTCCACTCGCCAACGTTCCAGGCAATGACGACGTAGCGCGGGCTTATGCATACGCACTTCAACGCTTTAAGTCTCAAGAAGAAGCAATCGCTTTGCTCACTTCATTGCGCGATGAACCACAACTGCACCTTCCACGTCACAAAGAAGACGGAGCAGAATTAGTGACACTGCTCGCAAGCGACTTGGCGAGCGGGTTCGGAGAACTGCTGTCATGAGTGGCGACATGACATCAATGTGCTCCACAGCACGTGTCATTGTCACGTGTGGAACAGGTGGGGTTGGCAAAACAAGCGTTGCAGCAGCGCTTGGCGTTCATGCTGCGCAATCCGGTCGTCGCGCTGTAGTAATCACTATTGATCCTGCTCGGCGCCTTGCCGATGCCATTGGAATCACTGATTCATTGGGAAATGAACCGCAACGAGTTCCGCTTGTTGCCACAGGAGAACTGTGGGTCACCATGCTGGACGTTCACGAGACATTCGACAATTTGGTCCGTGATACATCGCCAACACCAGAACGCGCTCAAGAAGTGTTGAATAATTCGTTTTATCGAAGCTTGTCTCGCTCGCTCTCTGGCACACGTGACTACATGGCTGCTGAACGCCTCTACGAGTTGTACAACGACAGCAAATACGACGTTGTCATTGTTGATACTCCGCCATCTCGCAACGCACTTGATTTCTTGGAATCCCCGGAGCGACTTGCTCGATTCCTCAAACACCCCATCGTTCGACTTCTTGTTGCACCAGGGCGCGGCGGATTCCGCTTTGCTAGCGCAGCAATGACACCAGTGCTGAAAGCAATCTCTTCTGTTGTTGGATCAGATGCTCTCTCTGGTGTTGCATCGTTCTTGCGTGCCATTGACGGAATGGAAACAGAGTTCTCACGACGTGCGTTAGCTGTTGCTAACACACTGCGCGGTGATGACACCCACTTTGTAGTTGTCACTGCGCCATCACCAGATGCTCTGACAGAAGCGCAACACTTCGTTTCTGAATTGAACAGATTGAAGATTCAATTACGACTTGTTGTCACCAATCGCATGCCGCCACGTTTCGGCAGCGACTCTTCCGAACATCACAGAGCCATAGCAGCAGCCTCCACAGGAGACGAGGCCATTGCTCACTCTGTCTTGGCATCACTGTTAGACGACGCTGAGCGCGCAGAGAGTGATGTGGCCGCCTTTGTCACCACCGCTCATGTTGCGTTTCCCAACGTGCCAGTTGCATCAGCCACAGAGCTTCCCGAGGACATCCATTCCCTGCAATCCATTGAGGTTTTGGCCCAACAACTCGCAGCAAGCGAGACGCAGCAGTAGAGTCAAAGCCGTGCATATTTTGATCGCTACAGATGCAGAGTGGGTCGTCAATGAAGTGAAGGCGGCTCTTGCGTCGCCATCCACCTCGTTTCAAGTGCTGTCAAATGGCCGTCACGTTGCACGCGCCGTGCGCGAGCGCACACCAGATATCGCCATCCTCGACATGCAGGTAGGAACCATGGGCGGCATGGCCATCACCATGGATCTCCGCCTCGACCAATCCAGTGGTGCACTTCCAAAGGTTCCCATATTGATGTTGCTTGATCGTGTTGCAGACATACACATGGCACGCCGAAGTGGAGCAGATGGTTGGACCATCAAACCTCTCGACGCGTTGCGCTTACGCAAAGCAGTACGTGAAATTGCAGCCGGTGGTTGCTACGCCGAAGGACTTCCCGTTGAAGACATTGCAACCGAAGAAGTCGCAGAAGTGCCAGAGTCGGGTGCTGAAACGGTCGATAGCCTCGCTTAGCACCACGGGGTGTGGCGCAGCTTGGTAGCGCGCGTCGTTCGGGACGACGAGGCCGCAGGTTCAAATCCTGTCACCCCGACCAGGGTGTGATTCTTACTTAACGAGTAACTCGGCAATTTGCACTGCGTTCAGTGCAGCGCCTTTACGCAAGTTGTCGTTACTGAGGAACAACGCAAGACCGCGATTTCCATCAACAGTTTCATCTTGACGAATACGTCCGACGTAGCTTGCATCTTTTCCAGCAGCCAAGAGCGGTGTCGGAATATCTACCAACGACACACCTGGTGCATGAGCGAGAAGTTCATGAGCGCGCTTCACAGTGATCTCACGGCTGAATTCAGCATTTACTGCAATGGAGTGGCCTGTGAAAACGGGAACACGGACGCAGAGTCCCGACACCAACAGATTCGGAATCTCAAGAATCTTGCGGCTTTCATTGCGCAACTTCTTCTCTTCATCTGTTTCACCATCGCCGTCGTCCACCATGGAACCTGCATACGGCAACACGTTGTACGCAATGGTGCGAGCAAACTTCTGTGGTGTTGGAGACTGCACCGCATCGCCATCGAATGTGAGCTCGGCTGCGCGCTCCACCATCGCTTTGCCTTGAACATCAAGTTCTTCAACTCCGGCGAGTCCACCACCGCTGACTGCTTGATATGTGCTTGCAATCATCTTGATGAGGCCTGCTTCATCATGTAATGGCTTCAAGATGGGCATTGCTGCCATGGTGGTGCAGTTTGGATTCGCAATGATTCCCTTTGGAGCTGTGTGCGCAAGATGGCCATTCACTTCGCTCACAATGAGTGGAACGTCAGGATCCATACGAAATGCACTGGAGTTGTCAATGACAGTGACTCCAGCGGCTGCAAAACGTGGTGCGAGTTCACGCGACGATGTTGCACCTGCAGAGAACAATGCAATGTCCAGACCACTGGGGTCTGCAGTGGCTGCATCTTCAACGGTGATCTCGCCGCCATTCCATGGAAGCGTTGTTCCTGCTGAACGCGCTGACGCAAAGAAACGCAATTCCGTAATGGGAAATTGACGCTCCGCCAACAGCGTTCTCATAACGCTTCCTACTTGACCTGTTGCTCCGACGACTCCTACACGCATAGGAGTTGAGGCTAATGGCAGCGCGCCAGCAGCCACCAATGACTTTTATTGGCGACGTCTAAATCCCGTTGTGGAACTGGATTTCCGTTGAAAGTCACAGCCTTTTGTGGCCGACCAGGGTGGTGCAAGATTGCGATGTCGTCGAACTCAACATTCGATGCCTGCAACAAACCCAGCACGCGTCGAGGATCGAGACGATTGGCTTGCCAACCAAGACGGGTGGACCAACGCCATTGCGACAACTTTTGACCAACAACTGGAATCCGCCACAACAAGCGCATCACGGAACCAGCTGGCACAAGCAACACATCGGCGGGTACCCAGGTTCGATAATTCAATGCCACATATCCGCCTGGTTTCACAACACGCATGGCTTCAGTGGTGAGACGAAGCGCATCGCTTGCCTTGCAGTGCTGCAAGGTGATGTAGGAAAACACTGCATCAACCGAATGATCGCCAACATTCACAGAACTGCCATCAGCAATGTGCACCGTTCGCAAGATGTTCACACGACCGAATCGCGCAACAGTCTCGCGACAACGCTCCAAAAACGCGGCGTCAACATCGGTAGCGATTACTGACGCGAACTTCCGTGAGAGCGCCGAAGTCATTCGGCCAATTCCAGAACCAATTTCCAATACGGATGCTCCGCTGGCAAAGCCCGCCCAACCGAAACGATCGAGATAGACCTCAACCTCGGCGTCACCAGTCTTGACAAATTCATCCAAAGTGAGCGACGCGCCAGTTTGATTATTGAAGACCCATCCCGTGTCACGCACTACTTCATCTGCATTACGACGCATCTCGGCGCGCGTTCCAGCTGCACGCCATGGGATGAGTTGACGTCGAAGGGCCATTAGTTGAGTATGGCAGGCGCGCTACTTGCGTTCTGGCAATGGTGCCGAATAGGCGGTTCCAGAGTCCAAACCAAAGGCTGTATGCAACGAACGAACAGCGGATTCCATATCTGATGCCGCCACCACGACGGATACTCGGATGGTGCTGGTGGAAATCATGTGGATGTTGATGCCGTTGTCGGCCAACACGCGGAACATCTTGGCGGCAACTCCTGGGCTGGTCTTCATTCCTGCACCAACAAGTGACACCTTTGCAATGTCTGACTCATGTAGACACCTTGCGCGTTGATTTCTGTGGCAACGCGCGCCACGATGTCTTCAGCAACCTTCATGTCTG
>JBMTEX010000067.1:0-10986 GCA_049433485.1 Ilumatobacteraceae bacterium | reverse complement strand
CCCGCCACGGCTAGGAGAGAATTCTTAGCGCCGAACAACTGTGGTGCGAGAGATGTAGTCCCACACGCCCTGACGCGTGGGTTGAATAAGGATGAGGACAGCACTAATGATGCCGACGATTCCCGTGACGTAACCAAGAACAATTTTCCCAAGTAGTTCCCGAAGCAACATCTGCTGCATGGTGGCTGGCGCTCCCGTTTGAAGATCTACGACATAAAGTCCCATCATCTTCTTTGCTGGTGACGTTGACTGCCCCCAAAGGACAATGCTCCAAATCAACCAACCAATTCCACACGTCACAATCGCGAGGAGTACGTCCAGCAGAAAAGCACCGAAACGAACTCCGTTATCGCATGGAGTGACTCCCGACGATGACGGCGGTGGTGGCGGCATAGAAAATGGGTTCGTCATGGGTACCTCACTGCTTTCTTGGTGCGAATACACCGTGCTCTCCGAACAGTAGTTCTCCATCACATATGGTCAAGACAACAAACAAGAAAGCTGAGATCCATGAAGAGTGTCCGCACCCCAGATGAACGATTCGCCAATATTGCCGACTGGCCCTACGAGCCCGTGTACACCACTGTTTCTGCACAAGACGGCACCAGCGACACATTGCGAGTAGCGCATTATGAAACTGGCCCAGAGGATGCGGCAAACACAATTCTTGTGATGCACGGAGAACCAAGTTGGTCATATCTCTATCGAAAGATGATGAAGGCATTCGTTGCAGCCGGTCATCGCGTCATCGCACCCGATCTCATTGGCTTTGGTCGAAGCGACAAACCGACGCAAACGTCTGACTACACATACGAACGACATGTCGCATGGATGAACGAATGGCTTCGCTCCAACAACTTCAGCCATCTCACACTTGTGTGCCAAGACTGGGGTGGGCTAATTGGTCTTCGGCTTGCCACCGAAAATGTTGACCGCTTCACACGAATTGTTGTGGCTAACACGGGACTCCCACTTGCAGGTCGCGAACCATCAGCAGCATTCCGTGCATGGCAGAAATACTCGCAAGAAGTTCCAAACTTCGAAGTGGGCAAATTAGTGAATGGCGGTTGCGCCACGCAGTTGTCCCCTGCGGAAATTGCGGCATATGACGCACCATTCCCCGACGACTCATTTAAAGCTGGCGCACGAATTTTTCCTGCGCTATATCCAGATGGCGACGACCACCCATCAAACATCGCGAACAAGAGAGCCTGGGACGTTCTACGCCGTTGGGAGAAGCCATTCCTCACGGCATTTAGCGATGGCGACCCTGTCACCGGTGGCGGCCACACCGTCTTTCAACGCGACATTCCAGGTGCCCAAGGCAAGCCCCACACCACCATCGTGGGTGGTGGACACTTCCTCCAAGAGGACAAAGGTGAGGAATTTGCCTCGGTTGTGAACGATTTCATCGCCGCATACCCCGTTTAAACCCCCGAAGTATCCAGATTTCGTCAATATCGAGAGTGCGTCACAGGTGAGGCACTCTCCTGTCGCCTAGCGTGGAAGCCATGTCTGAAACTCGTTCCATTGCCCCCGCCGAAGGAAAGCTTGGTGTTCTCACCGTTGGCCTCGGCGCTGTGGCCTCCACCTTGATCGCAGGCGTTGAACTCGCCAAGCGCGGCCAAGGCCTCCTTGCCGGATCCATGACCCAGATGGGCACCATTCGTTTGGGTAAGCGAACCGATGGTCGCTCGCCACTCATAAAGGACTTTGTTCCTCTCGCTCGACTTGAAGACATTGTGTGGGGTGCTTGGGACGTGTTCCCAGACGATGCTTATGTTGCGGCGTCACGAGCTGGCGTTCTTGAACAAGGCAAGCACATTGAAGCCATCGCCGATACGTTGCGCGAGATTCGTCCTATGAAGGCCGCGTTTGAACGCAAGTACGCGCGCAACCTCACTGGTGAACACACCATGGGAGAAATTGGCAAGCGAGCAATGTTGAACGGCATTCGCGCCGACATCAACCGCTTCCGTGACGAGAAGAAAGTTGATCGCCTTGTAATGATTTGGTGTGCAAGCACCGAAGTGTTCATTGAGCCTGGTCCAGATCACCAAACAATCGAAGCATTCGAAAAAGCAATCGACGCGAACTCCGATCAGATTGCACCATCAATGCTGTATGCGTATGCCGCGTTATTGGAAGGCGTTCCGTTTGCGAACGGTTCACCAAACTTGGCTGTTGACATGCCATGTTTGCGTGAATACGCAACACAGAACAACATCCCCATCTCTGGAAAAGACTTCAAGACTGGTCAAACACTGATGAAGACGGTGTTGGCACCAATGTTGAAGGCTCGCCAACTGGGACTGTCCGGCTGGTACTCCACCAACATTCTCGGAAACCGTGACGGTGAAGTTCTTGATGCACCAGAAAACTTCAAGACAAAAGAAGAATCAAAGTTGGGTGTTCTTGAAGACATTCTTCGCCCTGACTTGAATCCAGAGCTGTACGGCAATGTGTTCCACAAAGTGCAGATCAACTACTACCCACCTCGTGGCGATAACAAAGAGGGCTGGGACAACATCGACATCACCGGTTGGCTTGGTTACCCAATGGAAATCAAAGTCAACTTCCTCTGTCGTGACTCCATCCTTGCTGCACCTTTGGCACTTGACCTCATCTTGTACTCAGACCTCGCGCAACGTGCAGGTCTTGGCGGAATTCAAGAGTGGTTGTCGTTCTATTACAAGAGCCCACAGGTAGCTCCTGGTCTCTACCCCGAGCACGATTTGTTCATTCAGCTTGCAAAGTTGAAGAACACGTTGCGTTGGATGATGGGTGAAGATCAAATCACACACCTTGGTCGCGAGTACTACGACGAGACCGACTAAGTCTCATGTTTTCTCGCGACGCCTACAAGGCACTCGCATTCGACATTCTCTGCGTGATGGCACTGGTCATCATTGGCACACGTAATCACGAAACAGACACCGGAATTTCTGGCGTGCTGTTTGTTGCTGCACCTTTTCTGATTGCAGTGACATCGGTGCACGGGTTGTTTGCCGCTCAACGACGTGAGCTAACTGTTGTGTGGGCATGGATTGGAACAGTGGCCATTGGCATGCTGCTCCGCAATCTTGTGTTCGACCGTGGAACAGCATTGCCCTTCGTCATTGTTGCAACGTTGTTCTTAGGCGCCACCATGTACGGGTGGCGCGCCATAGTTGCACGCCGTCGCTAGAACGGCCCGCTTGATTCGCAGTCTGAGAACAACGGCAAGAAGGCCGTAATTCCTGCACAGCGCGTTAATGCACTCTTGAAGGTTGCCAAATGAGACGACAGATCTTTCAATGCACTGGCTGGGAACTCGGTGATAATGCGCAATTCGCCATCGCGCAACACCACACGAGATCCGTACATCGACGCATTCAACGCATTGATCTCTTGCAGAATTTCTCCGGATGCCGGAATGTTGTCTCCGGCAATGTGGGTGAAGCGAATGTATTCAGACATCTGATCCTCGGTGGGATGGATTGATGCGAAACACTCGCCATGCCCAACAGAGAAACGAATGAAGTCTGGAAGAAATTCAGACGTCACCTCTTCCATCTCTACGCCAGCGGCCTTTAAGCGCATCTGTAATGCCGTGCTCCAACGTGCATTCTCAAAGCGATCACACACCACGCGCGCACCCCACGACTCACCCTTCATGAAGAAATATTCAGGATGTTCTGAGTCGAAGAAGATTTTTACAGTCTCGTGGTCGTCGCGAGTACGCAAAAAACGTGCAAGTGGATACGGGTAGAACGACACTTGTGCTGACGATGAGGTGTTTGCCTGAATAGACCCAGAAATACGGCCAGCAGAATGTTGACGCCAATCCATGGTCCACGTGATGCAATTGTTTCCAATAAACATCTCTGCAAATGCATAGACCTGGTTTTCTTCCCAATCAACGCCAATTGGAATGTCGTGTGCAATGTCTGCGAAGTAATGCAGGTCTTTCATTGACACTTCTGCAACGGCAGGTTCTGAATGGAATCCGTGCACGCGTCCGAAGTACGGCATGTCTTTGTCGGTGAACTTAACGTCGTTTGGATGATCAATGGAGACGTAGCGATCTGCGCCACGCCCCACAATGCTTCCGTCCATTTCGTTGTAATAAATATCAACGCCGCCACTACCTAATGCCAATTCCACCAGATGCGGCACAAGACGATCTGGAATGGGAAATGCAAATGCCGGATCAGTTGCTTCCGCATCTGCGACGACCCATGCAGTGAGGACACGCTCGCGAATAATCCACAAACGTGAACCATTCGGAATACGTGTCAACCACACGTTGGATTCGCTGTTTCCACGTTGACGACCCACCATGCCGATGATTTGAGCAACCTCAATCAGTTCTGTGGCGGTGGCGCGAATAACCCACGGGGACTTATGTGATTCAAAGTCGGGCATCATTACTTACGCACCCAACGTGTGTGAGTGGTTGGGATGGCCTGCAAGCGAGCCACTTCACCGAGAAGTGATGGGCCAAGGTCTGGCTGGTAGCTGTCGCGAACGCGAACACCAGAGTCGTTGCCATCGAGAATGACGATGACTTCTGCCAAACGTGCAACAAGTGCGAATACGTTGTCAACAGGAAGTGTTTCCAACCCAATGATGAATTCATCGTCGTCGTTCTTTGCCAAGTACGCCCAGCTGCCATCTGCAGAAGTTGGGCACTTGCCAAACAGTGGAACGAGAACGCGGTTCATTTCACGAACCTTTGGTTCCAAGTCGAGAACACGCTGTTCGATTTCCGCGTAGGTGTTCAACAGTGATTCATCCGACGGACCGAAGTCGTCGCTGAAAGGGGAAGGTGAATGGGACATGCAGATGCTCCTTATTTGTAGAGACGGTGAGTTGTTGAAATGGATAGGACAAATCCGAACCGCGTTTGTCGGACAAGCTGGTGCCCGGCGAACTAGTTGGCCCGATTGCCTATGAACCGTCTCTCGGTCATCTGCACTCCTTTCATGAGTTCTGTTACTCGTATGGGGGGATCGTTATTCTGGCAGGTATTTAGGGACGTTGCAACCTTATTAGAACATTTGTTCGTAGGTTCTTTTATAAAACTGCGGCGATGAGTTCGTCCACAATTTGGGCCTTTGCAACAAGGTTGACAACTGACTCGGTGATGCCAGCAATGGCACCAACGGGCACGTCTGCCACCGCATGCAGCACCCCATCTGTGAACACCAACTTGACCGCCGGCCACTGGTCGTTCCACGCGTTGATCTCGGTGGCCAGCTCTGTGCTCCATGACAAGTTGGAGACGATGTCTGTGTTGAGACGAATGTATGTGGCCTCCCCCTTCTCGTCTGGCGTAATGGTTGCCGTGACACTGCGTGTACCTGCCTTGACCTCTACCACTGGATCCCAGGCGAAATACGGCTGACGCGTGACCTCTAACTCTGCGTCACCACCTGACAGCAACGATTCAAGCCTGCGACGGTATTTGAAGACATACTCGTTTGCCAACTGAACATCGAATCCCCAGTTGGTGTTACCGACCTTGCACAGATGTGGTTCATCATCAAAAAATTCAAACACCAGTGGCCCACTTGCATGAATGTCTGACAAGTAGATTTCTCGAGCTACTACTGGCGCAAACATTGAGAATGTTCCGCGATAGCTACCGCCAGCAGGAACACGCATGGTGAGGAGTGGCCCATTGAATTTGCTCCAATCGCGGCTCACCACGAGGTCGGTTCCGTCGTAGGAAAACGTAAGGAATGGTTGCAACACTGCTGGATGGCCATCTTCATCTTCGGGAAGATCAATAGGAATTGCTGTGAGGAATGAACCGATTTGTGCAAAGTGATCTACATGAACATGCAAGCGCGACGAGCGACGTCGTTCCGCACGTGGTGCACTAATCTTTTGTGTTGGCAATGTGGCGGTGAATGTGCACTGTTTTGACGTCAAACTGATGGTGTTGGCGTCGCGGTCGATAAAGAGGTCAATGTTGTCGACATTGTCGTCAAGCAACATCTCACGCACTGCTTCAAGGAAATACACCGGAACATCTAATGAGCCGGACGTTGGCTCACCGTCGTCTGCTGGTGTCCAAAACCAACTGGTGACATTCTGCTCTTCGAAGAACCACGTGTGGTTGGTGTCGCCAAATTCAACGGTGCACACATAACTTCCGATAGGGCCAGGTGAATGACGCACAGCGGTCAATGCAACACGAACGAACTCGTCGTTAGACAGTGACAGTGTGAATGATCGAGGCGGCTCTGGCGTGACTGAGGCTGGTGGCGAAGATGGGTCGGGTAACGGTAAGTCAGGCGATGAGGAAGAGGAATCTGTCATTGGACCCATATGACACCAAATGGGTGATGCAGAGTTATGAAACCCTTACAACGCAAGGGCCAGAGGGAATGGCGTCTTAGAGCGAGACGTTGGTGATGGCGCCCTTGTCGGCACCCTGCACCAGCTTGGCGAACTTCGCCAAAACGCCCGTGGTGTAACGCGGCGGGTTTGGCTTCCAGCCCACTTTGCGCTTTTCCATCTCTGCGGCATCAACAAGCACGTCGAGTGACTTGTTGGGCACGTCAATGCGAATGCGGTCGCCTTCATTCACAAATGCAATTGGTCCACCATCAACTGCTTCAGGTGCAACGTGTCCGATACAGAAGCCCCACGTACCACCAGAGAATCGTCCGTCGGTAATGAGTGCAACCGTTGAACCCAGGCCTGCGCCCTTCAGCGCACCAGTAATGGCAAGCATCTCGCGCATGCCGGGCCCTCCCTTTGGGCCTTCATAACGAATCACAATGACGTCGCCGTGGTTGATGCGACCAGTCATGATGGCATCCATCGCGCCATCTTCGCCGTCGAACACACGTGCAGGTCCTTCAAATTGCAATTGATCTTTTGTGAGACCAGCAACTTTCACAACACTTCCATTTGGTGCGAGTGAACCGGTGAGAACGTTGATTCCGCCTTCGGCATGAATGGGATCCGACAGTGGGTGCACGACGTCGCCGTCAGGTTGTGGCGGATTGATGTTCGCCAAGTTCTCAGCCATTGTCTTGCCGGTGCATGTCATCACGTCACCGTGCAACAGACCTGCATCGAGCAGGTGCTTCAACACAACGGGAACTCCACCGATGCGGTGCATATCCGACATGTGGTACTTGCCGCCAGGCTTTGTATCTGCAATGTGCGGAACTTTGTCTGCAATGCGGTTGAAGTCATTCAAATCAAGGTCAACGCCCGCTTCATTCGCAATTGCAAGCAAGTGCAAAACCGCGTTTGTACTTCCACCAAGAGCGTTGGTAACTGCGATGGCGTTTTCAAAGGCTTTCTTCGTCATGATGTCGCGCGGACGAAGACCGAGACGCAACATGTTGACAACAGCTTCACCGGCGCGCTTTGCATCGTCTTCACGTGAGCGATCAATTGCAGGGGCCGATGCAGAGCCTGGAAGGCTCATACCGAGCGCTTCTGCGATTGACGACATGGTGTTAGCTGTGAACATGCCGCCACATGCACCTTCACCAGGACATGCAGATTTTTCAATCTGATCAAGTTCGTCTTGCGACATAGTGCCAGCGGCACATGCACCAATTGCCTCAAACACAGTGGTGATGTCGATGTTGTTGCCATTGTGAACGCCGGGCATTGTTGACCCGTTGTACACGAACACACTTGCAAGGTTGAGACGTGCTGCGGCCATCAACATTGCGGGGATGCTCTTATCGCATCCTGCAAGTCCTACAAATCCGTCGAAGCGTTCCCCATGCACAACGGTTTCCACCGAGTCAGTAATAACTTCACGTGACACCAAACTGGCGCGCATACCTTCGTGGCCCATACTGATGCCGTCTGACACGGTGATGGTGCCGAACTCAAGTGCAACACCACCAGCGTCGCGCACACCCTGCTTTGCATTTTCTGCAAGTCGGCGAAGCGACATATTGCAAGGCGTCACTTCATTCCATGCACTCGCGATACCAATCTGTGGCTTCTGCCAGTCGTCATCCGTGAGACCCACCGCGCGTAACATGGCGCGAGCCGCGGCCTTTTGATTGCCGTCGGTGACGTCGCGACTGCGGGGCTTGATATCGATGGGGGTGCCGTCTGCGGTTGACATGACTCCAACGCTAACGGGCGGTGCCTCTGACTTAGTGGGTGGAGGCAGGTTCCCGTGTTTCAACTGGCTGTGGCGCGGTCGTCCGTGACCCACGGAGAAACAAGTAACCAACAGGAATCAGGTAGGCGAAGTACGCGATGAGGCGAATGCGCTCTGTCTCTGCGTGCCATCCAAAGAAACCCTTCATGAAGTCATAGAACGTACCCGAGCTCCAGACGCCCGATTCAACGGTCCACACTGGCTGCCATATCCAACCTGTTTCAATTGTCATCATTTCGCGGAACTCGTGGAACGCTTTGCCCACTAAGCCAGCTGCAAACAGTATGAGAAGAATTCCCGTGACATTGAAGAATGTGCGGAGATTGATTCTATTGCCGCCGATATAGAACAACCGGCCGAGTACTGCGGCAACTGCAAGTCCTAACAAACCACCGATGACGACGCTGGTTCCGCTAGACGAAGCATTTTCTGCGCTGAGCAAAAAGAGAGCAGTTTCAAGGCCTTCTCGCAACACTGCCACGAATGCAATTGCTGCAAGTGCAGTTGCAGTTGTTGCTTCATCAACTTGCTGGCGAAGTTCTGCACCCATGGAACGTGAGTGCGTACGCATCCAAAAGATCATCCACGTCAGAACTGAAGCTGCAGCTGCAGCAATCACCATCTCCACTGCTTTTTCAGCCGAACCATGTAATCCGCCAGTGGCGAGGTGAATGACAACTCCGGCAGCAAGACATAGAACTGCTGCCGAGCCCGCCCCGCGCCACACTGCAATTGCTTCATTGGCGCGGTTGCTCTTCACCAGATAGGACAACAAAATCGCGAGAACGATCGCGATCTCGAGACCTTCGCGCAATGTGATTAAGAAACTTGCTCCCATGATGGAACCTCTAACGTTTACGTCTAAATATGGGGTGTTAGGTTTCCCTAATAGACATATGTTAGGCACACCTACTACAGCGATGCAACCCCGAGAGACGGAATTTTTTTCCTATCGGCGGTCTGGCTGTGCCCCAAAGCCAAACAGATTGCTGGCGACCTTACGCATCTGAATCTCTTCAGATCCTTCCGTGATGCGGTAACGGCGGTGGTGTCTATAGATGTGCTCGAATGGCATGTGGCGGCTGTACCCCACTCCGCCACAAGTTTGCATGGCTCGGTCAGCTGCATCACATGCAAGTCGGTTTGCACGGTAATTGCACATGGCCACCAAATGCGTGACTTCCATGTGATGTTTGTGGTCCAGCATCCACGCGGTATAGCGAATCATCTGGCGCAACATGGCCGCTTCAGTGTGAAGCTCAACGAGTGGAAACTGAATTCCTTGATTGACGCTTAACTTCTTTCCCCACGTTATGCGTTCATTTGAATAACGCACAGCTTCGTTGATGCAATATTGCGCAGCACCAAGCGAACTTGCTGCTTGACGGATTCTGTTCTCGTGCACAAAGTGTTGTGCCAAAGCAAGCCCTTCTTCTAGCGGACCAAAGACCGCATCTGCGCCAACGCGAACATCTACGAGGCTGACTTCTGCATGATCGGTCGGCATGTTGAATGTCCACCAAAAGAATTCCACTTTGAATCCCGGTGCGTTTGTAGGAACAAGAAACGCGGTAATTCCCTTGGGGTCTCCCGGTTTTCCGCTTGTGCGCGCGAAGATGATGTCGTGTGTGGCGTGATGTAGCCCACTATTCCAACGCTTCATTCCGTTGAGAACCCATTCGTCGCCGTCACGGTACGCAGTGGTTTCTAAATATGTGGCATCACTACCGTGACCTGGTTCAGTAAGACCAAACGCAAGACGCTTTGTTCCATCCAGAAAACCGGGCATCCAATTTTTCTTTTGTTCTTCTGTGCCAAAGTCACGCATCATCAGCACGGTCGGAAAGTTTCCAACAATGCTCGATTCATTCTGTAAATCGTTGTGCAATCCCAGACCTTTTGTGGCGAGGTGTTCACGAATAATCGCCATCTTCAAGTTGGTGGCATCTTGACCACCAAACTCTTTCGGAAGCGCGAGTCGCAACCAACCGGCGGCATCTGCTCGTCGCCGCATTTCGCGGAGCAATGCTTCCCAGTCAGCACGCGGCACACCGTCATTGTCAAAGTCAGTTCGCGCCCATTCACGACGATGATCGAAAAATCGTTCGTTGTCGTCTTGCGCCTGCAGAGGCTTTATCTCAGCCTCGATAAAAGCATCGAGTTCGTTCAGTGTCTGCTGAATGTCTGCGGGAATCTCAAAATCCATGGGCGAACAGTACGCCCACCTGCGAGCCCTCTACGAGCCGCGGCGAGATTGCATGATGGCCGACACCACTTTGCCGTCGGCCTTGCCCTTACTGGCTTTCATCACACGGCCAACAATGGCGCCTGCTGCCTTTTCTTCTCCTGCGCAATACTTGGCCCACGCATCGGGGTCGGCAGCGATGGCTTCATCCACCATTGCTTCCACGGCCGATGTATCCATGGCTTCAAATCCACGTGCAGCAGCAATTGCGGCGGCATCTCCCCCACCGTTTGCAACGATCTCTGCCAATACAGTTTTTGCTTGCGTAGCAGACAATTTGTTGTCGCGCTCCAAGATGGTGAGAGCGGCAACATCTGCAGGAGGCACAGACGGCGTTGGCCCTGCTTCGGCGAAAGCTTGGGTGACATAAATGAGCGCTTTCACCGGGTCTCCGCCTGCATCGACAATGGCTTTCACGTATTCGTGTTGACTGCGCTCCACAGCAACGATGACTGCTTCACTTTGAGTGTCGTATCCCGTGAGCGCTTGCAGCATCGCTCGACGCGCTGCAGGCAACGGTGGCAATGACGCACGAACTTCTTCAATCCACTCTGGAGATGGATCAACTGTGACGAGGTCTGGCTCCGGGAAATATCTGTAATCGTCT
>JBMTEX010000066.1:0-11338 GCA_049433485.1 Ilumatobacteraceae bacterium | reverse complement strand
TAAACGGCGAAACGCCATGTCTGCAACAACCCAGCCAAGAACAGCGTCACCTAAAAATTCCAGACGTTCATTAGAAGATTCTGAACCGTGTTCGGCTTGCCACGAACGATGGATAAGTGCTGTACGTAACAGGTCACCGTTAATGAATGAATAACCAAGGCGCGCCGCACATGCATGAAGTGCATCGTCACCGACGCTGGTCACGACTAGTTACCCGTGTGCGCGAACGATGTAGTCGACAGCGTCTGCGACTGTTTTCAATTCAGCAAGGTCATCATCATTGAATTCAAACCCGATGAATTCCTGCTCGAGCGAATCAACTAACTCAATCAATGCAATAGAGTCGGCGCCCAAATCATCTGCGAAGCTTTGTGTTTCGCTAATGCTGGCTGCATCAATTTCGAGAATCTCAGAAAGATGATGACGCACCGTGTCCAAGACTGAGTTTCTATCTACTGATGCCATGAGATTCTCCTTGCCTGCCTTACGACTCGACAGTAGTGGCGGCAATAGCGGAGCGAATGGCTCCGACCATGTCGGTGTCCACCATTTCTTTCGCAACTTTGATGCCATTCAACATGGCGCGTGCGCTACTGGATCCGTGAGAGATGATGCACACGCCATCAACGCCCAACAAGATTGCACCGCCAGTGGAATCTGGATCGAATGTGTCGTACAACGGCAATAAAGCGGGCATGAGGGACTTCGCAGCCTCTTTGTAATCGGGTTGAGCAAATGCCTCAAAGAGAGCACCAATAACCGTCTTTAATGCGCCTTCAAGAGTCTTGAGAACGACGTTTCCGGTGAATCCATCGGTGACAACAACATCGACATGGTCTGTCATGAGGTCGCGGCCTTCAACGTTTCCGATGAAGTTGATGGCACTAGACGCACTAAGAAGATCAAAAGCTTCCTTACGAAGCGTGTCTCCCTTGCCTGGTTCTTCACCAATAGACAACAGACCAACACGTGGATTCTTCACGCCGAAGCGTTGCGTGGCATACACCGAGCCCATGATCGCGAATTGCACCAGCCACTCGGCTTGCACTTCAGCATTGGCACCAGCGTCGAGAAGAACTGTCGGCGTTCCACCAGGAACAGGAATGGGGGTGGCAATTGCAGGACGCGACACACCACTAATTCGGCCGAACCGCAACAATGCACTGGCCATGGTGGCCCCGGTGTTTCCTGCAGAAATCATCGCCGATGCTTTTCCATCGCGAACTGCTTCTGCGGCGCGAACCAATGTGGAATCACGCTTTTTGCGAACCGACTGTGCTGGGTCGTCATCCATTTCGATGACTTCAGATGCAACGAAGACTGGCAAATCGCCAGCACCTTCTAGGCCCTCTGGACCAACAAGAAGAACCGGAATTCCCGCTTCGGCAGCTTGATGGGCGCCTGCAACGATCTCGCTTGGCGCACGGTCGCCACCCATCGCATCAACAGCGATTGGCAACATAAAAACTCAACCAGTGATTAGTCGACGTTGACGGCAACGCGGCCCTTGTACCAACCGCATGTTCCGCACACAGTGTGTGGGATCTTTGCAGCTGAGCAACGTGGGCAGGTGCTGCGTGACGGCGCAGAGAGACGCCAGTTAGAGGCGCGACGCATGCGTGTCTTTGATTTCGACTTCTTTTTCTTGGGAACGGCCACCGTGGTCTCCCTGTGTTAGCGGCAAATGACCCCGTTGTGGGGCTCGGTAATGATAACCCCGGAACGGGGAAAACTCACGGGGGTGGGTCGGGCAATTGCCCCTTCAGACTCTCAAGACCCGCCCACCTGGGGTCTGTGACCGTGTTATCGCAGCCACACTCGGTCTCCGACAGGTCATTTCCACAGACAGGGCAAAATCCTGGGCAGTCCTCTCGGCACAAGGGCCCGAGCGGGACGGCAAGGAGAAGGTTCTCCCTCACCATCGGCAACAAATTGATTTGGTCGTTGTCGATGGAATAGGCCTCGGGGTCCTCTGGGATCTGCTGATACATCTCTGACACGTGCACCACCATTCGCTCGCTGAGCGGGGCGAGGCAACGGCGGCACTCCCCTTGCCAGGTGGCCGAGGCGCTACCGCTCACAGACACTCCGTTCGAGAGCGATTCGAGATGTACTGCAATATCGACTGGTTCAGTGGTGATGCGTGCATCGTTGAACTCAAGATCTTCAGCGGCAACGGTGACGGTGAGATCCTTTGTTGTTCCGGGCCAACGAAGAAGTTCAACAACGTTGACCACAAGTGGTGTGGCCATGGCAAAAACCTACGACAAGTCTTGGTCGAAGAATCCGCCACCATTTTGTTGTTCCACGGGTTCGTCGGCTTCAGGTGGAGGCTGTGAACCAATTGACAACTTCTGACGACCATTAGCAACGGTCTTCGACAAACGATCGAGAAGTATTTCAAAACTTCCCAGTCGATGGTCGAGGAAATCTTCCGTTTCGTTCTTTAAACGACGCGTTTCTTCTTCGGCTGCCTCAATGACTTGACGAGCGCGAGCCTCTGCTGCACGAACGACTTCAGTACGTTGCACCATTCGCTCAGCATGCTGACGTGCAGCACCAAGAAGTTCATCTGCTTCACGCTTTGTTTTGTCGAGAAACTCTTGACGCTCTTTCAACATCCACCGGGCCTGACGAATTTCTTCGGGCAAACGCAACAGTGCGTCTTCCAACAACTCGATGATTTCATCGCGATCGATTCGAGGAGTGCTAGACAACGGAACACTTGGAGCAGTGGCGATGATGTCGATAGTGCGTCGAAGAATTATTTCGCTCTCACCTAGCCGCGCCTGAACGGGAGCAGGCTGCGGAAACGAATCATCTGTTGTGTCGTCAAAATCATCAAACGGCATTGGCTTATCTCCCTTGTGCTGACGAAAGTGCAGCTGCAACCACTGCAGGAACCATGGACGACACATCTCCGCCATGAGCAGAAATGTCACGAATGAAACGACTGCTGACGTGACTCAAACCTGGCTGACATGGGACATACACGGTGCGCACGCCTGCCACGGCAAAGTTTGTATGCGCCATTTGTTGTTCGATTTCAAAATCACCCGGAGTGCGTAGCCCCTTCACGATGCACAACGCTCCCACTGCACGGGCAGCGTCGACTGCCAAGCCGACGAACGCTTCCACTGTCACTTGTGGCATGCCAGCACAGGCCTCGCGCGCGCTTCGGACACGTTCATCGGTGGACAAGAGGCCAGATGGTTTGTCGGGATTGTGCATGACAGCCACCACCACGTTTCCAAACAACTCGACTGCTTGGGAGATGACATCAAGATGTCCGTAATGGATGGGGTCGAAACTCCCCGGATACAAAACCGTGCTCATGCGCCCTCTACGGTATCGCTTTGTTCACCGATGGGCTGAAGAAACGCAACATGAGTGCGGCCATATTTCTTTGCACGGATGGTGTCCCAGCCATCAACATCGGAAATCTCACGATCTGATTCCAGAACAACAACTGATGCAGATACGTTGCGCAACACCTGCGCCCACTCCGTGAATCCATACGGTGGGTCTGCAATAAACAGGTCGCATGAACCATGTTGAGACAGGGCCGCCACAACATCTGCCGATACAACAGAACTTCGATCACCCAACCCCAGCGTGGAGATGTTCTCTCGAAGAACCTGCAATGCCGCGCGGTCTTTTTCGATAAATGTGCAGTGCGCAGCTCCGCGAGACAGCGCTTCAATCCCCATTGCCCCGGTACCGGCAAAAGCATCGACCACCGTGGCACCATCGACTATCCCGAGGCTGCCCAAGGCGTTAAAGACGGCCTCTCGCACCTTGTCCGTGGTGGGACGGGTGGCATCACTTGCCGGTGATTCAATTCGGCGCCCACGGAGGTCCCCTGCAACCACTCTCATACAAGGCAGACTACGGCGATGATTCAGCCGAGCGAGACCACCATCTGTGTTGACTGCGGTGGCCCGTGCCACCTTGTGACTCCTGCACGAGAAGACGGCACATGGGAAGTGGGCGACATCGTGGCGTATCGCTGCAGGGATTGTCGAGACATGTGGTATTTCCCGTTAACTGAAGACGACACCGACGACCAGCCAGATTTCTAAATCACCCTTTATCAAGCGGGTCAAACTTGATTCCCGCTGCCGCAAGATTCGAAATCTTTGTAGGCAGATGATTCAGCCAAAAGTTAATGGCCAGTCTTTTGGGATCACGCACAAACGGTTTGTTCTTTTCAATTGCTTCCACCGTTCTGCGCGCAATCTTCTCCGGATTCGCTGTGGGAATGAGTTGCAACTTCTGGAATCGTCGCACCACTTTGTTCACCGATGCTGGAGCAGCCTCTACTGCATCCCACATGTCTGTGTCCACTGGACCTGGCGCCAACACTGTGACGTTCACATTGGTGGCCTTTAGTTCTCGTTGAAGGCCGTTCACAAAGTTAAGAATGCCAGCCTTTGTTGCGCCGTACACACTCATGCCAGGAAACCCAGCGGTGCCTGCAAGCGATGACACAAACACAACATGCCCGACACCTCGAGCCAGCATTCCGGGCAACGCATGACGTGTCAGCAACATGGGGACTTCCAAATTCACCCGTGCAACGGTTCTAATTTCGCGTTCATCCTCCACGGCAAATGCTGTAGTTGTTTCAAGACCTGCGTTGTTGATGAGCACGTCAATGGGGCCGTACAAATCCTCCACTCGCGAAATCAATGTGTCGACATCGTGATCATCGGACAAATCAATCACCATGTATGAGCCACCGATCGACGCCGCCACTCGTTGTAACGCATCACCATTACGCGCCACGATGGTGACTCGAGCTCCACGCGCTGCGCATTCGCGAGCCATGCATTCACCAATTCCACGTGAACCACCGGTCACGAGAACATGCTTGCCGAGCAGTTTCATAATTCCCCCTTGTGATGACACCGTAGTACCTGGGCAACTACGACTTAAACAAGAATTCCTCATCTTCGTCGGAAAAGATGAGATCTAATTCGTCACGCAAAACGGGGAGAGTCTTCAACATTGGGTCGTCACCAATGATTCGTTGGGCATCATCGCGTGCCCACTGAATCAATTCGAGGTCTCGCTGCAGAGATGCCAATGTGAGGTCGCTAGTGCCTTTCTGATTCACACCCATAATGGTCCCCTCCCCACGCAGTCGAAGATCTTCTTCCGCCAAAACAAAACCATCCGTGGACGCCACAAGTGCTTCAACACGTGGTGAATCATCCGAATGCTGTGTGACGAGGTAACAGAACGATTCCAACTTGCCGCGGCCAACGCGTCCACGTAACTGGTGAAGCTGTGCAATACCGAATCGGTCAGCATCCAAAATGATCATGCTGGAGGAATTTGGAACATCGACGCCCACTTCAATCACAGTGGTGGCCACTAAGACCTGTGTGGCGCCGGAACGAAATGAGGTCATCACGGCTTCTTTATCTGCAGATGACATGCGACCGTGCAACAGCGCAACGGAATACCCATGCAATTCGCCGGATGTGAGTTCATCGAACGTTTCTTGCGCCGATGCCACTTCCAACTTCTCGCTCTCCTCAATTAACGGACACACCACATAGGCCTGCTGTCCACTGTCAAGTCGTTCGCGAACTGACGCCCACATTGATTCACGTTGGATTGGTCCAGCCACACGAGATGTAGAAATAGGTGTGCGGCCTGGCGGCAATTCATCTAACACACTCACGTCAAGGTCGCCGTACACCGTCATGGCCGCTGTTCGAGGAATTGGTGTTGCTGTCATGACAAGAACGTCGGGCATCAAACCAGATTCAGATTCTTGGGCTTTGTCTCGCAACTGTGAACGTTGTTGCACTCCGAACCGATGTTGTTCGTCCACAACAACCACACCAAGACTCTTGAACTTCACAGCATCTTGAATGAGAGCGTGAGTGCCAATGATGATGTCCACACCTCCGTCTGCAAGCCCCGCCAGAATTGACTTTCGTTCCGCCGCGCGCACTTTGTTCGTCAACAATTCAATTCGAAGCCCGCGGTCTCCAAACAAGTTCTGTTCATCTGAGATCTTTAGCGACGCAAGCAATGCCCGTATACCCAACGCATGCTGGTCAGCTAACACTTCAGTGGGCGCCATGAGTGCGGCCTGATGACCACCCTGTACTGCTGCCAACATGGACGCCACAGCAACCAATGTTTTTCCTGCGCCAACATCACCTTGCAGTAATCGGTGCATGGGTTGCGCCGCAGAGAGGTCTTTATAAATTTCTGCGATTGTTCGTTTCTGAGCGCCTGTCAATGGAAATGGAAGTGCCGACATAAATCCATCGATGAGGTGACCAGATGTTTGATGTGAAAAACCCGCGGACTCACGTTCCCACTGCGCTTTGCGCCCCACCAACATCAACTGGACGCGAAGAACTTCATCAAATGCCAGACGTTGGCGTGCCTTCTGATGATCTTCAGCTGACTCTGGCAAATGAATCATTCGCAGCGCATCGTGTCGACCGATAAGAGCATGCGCATCAAGAATTGATTGTGGAACAGGATCATCTATTCCACGTGGTTCACATTTAGCGAGAGCGTCTTCTATCCATCGGCCAAGATCCCATGAGGTGATTCGTGATTTCTCACTCTGTGGATACACCGGGACAAATCGTGCAGCTCTGTCACCAATTCGGTCAACTACTGGATTCGTCATCTGTCGATAACCGTTGTACATCTCTGCTTTGCCGAACACGGCGATCTCAATTCCTGGTTGGAGCTGCTTCTCCCTCCAACGCTGATTGAAAAAAGTGATGGACAACTTGCCTGTCCCATCTGCGACGTTGGCAGTCACCATCACACGGCCGTTCTTCGTTTGAATAGAACGACACTTCTCCACCCGAACCATGACTAAAGTTTCAACACCCAATTCAAGGTCGCGCAAGGTGGCCATATTGGTGCGATCGATGTAACGACGTGGATACGTCTCTAACAGATCAAGAACGCTGAATACGCCAAACGACTCCAGAGATGACTTTGCTTTGTCACCAATTCCCTTGATGCGCTCGAGACCAATGAGGTCTAAGTCGCGGAGAGTTAATGGAGAGTTACTCAACGCCGAACAAATAGGGATATAGCGGCTGACCGCCGACGTGAATCTCAATTGCTACATCTGGCCGATACTCTGTCACCCACGCAGTGATTTGGTCGGTGGTTGCGGCGGACGCACCATCTCCCGTGACGATGGTAAGTAACTCACGAGAATCATCAATGAGCTGATCTAACAATTGCGTTGCCGAACCAACAATGGTTCCTGCAATGGAAACAATTCCATCCCCGCGGACGAGCCCAATCCAATCGCCTTCTGTTACTTTGCCAGCATCCGTATTGGTGTCACGGACAGCCTGAGTGACTTCGCCAGTTGCAACTGCTTCAGCGGCAGAACTCATAGCGCGCGCATTGGATTCTGCAGATGCTTCTGGATCGTATGACACCAACGCAGCAAGCGCTTCCGGCATGGAACAAGTGGGAACAATGCGCACGTCTTTTGTAGTGAGTGCATCAATTTGTTGTGCAACAGGGATGATGTTTTTGTTGTTCGGCAAAATAACAACCTGACGAGCATTCATGTGTTCAACGGCAGCCAAGATTTCTGCTGTAGACGGATTCAAGGTTTGGCCACCTGAAATGACGCCATGAACTCCAAGTTGGCCGAACAGTTCCGCTAACCCATCTCCACTCGCTACTGCGACAACCGCGCAAGTAACAGGCGGCAACGATGGAGTATTCGTTCGCGACTGAAGCGGTACACCAAGTTCTGCTTCACGAGCAGCATGTTCGTCAGCCACTTCTTCAAACAAGTCGGTGACGCGAATGTTTCGTGGACGACCATTCAACAACAACGGTGCTTCGATAGCTGCGCCAATGTCATTGGTGTGAATGTGGCAGTTGTATAGGCCGTCTCCACCAACGACAACAATAGAGTCGCCGATAGTTCCCCACGCCGACTTGAATTCAGATGCACGTGCGTCTTCAAGATCTAACAAGAACATCACTTCGTATCGAAGTTCGCTGACGTCTACCGTGCCATCGTCCTGATGTCGTTTTGCAACTGCATCCAATTGTTCCGCGCTTGGTCCTGCGCTCTCGTCTGGTTCAGGAAGAGCTTCGCCAGCCAACACATGCAAGAACGAGTCAATCAACAACAAGAACCCTGCACCGCCCGCATCGACGACACCAGCTTCTTTCAACACCGGCAACATGTCTGGTGTTCGCGCCAATGCGTCGCGACCCCGCTCACGTGCCGCAGTGAGAACCTGCACAACATCGTTACTGGATTGGACAGCATCGGCAGCACCTTCGGCAGACTCACGCACCACTGTGAGAATTGTTCCCTCAATTGGTTTCAGGACCGCTTCATACGCTGCACCGGCAGCGGTGGTGAATGCAGCGGCAATGTCTTGGGCGGTTGCACCGGCGTCACCTGCCGTAGAGACCGACGACGATAGTCCTCGAAGAATTTGACTGAGAATGACGCCACTGTTGCCACGTGCGCCCATGAGGGATCCGTGGCTGATGGCCTGGCATGTTGATGCCATATCTATAGGTGCTCCAGTTAGTTCTGACACCACCGCATCGAGGGTGCGGGCCATATTGGTGCCAGTGTCGCCGTCGGGCACTGGGTACACGTTGAGCCGGTTGATGGACGCCTGGTGAGATTTCATGGCGTCACGGAAGGTGATGACCACGGACCTCAGCTGCTCGGCGCCGCATTTCTCTACCCCTGCCACGCCCCTCAGGCTAGTGAGAACTGACCCATCGGGGATTACTTCACCCAAACAACGATTCCTGGTCGGAGCGGTTGGGGTCCATTCGGTCTCGCTGGTAGTTTTTGTATTCGCGTTCGAAAGGCTTTCCTTGCCTTTCGCCGATTCGAAGAGGTTTCCATCATGGCTGCAGTGTGTGAAGTTTGTGGCAAAGGCCCATCGTGGGGCATGTCCGTTTCTCACTCCCACGTGCGCACAAAGCGTCGTTGGAGCCCAAATATTCAGCGTGTACGCGCCATTGTGAAGGGTGCGCCACGTCGCGTCTATGCCTGCACCGCATGCATTAAGTCGGGCAAAGTCGTCAAGGCCGGCCGTTAAAGGCACCCATGCAGGGCGTCATCAAGGCATTCGACCCCACCAGCGGTGATGGCGTCGTCATCAGCGACACCGATCTGTCGGAGTACAACCTTGCTCCCAACGCGCTCGACGGTTCCATCTTCCGAATGTTGCGCCAAGGCCAGCGAGTGGTCTTCGTTCTCGATTCATCTGGTCGTGCCACAAGTCTCAGCCTGGGCTCCGAATCAGATATGGGCACCCCAGCCTCCTAAGTTTTAGGCTGTAGCGAACCCTCCCGGGTGAACGGTTGGATAACTCCAAACGGCTACGTCACAAACAGACTGAGAACTGAGGTCAGAACATGGCTGCAACCACTTCCAATACGCGCTTGCAACAGTGGGTCAATGATTGGGCTGAAATTCTCCAGCCAGAATCCGTCTATTGGTGTGATGGTTCCGCCGATGAATACGAGGCACTGTGTCAATCACTTGTTGACGCTGGAACGTTCACAAAGTTGGACGAAGCAAAGCGTCCGAACAGCTACTGGGCACACTCAGATCCAGGCGACGTTGCTCGCGTAGAAGATCGCACATTCATTTGTTCAGCAAACAAAGACGATGCTGGTCCAAACAACAACTGGCGCGAACCATCAGAGATGCGCGCCGAAATGAACTCTCTCTACAAGGGCGCCATGCGTGGCCGCACCATGTACGTGGTGCCTTTCTCCATGGGACCACTCGGCTCCCCCATTGCACACATTGGTGTTCAGTTAACAGACAGCGCCTATGTTGCTGTCAGCATGCGCATCATGACCCGCATGGGCCAAGGTGCACTCGATGTGCTCGGCAACAACGATTGGGTTCCTTGCGTTCACTCAGTAGGCGATCCATTAGAGCCAGGCCAGAAGAGCTCTGCATGGCCATGCAACCCAGACAACAAGTACATCGTTCACTTCCCAGAGACACGTGAGATTTGGTCGTTTGGTTCCGGATACGGCGGCAACGCATTGTTGGGCAAGAAGTGTTTCGCACTTCGCATCGCATCTGTGATGGCTCGTGACGCTGGCTGGTTGGCAGAACACATGCTCATCTTGAAGCTCACCAACCCAGAGGGTGCATCGAAGTACATTGCTGCGGCATTCCCGTCTGCATGCGGCAAGACAAACCTCGCCATGTTGGTGCCAACAATTCCAGGCTGGAAGGCCGAAACAATCGGCGACGACATCTGCTGGATGAAGTTCGGCGAAGATGGTCGTTTGTATGCCATCAACCCAGAAGCAGGATTCTTTGGTGTTGCACCAGGTACCGGCAACGACACCAACGCAAACGCAATGGAAACATTGTGGGGCAACTCACTCTTCACCAACACCGCACTCACATCCGATGGTGACGTGTGGTGGGAAGGAATGAGCGATACTCCACCAGCACGCGCAACCGACTGGAAGGGCAACGTGTGGACCCCAGAAAGCGAAGCAGTTGCTGCACATCCAAATGCACGCTTCACCGCACCGGCATCACAGTGCCCATGCATTGCGCCTGAATGGGAAGACCCAGCAGGCGTTCCTATCTCGGCAATCTTGTTTGGTGGACGCCGTCGCACCACTGTTCCATTGGTGACCGAAGCATTCGACTGGAACCATGGCGTGTTCCTCGGAAGCATCATGGCATCAGAGACAACAGCTGCACAGGCTGGTGCTGTGGGCAACTTGCGTTTCGACCCAATGGCCATGCTCCCCTTCTGTGGCTACAACATGGCCGACTACTTCGGTCACTGGTTGAAGATTGGCGCAGCAACAAAGAGCGAGAACTTGCCAAAGATTTTCTTTGTGAATTGGTTCCGTCGTGACGAAGACGGTCGCTTCTTGTGGCCGGGATACGGCGAGAACAGCCGCGTTCTGAAGTGGATCTTCGACCGTGTTGACGGAAAGGGCTCTGCAACAAAGACCAGCATTGGTTACTTGCCTGGACCAAACGACATCGACACCGCCGGCCTCGACATTGCCATCAACGATCTGGAAGAGATCTTGTCGGTGGATGAAAAGGGCTGGAAGGAAGCACTCCCGCAGATTCGCGATCACTTCGCACAGTTCGGCAGCAAGTTGCCAGAACAACTGGTGAAGTCACTCGACGAACTCGAGTCATCACTGTCCTAGACGCTGTACGAAAATGGCCCTCGCTTCGGCGGGGGCCATTTTTTATTTCCCGTGATGTCAGTTTTCTGACTCTTCCTTGCGACGACGACGAATGACGGCTGGGATGATAAGTCCAAATACTGCTGCCAGACCAATC
>JBMTEX010000065.1:0-11507 GCA_049433485.1 Ilumatobacteraceae bacterium | reverse complement strand
ATCGAACCGATGACCTTCCGATTATGAGCCGGATGCTCTGACCAACTGAGCTACGACGCCTTGTCGTATTGGTCTTCAACCATTCGGTTGTAACGCCGAATGGCGGAGCCCTCTGTGGGAATCGAACCCACGACCTTTTCCTTACCATGGAAACGCTCTGCCGACTGAGCTAAGAGGGCGTGCGCACTGAAGCAAAGCCTCAATGAGCCAGATTGGAAAGGCTATCGGTGAGAATCTGCAATTCGCCACTAGGTTTTGTGGCCATGGGAGACATCCTCATTCGTCACGCCACCTCCAACGATGCCGAGGCGATTCGTGCCATTTATAACCACGAGGTGGAGAACGAGACCAGCACGTTCGATCTTGTCCCCCGCAGTCTCAACGACCAGCTGGAGTGGCAAAACGCTCGGCAAGGCGCATTTTGTGTTTTTGTGGCTGAGCTAGACGGCGACGTGGTGGGCTTTGGCGCCCTTTCTCCATATAAAGAAAGGGCTGCGTACCGCACTTCTGTGGAAGATTCGGTCTATGTACGGCGCGATATGGGTCAGCAGGGAATTGGCCGGGCCATTCTCAATCATTTGCTGGATACCGCCGCCGACGGTGGATTCCATGCGGTGATTGCCCGAATTACAACCTTGTCATTTGGCTCGGTTGCTCTTCACGAGAAACTCGGATTTTCCATGGTGGGCGTAGAACGCGAAATTGGTCGCAAATTCAACAAATGGCTGGACGTAGCCATCATGCAGTGCCTTCTGCATGAACGCGCACCCCAATAAATAGGTGCGGAAAAAATAAATGACCCCGCCGATTATCTCGGCGGAGTCATTTACGGGTTGGGCTGTCTGGCTTTCGCCTTTCAGTTCACGGTTTCCCGTGGTGGGCCGGGGAGGATTCGAACCTCCGAAGGCAGTGCCGGCAGATTTACAGTCTGCTCCCTTTGGCCGCTCGGGCACCGACCCCTATGGAAGTGCCAAGGCTATCGGCTGACTAGCCTTCCACTCCATGCCATCTTTTGACATTGTTTCCGAAGTTGACCGCCAAGAGCTCCGTAACGGAGTGGACCAAGCCCAGCGCGAAATGGTGAACCGTTTCGACTTCAAGGGAACCAACTCCTCTATTGAGCAAAACGAGCTTGTCATCACCATCAAGACCATCTCGGAAGAGAAGGCACGCGCCATTCGCGTTCTGTTGGAAGAACGATTCGTGAAGCGTGGTCTGTCGTTGAAGGGAATTGATTGGGGCAAGTTTGAACAAGCCTCCGGAGACACCGTGCGTCAAGTAGTCACTGTGAAGGTGGGCATCACTTCTGACAAAGCGAAAGAGATCAACAAGTTGATCAAAGAAAAAGGTCCAAAGGGTGTGACAAGTCAAACCCAAGGTGATCAAGTGCGCGTCACTAGTAAGAAGCGTGACGACTTACAAACAGTGATGTCATTGCTGAAGGCTGAAGACCTCGGCATTCCATTGCAGTTTGAAAACTTCCGCGACTAGTTCGCCCAGACGAATTGGCCCTCGAGTGTTTGTGGGTCTCCGTTTCCAAACCATGTGGTGAATGCGCCGTTGTCGCTCACCATCGCACTTCGCTTTCCATGCATGACGTAAGACCGCACGAAACCTGACAATGAGTCGGTAGAACTCACAGCGAACGAGTCGGGATACCGATACTCAATAACCGTCTGTTGTTCGGGTCCAATGTTCTGGGTGACTAGATTGCCACTTTCGTCAACACCAATTAAACCGACGAGAGACGTGCCATGTGCAGCACCATCAATTTTGTCCGAGATCAGTACCTGTTCGCGAATAGATCTTGTGCTCAGGCTCACAATCCACAGATATGCACCATCGTTTGTGAATCCGGACAACGCGACATCATCGCTATTGATCCACTGTGCTCTGTGAAAAGTCGCCACATCTGCTTTGGGTAATTCAATGGTCATCTTTGTTTCTTCTGGATTCGCCACTGACGAAATCAAAAGTTCCTCGTAAGCAACTCGTGCCAAGAGTTCGCCATCGGGACTAATAACAGGAAGACGACCTATCAATGTCTCCCACGCGCCATCTCCCTCTTTGTCATAGAATGTGATGCCGCTGACAGGTTCACAACACGCACCAATAAACACTTCGCAAGTTGTGGGCGACACGGCCACCGTTTCAACAACAGTGAGATCTGCACCAGAGTTTTCACTGAAGGGGTCGTCGCCAATTTGTTCAAGAATAACTGGTGTTTTTGATGTTGGGTCATTCCACAACACCACGCGATAGTCAAGGTTGATGGCCGCCATTCCGAGCGTTGGATTGTCTGTTGTAGGAGAGCACTTCCCTACTGGTGCTTCAATCTCATTGTTACTGTTTGAACTCGTTGAACTGCAAGCAGTCAGAGCCAACGCGGCTAATGATGTTGCAAGACAACGACGAAACATCAGTCTTCCGATGGTGCTTCTGCTGCTCGCTTCTGTAACTCATTCACCACATTTGCATCAGCGAGAGTAGTTGTGTCACCAAGATTGCGTCCTTCCGCAACGTCGCGAAGAAGTCGGCGCATAATCTTTCCACTTCGAGTCTTTGGAAGATCGGGCGTGAAATAGATGGTCTTCGGTTTCGCAATTGCGCCAATTTCAGATGCCACATGGTTGCGCAAAACTTGTTCGTCAACTTCACTTCCACCGACAAGAGTGACGTACGCGATGATGGCTTGACCCGTGGTGGCATCATTTGCACCAACAACCGCTGCCTCTGCAACAGCTGGATGCGACACCAACGCACTCTCCACTTCAGTTGTTGAAATGCGATGTCCAGAAACATTCATTACGTCGTCTACTCGACCCAGTAACCACAAGTAGCCGTCGTCATCAAGCTTTGCGCCGTCGCCAGCAAAGTAACGCCCTTCAAAACGGCTCCAATAGGCATCTTTGTAGCGTTCGGGGTCTTTCCAAATTCCACGCAACATTCCGGGCCACGGATGAGTCAATGTGAGATACCCGCCTCCGCGCGCAACTGGTTTACCTTCATCATCAAGAAGTTCCGCACCAATTCCAGGCAGAGGGAAGGTTGCTGAACCTGGCTTTGTTGTCGTTGCACCAGGAAGTGGCGAAATCATGATGCCTCCAGTTTCTGTTTGCCACCATGTGTCGACAATGGGACAGTTTCCACCACCAATGTTTTCGTGATACCACATCCACGCTTCTGGGTTAATGGGCTCACCCACACTTCCAAGTAGTCGTAACGACGACAAGTCATGCTTTGCAGGTTCTTCAACTCCCCACTTCATGAATGTTCGAATTGCCGTAGGTGCGGTATAGAAAATGGTCACCTTGTACTTGTTGATGATGTTCCACATTCGATCGTTACCTGGGAAGTTTGGAACACCTTCATAGATGACCTGTGTGGCGCCGTTCGACAATGGCCCATACACGATGTAACTGTGTCCGGTAATCCAGCCAACATCAGCAGTGCACCAATAGATGTCTTTTTCTGGATTCAAGTCGAACACATACTTATGCGTGAACGTCACATGCGTGAGGTATCCGCCTGTGGTGTGCATGATTCCCTTTGGCTTTCCTGTGGTGCCAGAGGTGTACAACAAGAACAACAATTGTTCTGAATCCATTGGTTCTGCCGGGCATTCATTCGACGCTGTTGCCATGAGTTCGTGATACCAATGATCACGTCCTGCTGTCATGTCCACCGGATTATTTCCACGTTGCACAACAACAACGTGCTCAATTGTTGGTGTACTTGCAACTGCTTCATCAGCCTGTGGCTTCAACGCAAAGACTTCGCCACGTCGCCATCCGCCATCTGCGGTAATGAGAACTTTTGCCTCGGCATCGTTGATGCGATCTGCGAGCGCTTGAGACGAGAACCCACCAAACACCACAGAATGGGCTGCACCAATTCGTGCACACGCCAACATTGCGACAGCCGCTTCAACAATCATCGGCAAATAGATGTTGACGCGATCACCTTTTTGAACGCCGAGGCTCTTCAACACATTCGCAAATTTCTGCACTTCATCAAGTAACTGCGCATATGTCACTGTTCGAGAGTCGCCTGGTTCACCTTCAAAATGAATCGCAACTTTGTCGCCTTTACCGGCCAGAACGTGGCGATCAAGACAGTTGTAGGAGACATTCAACTGACCGCCTACAAACCACTGACTAAAGGGCAAGTTCCACTCACAAATGGAGTCCCACGGCTTCGCCCATGAGACAAGTTCTTCTGCCTGACGTGCCCAAAACGCTTCGTAGTCTTCATTCGCTTCGTCATATAAGTGGGTTCCCACCACAAGTGATGACTTCTTGAATGCCTCAGATGGTGGGAAGGTGCGCTTCTCCCACTGAAGGGCGTCGATTGTGTCGTGATTGTCAGCCATGTGTGAACCCCCAAGGTGATGTAGTGAACACTAGTGAAATGAACCGTTGATGAGGGAGGGCAACCGACAAGACTAGAGAGCCGTGACCAGAACCCATTTAGGCAAAGACACCCATCACCATTTCGGGCCGGCTGAATGGGGCATGACAAGCGCCGTCGCAATCACGTGGGGAGCGTCATTTCTCTTCATCGCCATTGCGATTGATCATGTGGCTACCGGCGTGGTGCCGGTAGCACGTTTGTTCTTTGGCATTCTGGCTCTCGCCTGTTTTCCCGCCGCCCGCAAGAAAATTGCACCGGAGGACATTGGCCGGGTTGCGCTCCTCGGCTTAGTCGCCATGACAATCCCCTTTTACTTATATCCGCTCGCAGAACATTCCGTCTCGTCTTCAGTAACTGGAATGATCAACGGGTCTATCCCCGTCACAACAGTGGTAGCCGCAGCAATCCTCACGCGCAACATGCCATCACGCCGGCGCATCTTTGCCGTACTCATCGGCTTTGTAGGAATTGCATTCATTTCTTTTGGCAGTGTCGGCGACGACAAAGGCGCATCGGTGCATGGCGTCTTGTTTCTGTTGGCTGCCACATGTTGTTATGCCTTCACCAGCATCCTCTCTCGAGAGATGCAAGTGAAATACGGAACTCTTACTGTGCTCCTATGGCAGGAACTGTTCGCGTTGATGTTCGCATTGCCCTTGGGAATTCCTGCATTCTTTGACAGCAGTTTCTCCTGGTCGGCGTTGTTTGCCTTGATGGTACTCGGATCATTAGGAACTGGTTTTGCATATGTGATGTACGGAATGCTTATGGTTCGCGCAGGTGCAGTTCGTGGCGTCATCGGTGTCTTCTTCACTCCGATAGTTGCAACAATTCTTGGGCTAATGTTCCGTGATGAATCAGTCACCGTCCTTGCGGTGATTGGAATGTGCATCGTGATTGCCGGGGCCTATCTCACCAGCCGTCCCGACAAAGCAGCTTAGAGTCGCCACTCCAACACGGTAAAAGCGCCAAGTCCTGACATATCCAGAAGTGCTTCAGCTTCATTAATGCGACTGCGCATCTTGATGGCTGCCAGCGTTGGCGCAGCAGCAGATTCTTCCCACGCACGGCGGCCCTCATCAACTAAGTCTGTGATCCCCCACAATTGAAGGAACTGTGATTGGCTGCGCACTGAGTCTGGCTCTTTGACGCTTACTAGCTGGTCGATACACACCTGCGTCGTGATGTCTTGATCTCCAGCATCGCGGAGATAATGACTTCCTCGCTGATGTTGCGTATAGGTGCGCAACCATTCGCGCCATGGCATCGACGCAACTTCAGCCGTGGTGGGCGTGCAGTAATCAATGCACAAAATTGAGCCGGTCTTCAGTGTTTCCAATGCTTGCGATAACCACTGAACTGCATGTGTGTGAATTGGAGCACGTGAACCATGCGTTACTCGTGACGGCAACACCGATGGGATATCAGCACTACGCAACACTTCAGAGAATCCTTGTGGCGTGTCCACAACATGTGCTTGACGCCAACCATTGTCGTAGACCCACACATCAAAAGGAAGGTTGTCGAGCAATTCGTTGGCAATAATGACACCATATTTAATGCTTGTGGGCATCTCGCTCACGGACACCACACTGTCTGGATGCATGGCGCGTTGTGTTGGGCTCACTTCGACCGCAACGTATGTCCCGTTAACGAGGCACTGGGGTTGTGCAGCCACAATCGAGCGCGCCAATGTTCCAGGGCCGGCTCCTACTTCAACAATGGTGAAGTTGTCGGGTTGACCAGAACGCCGCCACACATCGTCTATTGCATGCGCCAACACGGTGCCAAACAATGGTCCCACTTCTGCAGATGTAATGAAGTCACCTCTGCGACCAGCACGACCACCTTGTGTGTAGAAGCCTTCCTCGCCATACAAAGCAATGGCCATGTAATCGGAGAATGGTAAAGATCCTCCTGCCACCTCAATGGCGTGGCGAAGAGACTTAGTAGCCGAAGGCACCAGCGAGACCTGCAATGTCACCGAAGTGAATGACAAGTCCTGGGAATGTTCCGAGAATAAGAGTTGCAAGACCAGTGATTGCGAGAGCAACACCAAGTGAAGAATGCACCTTCACAGGAGATGTGTCTCCATCTGGAACGGGCTTCATCCACATCTCGCGCATGATGTTTCCGTAGTAACCGAATGCGACAACTGAGTTAATACCGCCGATAACTGCAAGTGCATACGCCCAATTTGTTCCTGCCGATACAAGTGACTGGAATGCAGCGAACTTACCGAACCAACCACCAAGTGGTGGGATACCTGCGAGCGATGCAAGGAAGATTGTCATCAACGCTGCAACGCCAGGCGCATACGAGAACAATCCACCAAACGAGGAGATCTCTCCACTGCGAGTCTTTCGTGACACCACCATGATGACTGCGAACACACCAAGGTTTGTTGCTGCATACACCAAGAGATATGTGACCACTGCACGAAGAGCAGAGTTGGCAACACCATCAATACCGGCCACAGCAAGCGGCATCAAGATAAATCCACCTTGCGCAACTGACGAGTAGGCCAACATGCGAACGATGTTGGTTTGCTTCAATGCCATGACGTTTCCGAGAGTCATGGTGAGTGCAGACAAAATCCAGAACACCGGTTGCCAGACATCGAATGACCCAGGGAAGCCCACGTACACAACGGTGACCAATGCAACGAAACCTGCAGCCTTCGATGCCACCGATAAGAACGCCGTGACTGGTGTTGGTGCACCTTGGTACACGTCAGGTGCCCATGTGTGGAACGGCACTGCTGACACTTTGAATGCAAAGCCAATGACCACGAAGAGCACAGCTACTGCACGAATTGCGGTGACGTCTTCGCTGAGGTACGTACCGATATCTACAAGCAGAGTGCTGTTGGTAATGCCGTACAGCAACGACATTCCGTACAGCATGATTGCGGAGGCAAATACACCAAGCAAGTAGTACTTGATGCCTGCTTCATTGCTCTTCAAGTCTCGCTTGCGCCACGCCGCCATCATGTAGGCAGGAATAGACAAGAACTCCAATGCAACGAAGATGGAGATGAGATCTCGGCTTGATGCCATCATGACCATTCCAAGAATGCTTGACAGCAACAAGAACCAATATTCACCTTGGTAATAGTCACCTTCACGCAAATGATCTGCAGTGAGAAGGACAACAACATAACCCGCGAGCAAGAAGAGACCCTTCATCACCAAGCTGAAATCGTCCACCATGTAACGACCATCAAACATGGAACGTGTTCCCGCATCACTGAGAGCAAGTGTGAGAACCGGTATAAATGCACCAAGTGCGGTGAACGACGCAATAGGAGTGAGGATCCACTTCTTCGCATCGGACACAAAGAGGTCAAGCATCAAGAGCAGCACAATGCCGCCCGCGAGGATGATCTCGGGTGCGAGTGCGTGATAGTCAACGACGGGCGTTGACCATTCAGCGGCAAGAGTGCTTAACACTGGATCAGCCTCCGAAAGCCTTGAGTGTGACGCCAACGGCAGGGTCGAGAACCTTGAACATCAATTGTGGGTAGACACCGAACACCACGATTGCAATCAGCAATGGTGTCCAAGCAATCCATTCAAACTTGTTGACGTCATGGATGTCTTCGTCATGTCCGTGACCTGCTGCGAATTCAGCGGTTGGTTCACCGAAAGCTGTGCGCTGGTAGAGCCACAACAAGTACGCAGCCGCAAAGACGGTTCCGATTGCAGCGATAACCATGTAGGTACGGAATGTTTCTACTGGCAAACCTTCTGCTGGTTGGTACGCAGACAAGATTGCTGGGAATTCACCCCAGAAGCCTGCAAGTCCTGGCAAACCAAGTGAGGCCATAGCGCTGAAGCCGAGGATCCATCCAAGCTTTGGCATCTGTACCAACATGCCCGAGAGACGCTTGATTTCGAGAGTGTGGTAACGCTCTTTCACGGAACCAGCGATGAAGAACAACATGCCGGTGATGAGGCCGTGAGCCACCATGCCAAACATTGCAGCGTTCATACCGAAATCGGTGAGCGTGGAAATACCCAACATCACATATCCCATGTGAGCAACTGATGAGAACGCAATCAGACGTTTCATGTCTGTCTGTGCGAGACATCCGAGTGCGCCGTAGATGATTCCGATGACTGCAAGAAGACCAATCCATGGTGCCCATTCTTTTGCAGCGGCAGGAAGAATTGGAATTGCAATTCGTACGAAACCGTAGGTTCCCAACTTCAACAAGATGGCAGCCAAGATAACTGAGCCTTGAGTTGGTGCCTGCGTGTGCGCATCTGGCAACCACGTGTGGAATGGGAACATAGGAACTTTTACGGCAAAGCCGATGAACATTCCAGCGAAGATCCACACCTGGGTGTTCTTTGAAATCTTTGCGCCTTCTTCAATGAGGTACGGAATGGAGAAGCTTTCAGCACCCGTCTTGAAGAACAATGCCAAGAACGCCACCAACATGAGGGCCGAACCGAACATTGTGTAGAGGAAGAACTTCAGTGACGCGTACTGACGATTTTCGCCGCCCCACACACCAATCATGAAGTACATCGGCAACAACACGAGTTCGAAGAACACGAAGAACAAGACAAGGTCGCGAGCAATAAATGTTCCAGCCATACCTGTTTGCAGAACCAACATCAGGATGAAGAAAGCCTTCGGATTACCTGGTGATGGCACATGGTTCCAGCTGTAAATCATCACGAGCAACGTGATGACCATGGAGAGGAAATACAACGGCAAGCTAATGCCGTCAATGCCTATGAGATATGACGACTTGATGACCGAGATCCACTCGGCATCTGCAGCAAACTGCATCTTGTCTGCGTGGTCGTAGTTGAACTGAATCAACGTGAACACGCCGATTGCAAGTGTTGCCGCAGCAGTAGCAATTGCTACCGTCTTCGATAACACCTCATCTGTCTTCGGAATGAAGAGCATGATAAGGACGCCGACGAGTGGCAAAAATGTGCCGACTGTCAGCACCCAGTTGTGGTCGCTTAGGACTTCCATGCCGAGTTGCTCCCTCAGGTATTGATGATGACGAGTACAAGAGCACCGATGGCGGCTGCGCCGAACAACAATGCACCGTACTGGTTGACTTTTCCGGACTGAACGGGTTGCAATGCGCCGCCTGCACCTTGTGCTGCGTTGCCTGCTCCGTTCACCGCGCCGTCGACCACTTTCTGGTCAACATTGCGATACACCCAACCGGCAATCTTGCGGGAACCGATACCGGCTCCGTTCACAATGCCGTCGAGGACGTTCTGGTTAATCCAATATGCACCGCGCGCAATTGGATGTGCGATGGAGCGAACAATGATTCGCTCGTAGAGATGATCGAGGTAGTACTTGTTTGCAAGGAATGCATAGCCAGCACCCAGAACTTTGTTGCGCTGAGTCAGACCAACAAGCGCTTTGTTCTTGCGTGAGTACAACTGAACACACAGCAGCCAGCTGAGGATCATTCCTGCGAACACAATTCCCACAGACATTGCACCCTTAGCCCACTTGAACTTGGCGTGGTTCAGTTGCGGTGCGTAACACACACCACCTTCTGGAGTTTCAGAACCACATGGTGAGTCGTGGTGACCGTGATCAGCTGACTCTTCTGACGTTGCCGTTTCCGAAGAGTGTGAGTCCTCTTCTGCCGAGTCAGCTGCGATCTTCACTTCGCCATGAGATCCTGCAGGCATCGCGATGCCATGCACGTTGACAACAACGGCCCGTGGCTCCACCCACTTCTTCATGTTCTCCCACTTCTCACCAAATGGAGTGGCATTCAACAAGCCAGAGCCAATTGCCAAGGTGGCAAGAATGATGAGTGGAATTGTGATGAGTGGACCAGATTCATGCGGTCCGTGTGATGCATGATCGTCGTGGCCGTGTGCATCATGTGAATCATGTGAGTCGTGGCCATGCGCATCGTGATCGTCGTGACCATGACCTTCGTCGTGATGTTCACCCGCAGCGGCACCGCGTGGCTCTCCGAAGAAGGTGAGATACGTAGCACGCGTCATGTAGGCAGCCGTTAAGAATGCGCCCACTAAGCCAACGATCATGAAGAAGTCGTAACCGCCGTACCCCACGTTGTCGATGATTTCGTCTTTGGAGAAGAAGCCCGAGAATGGGAACACACCACACAACGCCAGAGTGGAGATGATCCATGTTGAGAAAGTGATGGGCATGAACTTGCGAAGACCGCCCATGTCTTTCTTCATATCAAAAGAGTGATGCGAAGCGCTATGACTGATGGAGCCAGCTGCCAAGAACAAACACGCCTTAAAGAATGCGTGAGTGAAGATGTGGAATACAGCGGGCAACCAAGCGCCAGCGCCCAGACCCATCATCATGTAACCCAACTGCGACACAGTGGAGTACGCCAACACCTTCTTAATGTCTGTTTGGACGAACGCAAGTGCGGCAGCAATAACGATGGTGATGCCACCGATAACCACGATGAAGTTCACGTTTGATCCGTAAATGTTCATTCCCTCGAAGAACACTGGGTACAAACGAGCAACAAGGAACACGCCGGCCACCACCATGGTGGACGAGTGCAGCAACGAACTCACAGGCGTTGGGCCAGCCATTGCGTCTGGCAACCACGTATGAAGTGGGAACTGACCAGATTTACCAATGCACGCGATGAACAATGCAACAGCACCAACGGTGATGGCTGTTTGTCCTGGCGTTCCTGACAGCGCCCAGGCCGACAGACCACGGATACTGAAACCGGAAAGACCAAGTTCTTTTTGTGTCCAATCGTTTGCTGCAAAGAACAGCACAGATGTGCCGACGAGAAGACCAATATCACCAGTACGAGTAGTGAAGAATGCCTTCAGTGCAGCGCGACTGTTTGCGCCATCTTCCCACCAGTGACCGATCAACATGAATGAGCACAAGCCCATGATTTCCCAACCCAAGATGAGCTGAATCATGTTTTCTGCAACAACCATGTTCAACATGCCAGCAGAGAACAATGTGAGCGATGCGAAGAAGTGCGTGTAACGACGGTCTCCGTGCAGATACTCGGTGGAGTAGATCTGAACAAGCGTGGAGATAAACGCAACGACCACCAAGATGGTGAGCGACAAACCGTCTATGTG